>NZ_JAOTNW010000004.1:0-393573 GCF_036346515.1 Pseudomonas sp. AM4(2022)
CCTGTAGGAGCGAGCTTGCTCGCGAAGATCGTCAACGATAACGCAGCGCCATCAGGTGGGACCGTCGTCGCTTATACGTTTTTCGCGAGCAAGCTCGCTCCTACAAGCTCACGGTCCATTTGTGCAATGCACTCATCCATCTGCGTCTGACACGTCAGCAGTAACTGAGGGATGTCATCCACCGTCAATCC
Organism: Pseudomonas sp. AM4(2022); assembly: GCF_036346515.1. Lineage (NCBI taxonomy): Bacteria > Pseudomonadati > Pseudomonadota > Gammaproteobacteria > Pseudomonadales > Pseudomonadaceae > Pseudomonas > Pseudomonas sp. AM4(2022). Next base: position 192 of record NZ_JAOTNW010000004.1, read on the forward strand.
ACAGGTAGGAATCGGCGGCAAAGATCGTATCAGCACACTGCCGCTGTCCCAACGATTGAGCTTCATCTGCGTCACGTAATTGCTGACACACACCTGCACGATAGGCACACCGGCCGCAATCGCCATATGGAACGCGCCTTTCTTGAACGGCAACAACCCTTTGCCCAGGTTGCGCGTGCCTTCTGGGAACACCCAGATCGACGTGTCCTCATGCTGCAAGGTATGCGTGGTGGTGAGCATCGCACGCCGGGCCTTGTGCGCATTGTCACGGTCGATCAGCACATTGCCCGCCAGCCAGAACAATTGGCCGAACAGTGGTACCCATTTCAGGCTTTTCTTGGCGATGCAGACCGTGCGATGGGGCACCACATTGCCGAACACAAACAGATCGTAGTTGGACTGATGATTAGCGATTACCACGCAGGTACCGGGCTTGTTGCGCAGCGAGTCGACGTCGGTCTTCACGTTCAAGCCCAGGATCCGCATGGCCGGCAACGCATACAGGCGAGCGCAGAGACGGCTGTTGTCCGGATTGAACGGCCGGCACACACCGACCAGCACACCCAGCACGCCAGCGATCATAAAATGCAGGCTCATCAACAACATACGCAACAGAAAAAGCATCGACACGGCCCATCGGGACAAAAGGTGGCGCAGTGTACGGATGTGCACTGTATTCGGCAATTGCCCCTACAGATGTAGGAGATAGCCGATGTTTAAGCGCATGTTTCCACATGGGCCGATACCGGCTAGCTAGAGCGGCTACGGACGTTTCACATTTATAGGTAAGAAAAAGCCCGACTCAAGGTCGGGCTCAGGCACAGCAGGTGTAGGATTTAGCTCAGGCTATGGCCCTGATCCTGGATGATTGCATCGTCCAGAGCTTCGAGCAGTGCGCGACGCACTTTCAACTTGGTGTGCTTGTGCGCGTTCATATTGATCTTCTTCAGCTGCCGTGCCGCTTCCAGTGCGGCGGCGTGCAGTTCTTCCGGTGCCACCACCTTGTCGAGGAAACCGGCGTGCAAGGCGCCTTGTGGATCAAACATCTCGGCATTGATCACCGAACGCTGAAACGCCGACTTACGCAGGCGGTCCCGCGCCAACTCGATACCGGCGTGGTGCATGGTCATGCCAATCGCCACTTCATTGAGGCCAATGCTGAACGGGCCTTCGACGCCAATCCGATAATCGGCCGACAACAACAGGAACGCGCCCTTGGCCACCGCATGCCCAGGGCAGGCCACGATCACCGGGAACGGATGCGCCAACATCCGCCGCGCCAGGGTCGAACCCGAGGTCACCAGGCTGATTGCCTCTTTAGGGCCGGCGGTCATCACCTTCAAATCATAACCACCCGACAAAATCCCCGGCGTACCCGTGATGATCACCACCGCCCGATCCTTCTCGGCTTGATCCAGCGCCGCATTAAACTCACTGACCACCGCCGGAGAAATGGCATTCACCTTGCCGTTGCTCAGGGTCAGGGTCGCGATACCGTCTTCGAAGTGGTAGGCAATCAACTCACTCATGACGCGGTTCCTTGTAGGGCTTGTTATAGAGATAGATGCGCAGACGTTACTCACCACGCCCGTGCGGGTAAAGCGCCGTGACTGACTACCCAGTCAGGCTTTTCCTCCATCCCCAAGGGTAGACGCCCCGGAGCAGGGCGCAGCAAGCGCTCCAGACGCGTGCCGCCGATGCCTGAGAATGGCACAATCACCACCCCTTGCCGGGCGGGGAATGGCATAACGGTCTAACCGCATGAAAATTCTGAAAAAAACCTTTGCCATCAGAAAGGCTTTCGACTACATTAGCGCGCCTCGACAGACTGAACTGGTTTGACGAGATACGGTGAAGTGTCCGAGTGGCTTAAGGAGCACGCCTGGAAAGTGTGTATACAAGAAATTGTATCGAGAGTTCGAATCTCTCCTTCACCGCCACATTAAGTAAACACAAACCCCTGATTTTCCTAGAGAAAGTCGGGGGTTTGTGGTTTCTGGTGTCTGAAAAAGGGCCGTATGGGAACAATTCTGGGAACAGTGGTGGAGGCAGGTGACTTGCAAACGAGCTCCTAAACTATTGATCATTGGGAGCGCCTAGGTCAGTTTGTAGGCCAGATCTGCACCTGAAGATGGTGGGTGCAGCTTGGTTGCTGGGAATTCACGCTCACATTTGAATTGCAAAAAAATGGCGCTTTGAGACCTTGCAAGGAGAGCCCGATGAACGTTGAGTCTATTGAGAAAGACTTTAGAACTTTAGTTGAGGGTGAAACCGATTTATTAAATTTGGTCGTAAAATTACACTTTTCGATAGATAAAGTTCTAGATAAAACTCTTTTTGAAGCTCTTCCTATGGCTAATGTAATGGAGCTAAGAAGAGTTTCTTTCTTGCTGAAGTTTGATTTTCTTTCTGCTTTAGGTGTTTTGAGTTCAGATGTGCGAAAGTTTTTTGACTATTGCAATGGTATAAGGAATACTTTTGCGCATAATCCATATGCGATTTTTTCGGATAAGGATGTAAGTAAAGCTAAAAGTTTATTGCTATCCCATCAGTGTTCGGTGGTGCCTAAATCTTTTCGAACGGAAAAGAATAGTGTTGAAGTGTTGAAGACACTTTTTACGGTTTGCTTTCTTCAAGTAGTGGTGTCTTACGAAGATCTATGCAGGAAGAAGGTTCTTAATCTGATAACTAGCGAGATGACATACGAAGCGGCCGTGGGTAAAGAGAGAAAATTTCAGGGGAAGAAATCGGTGCACGAAGAATTTGAGCACAGATGTGTTGAGCGCTTAGGTGTACTTTATCCTGCAATTAAGTCAGGAGAATATTACAACAAAGCGATCTTTAAGTAATTTCCACAGCGCTTTCGAGTCTCTCCTTCACCGCCAAATTCGATGTAAACAAAACCCCTGGTTTCGAGAGAAACTAGGGGTTTTGTGATTTCTGGGGTTTGAAAAGGCTAGCGTTGTCAGGTCACGCGCTTGGCATATCCATTCGCCTTCTCATGACGTCCAGCAAATCGCAGCCGTCGCGCAAAGGGATTGAACAAAGCAACTCAAAATCACTGAGTACAATCGCATCACTACTGATCTCACTACGTAGTGCGAGGTTCTCAAGGACTTGTGTAACGGCACAAAGCCTGCGTTTGTAGGCGTATGCCCGATCTTAAGTAGTCTATTTCCGAAACATTAACAGAGCTCAAGCGCGCGTCTTACTGCGGTTGTAACGCCTTCTTATAGTCCTGCACCTCAGTCACTTGGAGGTGTGTGCATGCAGGGACCCTATGCATTTATCAATGAGCAACCGCAGCCTTATCCATTGCTCAAAATCAGCCTGAAGCTTGATCCGCATTCACAGACCAAATTCGACATCCTCAACTCGCACATCCGCAACACAGTGGTGTTGCCTGGGCATTTAGTCATCATCGGGGATAGCCGAACCGCATCGTGCACCGCTGAGGAGGCACGGTTGATGCGCTCGGCGCAGAACATAAAACTTGCCCTGCTGGCGCACTCCGCAGCGGACCAGTTCCTGATCAAAAACTATGATCAGCTACAGGCGATCTTGTCTTACACCTCCCTCGGCATGGGGAGCGCGAGCAGTGCCTGGAACAAACATCTGGAGCAAATCGAGAAGACGCTTATGGACATTGAGGATTTGCATAAGCAGTACTTGAGAAAGGGCTCCGTGGAGGCGAAGCAGGCGTTCCTGGTCAAGCGAGCAGCGCTGTTTACACGGCTGGATACCCAACTTTCCGGAGTGGCGCGCTTTGGGACAGGTATGAAAAAGGAAGGGTCAATAAAAAAAATGCTGGGGATTTCCAGTAAAAGCTATTGGCACCATGGAGAAATTCCTGGGTATGAGCAGCGGGTTAAGCGAGTAGCCAAGGCTTCGCAGATTTTGAAGAAGGGTACTTATATTGGTATAGCGCTGGATGTTGGGGCGACGGCTCTGGAGATAACGGAGGCGTGCTCCTCGGGGCGTGAGCAAGCGTGCACGCAGGCGAAGTATGTGGAAGGAGGTAAGTCAGTGCTGGGGGTGGGTGGTGCATTGCTAGGTGGGAGTATGGGGGCCGCTGTAGGAACAGGTGCCTGCATGATTGTTTTTGGCATACCTACAGCAGGCGCCGGAGCCTTGGCATGTGCCATCGTTGGCGGTGCCACAGGTGGGCTCGTTTTAGGCAAAGCCGGAAGCTCTTTCGGAGAAAATATAGGAAAAGTGCTCTATGAGACTGTGAGGGGTTAAATGGTCTTCGAATACATCGGCATGTGCGCGGGCGTCATCATGCTATTTAGCATTCCTCTCACTTTTTGTGCCATGTTCAAAAAACTCGATGCGGCGGAGCGCTTTGTGGAGCACAGCGACTATGTAAACATGCACCGGCGTATTTTTCGTAATACTCCATTTGAAGGCCGGCAGGTGCGCGTATTCGCCATGGCTATCATCATTCTTATGCCTAAAGTGCTCCAATGGAGACGTTTAGTACGGGTTGAGGACGTGGAAAAAATCCCACGACATCTCAAGTACTGGATGGTCATTCCTACACTGATTGCTTTCACATCCGCTACCGTCATGTGTATCAGCTGGCTCTTTATAGAAAACTAATCCGTTCCTTTGACACGGGCGACGCGCTGCCCTCTCAATGCCTATGCCGATGATGCACATCCGGAAAATGCGCATGGCTATGCCTCATCACTCCATGTACATGCACATGGCTATGAGGCACCTTCGAATCCCACTCAAACCCATGCTCATGTTGATGATGCTCATCATGCACATGCCAATGCCCATGTTCCGTTGCCTCATGCACATGCTCATGGGCATGCCGCTCCGTCAGGTGCAGCCACACGCCCACGGCCATCAGCGCCGAGGCAATCCAGAACGCCACGGTCACCGATTCGCCAAATACCAGCAACGCCACTGCGGCACCGAGAAAAGGTGCCGTGGAGAAATAAGCGCCGGTGCGCGCGCTGCCCAGCCCGCGTAGGGCCAGCACGAACATCACCAGGCTGATGCCATAGCCGAGGAACCCAACCAGTAGAATCGGTGCCAATTGCGCCACGCCCGGAATCTGCGCCCCGAGGTAGAGCGCCAGGCTGCAATTGACCAGCCCCGCAATCAAGCCTTTGGCACCTGCGATAAACAATGCGTCAGACGCGGACACTTTGCGCGTGAGGTTGTTATCGATCCCCCAGCACAAACACGCCAGCGCAACGGCGAGCGGTCCGGTCCAGTCCTGGCGGTTGCCGTCAGCACCGGACCCTGACAACACCACGCCGCCCAGCACAATGGCGAGCATGCCGAGGACGATGCGTCGGTCGGCGTTTTCGCGGAACACGACCCAGGCGATCACGGCGGTCAGTACCGACTCAAGGTTGAGCATCAGGGAGGCGCTGGCGCTGGTGGTGCGGGTCAGGCCGAACATTAATGCAACGGGGCCGAGGAGGCCGCCGAAGGCGATGGCGCCAAGTAGCCAGGGCCATTCCGATGGGGTTAGCCCGGTAGGTTTCCAGCCGCGATCACGGATGACGCGCACACCGGCAAGGCCGATGCCGCTGCCCAGGTAGAGCAGCCCGGCGAGCAGGATGGGCGAGAGGCCCAGGCCAAGGCTTTTGGCCAGCGGGGTGCTGGCGCCGAACAGGGCGGCGGCCGCAAGGGCGTAAACGATACTGAGGTTCATGGGCCATCCTCGAAAGTCAGGCCCATGATACGTCGCTTGCCGGGTCAGCGCCCTGGCAGTTTCATACTTATTGCGCGGTTTTCAGCTTGATCACATCACCGGAGATCTTGGTGGTGTAGCCGTTCAATACCCAAGCCCAGAACCACTTTTCCTGTACTTGGGTGTTGATCAGCGCGTCGCCGCCCTTGGCCTTGATGGCTGCATCCTGGGCGCGCACGAAGCGGTTGTTCTGGCCGATGGGGATGACGCCCAACAGCATGATGCCGGTGGCGCTGGCTTCGCTGTGGCCCAGCACGGTGTATTGGCTGGCGTCGTATTGCTGGGTTTTCATGGCGGTGCCGGTGCAACCTGCCAGGGTGAAACCAAGTACGGCTGCTGCAACGACTTTACTGACGTATTTCACTTATAACTCCATAGATTCAATCTCGAGATTCAATTCTCGGGGCGACACTCTAAGCGCTCAGCTGGCAGATTGAAATCAATCAGCGAGGCTGGGATGCAGATGACTCAGTCTGGCGGGTACTGCGCGGTGATCCCATCGCAGCCTCGCTGGGGCTCGACAGCTCCCACATTTGCTCTCCGGCGTTTTCGTGGGGCTGGGGATTTCGAAGGCTTCGGACATGGGGCGACCGCGAACGGATTGAGCTGCGCTGATTCTTCACCAGCGCAGCTGTCTCAAGCCTGTACGTAACGGCGGATAACCCGCCCATACACCGCGAGGTTGATCACCACCACCACGGCTCCCAACAGCAATTGGATATTGGCAGTCAGCCCGGCGGGGTAGATCAGCGTCAGGATGTAGTGCTCGATAAACCCTCCGCCATAACCATCCTGCCCGGCCAAGTGGCGAAACAGGTTTTCCCAGCGGGTAAGCGGGCAGGGCAGGTGCAGCACCTCCACCGTGATGCCCCAGGCAACGGCGGGCAGGTGTAGCCACATTACCCGGGGCCACTTCAGGGTGAGCAGGCCGCCGAGCAGCACGAACAGGATAAAGGCCAGGTGGAACAGCACAAGGCCGTCGGCGGCTAGGCGGTAGAGCATGTTTGAGCTCGATGTGAGGTGAAGGGATACGTGAATTTTTGCAGCGTGCCGTTATAGCTCCAGTTGACTGGCATTGATACCGAACGCCTTCGCTATCTTTTCCCGCGTGGTGCGGCGGGGTTTGCTGACCGCTTCCTGCTGGGCAAATGCCGATTGTGAAATACCCAGGCGCTTGGCGACTTCTTCCTGGGTCAAGCTCAGGTGCTCGCGCCACGCGCGGATAGGTGTTGCGCCATCCACCAGGCGGCTGACTACCGCATGGGGGATCAGGTTTGGATCGTTTTGCTGCGCCACATAGTGTTCATAGGGAATCACCACATAGGCTGGCTTGCCCTGCGTATTGTGGATGATCTGTACGGCAGTAGGTTCGCTCGTCACGTTTTTTAACCTCTTGGATGCTGACGACCTGGAGGCTGCCGTCCCAGTCGAAAAGGACCCGGTAATGACCTACCCGCAAGCGATAGCTGTGAGGATGGTTAACCAGCGCCTTGACGTTGATTGCATCGGGCATGTGTTCAAGAGCGGACACGGCATCGCGTACCTGTTGCTGATGATACGAATGCAACCGAAGCAATTGTTTGACGGCTTTTCGCGTCCATTGGATTGAATTCATTGGAGATTAATAAGTCTTTTATAAGGTTTGCAATCAATATTTTCAGATCCGCGTCAACGGGTCATGACGTTTTCCTCTCAAACCCTAGACGGCCGCCGTCAGCGCCGACGGGTAAAACTGTTGCGTGGTATGAATCAACGGATGGTCCACGAAGGTTGCTTGCAGGCAACGAGGGCCGTTATTGTGCTGAATCCTTTTAGTCCTCGCCCCAAGGTTGTGTTGTGATGAATGCACCGCGTAACGCTGTCCCGATCAAGGCCGTGATTTTCGATATGGACGGGTTGTTGCTGGATACCGAAGGCATCTACACCGAAGTCACGCAGATCATTGCCGAACGCTATGGCCGTACCTACGACTGGGGCATCAAGCAGCACATCATCGGGCGGGGTGCCCAGGATTTGGCCGATTACGTGGTCAAGGCACTGGACCTGCCGATCACGCCCGCCGAGTTTCTGGAAATACGCGAACCGCTGATGAGCGAGCGTTTTCCCAAGGCTCTGGGCATGCCCGGCGCCGAGGCGTTGGTGCGGCACTTGAAGGCGCACAATATTCCGATTGCGGTGGGCACCAGTTCATCGCGTAACTCGTTTGGCCACAAGACCACCCTGCACCGTGAATGGTTTGGCCTGTTCGACACCATCGTCACCGCCGACGACCCGGAAGTCGGCGCCGCCAAGCCAGCGCCGGATATCTTCCTCACCGCCGCGCGCCGGTTGGGTGTAGCGCCTGAGGATTGCCTGGTGTTCGAAGACTCGCCGTTCGGCGTGACGGCCGCGAAGGCTGCGCACATGACCGCTATTGCGGTGCCCGATGAGGCCATGGCTGACAGCAAGTACCAGCATGCTGACCAGATTATTCGCAAGCTCGCCGACTTTGATTTGGCCGCCTACGGCTTGCCTCCCATGGCCTGAACCCGCGCGGTCAAAAATGTGGGAGCTGGCTTGCTCGCGAATGCAGGGTGTCAGTCAGTAGATTTATCAACTGACTCACCGTATTCGCGGGCAAGCCAGCTCCCACATTTGGGTTGCGGTTTTGCAAAATCAGGCGCTGAAACCACCATCGATGGTCAGGCTGGCGCCCGTGATATAGCCGGCTTCCGGCCCGGCCAGATAGGCCACAAAACTGGCAATCTCCTCCACATGCCCATACCGACCTACCGCCATCAACCCGATCAGACTTTCGGCAAAATCACTGTTCGCCGGGTTCATGTCGGTGTCCACCGGTCCAGGCTGCACGTTGTTGATGGTGATGCCCCGCGGCCCCAGATCCCGCGCCAATCCCTTGGTCAACCCCACCAGCGCCGCCTTGCTCATGGCGTAGGGCCCGCCACCGCCAAAGGGCATGCGTTCGGCGTTGGTGCTGCCGATATTGATCACCCGGCCACCTTCGCCCATATGCTTGGCGGCTTCCTGGGTGGCGATAAATACGCTGCGCACATTGATCGCCAAGGTCTGGTCGAAGTCTTCCAGCTTGAATGCTTCCAGCGGCGCGATGGCCAGCACGCCAGCGTTATTCACCAGGATATCCAGGCGTCCAAACGCCTCGACGGTGGCGTTGACCGCAGCGCGAATCGCCGCGGCATCGGCGCTGTCGGCGTGAATCGCCAGAGCCTGACCCCCTGCGCTGATCACCTCGTTCTGCAGTGTTTCAGCCTTGGCGGCCGAGCTGACGTAGGTAAAGGCAACCGCTGCCCCCTGGGCGGCGAGGCGCTTGACGATGGCGGCGCCGATACCGCGGGAACCGCCTTGAATCAAGGCGACTTTGCCGGTGAGGTTATGTGTGCTCATGTCGATCTCCGAGGTAGTTGATGGAGCGAGTATCGACCTCACCCGCGCAGCTCGGTAGCCCGTGGTTGCTATAGTCTGTGTAAACCAAAAGTTTAGAGTGGGGCGATATGGAAAGCTTTGGCAGTATCGAATGCTTTGTGCGCAGCGCCGAGGGTGGCAGCTTTGCCGAGGCTGCACGGCACCTGAGCCTCACTCCCGCCGCGGTGGGTAAAAGCGTTGCCAAGTTGGAGGCGCGCCTCGGGGTGCGGCTGTTTCAGCGCAGCACTCGGCGCCTGGCGCTGACCGAAGCCGGCAAGATGTTCCTGGCGGAAGTCAGTGGCAGCCTCACCACCATCCAGAATGCGGTCGCCAACCTGGCCAGTGCCGAAGGGCGGCCGGTGGGCACGCTCAAGGTCAGCATGGGGCCAGTGTTCGGCAATCGGTACGTGGTGCCGTTGTTGGGCGAATTCATGCAGCGCTTTCCGGATATCAGCCCGGACTGGCACTTCGATAACCGCCAGGTCGACCTGATCGGGCAAGGCTTCGATGCGGCCATCGGTGGCGGGTTTGAGCTGCCCCAAGGCGTGGTGGCGCGCAAGTTGACCCCGGCGCACCGGGTGCTGGTGGCATCGCCGGATTACCTGGCTCGACGCTTGCCGGTGCGGGCGCCCGAGGATCTGTCGCACTGCCTCGGCATCTTGATTCGCTCGCCGCAGACAGGCCGGGTGCGTTCATGGCAACTGACCCACCGTGAGCGCGAGCACAGCCCACTGGTGCTGAAGCCGGCCATGACCATGAGCGACTCCGAAGCCGCTTGCTGCGCCAGTGCCCAGGGCCTTGGTATCGCGCTGGTGAGTATGCCGATGGCCGTGCCGTTCCTGGACAGCGGTGCGTTGGTGCGAGTGTTACCTGATTGGTATGTGGACGACGGCAATATTTCCATCTACTACGCCGAGCATAAATTGCTGCCGGGCAAGACACGGGCGTTTGTGGATTTCGTTATTGAGCAGTTTGCCGAGCAGAAACTGGCTCAACGCTTCAGTGCTATCTGAGCACGGCCTTACATCGAGTCGTGGCCATCGCGGGCAAGCCCGGCTCCCACATTGGATGGCGATCGCTGTGGGAGCCGGGCTTGCCCGCGATGCAGGCGCATCGGTCTACCGCCCGAACTTGCCCGGCCAGCCGATGACCTTCTTCGGCCGCGGTGTCGCATAAGTCCTGACCTTCGACGTCGACAACCCCAACCGCACCAACGACTCGGCCACCATCACCGCCGCCGTCACCCCGTCCACCACTGGCACCCCGGTGCGCTGGCGAATCTGCTCGTCCAGCCCGGCCATGCCGCCGCAGCCCAGGCAGATCACCTCGGCCTTGTCGTCGCGAATAGCCAGTTCCGCCTGGTGCACGATGGCTTCCATGGCGCCCAGCGGGTCTTCTTCCAGCTCCAGCACTGCCATGCCGCTGGCGCGCACCGAAGCGCAACGCTGGTAGAGGCCGGCGAGTTTCAGCCGGTCTTCAATCAGCGGCACAGTGCGGTCCAGGGTCGTCACCACCGAGTAGGCATGCCCCAGGAACATCGCGGTGCTGGCCGCCGCCTCGGTGATATCCACCACCGGTACATTGAGCAGTTCCTGCAGGCCTTCGCGGCCATGTTCGCCATAGCCGGCCTGGATCACCGCATCAAAGGGCTGGTCGTAGGCCATTACCCGATCCATCACGGCGATGGCTGCCAGATAGCTTTCAAAATTGCCTTCCACCGATTCTGCGCCGAAGTACGGGGTGAGCCCGACAATCTCGGTGCCCGGTGAAGCCACGGCCCGTGCTTGCTGGGCAATGGTGTCGGTAATGGATTCGGTGGTGTTGACGTTGACCACGAGGATACGCATGGAGAGTCCTTGTTTAATGACTGACGTTATCGACGGCAATGCTTTCGCCGCTGACATCGGCGTAGTGCGGTTGACGCTTGGCAATCAGCAGGTACAGCAACCCGGCAATGCCGGCGCCAAACAACCAGGAAAACGGCGAGACGCTGGCAAACCCCGGCAGCAGCGCCAGCAGGATGGCGATCACCGCCGCCGGAATGAACGCCGCCACCGCACGCATATTTACCCCCCGGCTGTAGTAATAAATGCCTTGGGGGTCTTCGCTGTACAACTGCGGCACATCCACCTGGCTTTTACGGATCAGCCAGTAATCGACCATGATCACCCCGTACAACGGCCCCAGCAGCGCGCCGAGGCCAGAGAGGAAGTACACGATCACCAACGGGCTGTTATAGAGGTTCCACGGCAGGATCAGCACGGCAACGAAGGCGCTGATCAACCCGGCGCGGCGGAAGTTCAGGTACTTGGGCGCCAGGTTGCTCAGTACAAAGGCCGGGGCGACGAAGTTGGCCATGATGTTCACCGCCACGGTGACAATCAGGAAAGCCAGGCAGCCGAGCACTAGAAAGAAGGTGTTGGGGATCGCCGCGATGATTTCGGTCGGGCTTTCGATCACGCGGCCATTGAGCTGGAACTGCCCGCCGCACAGCAGCACGGTAATCGCGGCGAACACCAGAATATTCACCGGCAGCCCCCAGAAGTTGCCGACCTGGATGGTCTTGCGGCACGGCGACGAACGCGCGAAGTCGCAGAAGTTGAGGATCAGGGTGCCGTAGATGGCCAGCCACAGCGCGCCGCCGGCAAAGATATTGCGCCACATCTCGCCGCCACTCAGGGGCTCGCGGATCGACCAGGCAATCTGCCCGTTCGCCTGGAAGTACATCCACCCGGCCAGCGCAGCCACGGTCAACAGAATCACCGGCCCGGCGAAGCCTTCATAGCGACGTACCATTTCCATGCCGTAGGCGAGGATCACCAACTGCACCAGCCAGATCGCCACAAAGCACGCCCAACCCAGGGTCGACAGGCCGAGAATCGAGTTGTGGTCATAATCGGCAAAGCCTGGATGAATGGCCGTCAGCAGTACACGGAAAACCACCGAGGCCAGGTAGGTCTGGATCCCAAACCAGGCAATCGCAATTACCGCCCGAATCAACGCCGGAATCTGCGCCCCGTGAATGCCAAAACTGATGCGGCTGATAACCGGAAATGGCACACCGGTCTTCTGCCCCATGTAGCCCGACAAATTCATGAAGAAGTACACCAGTGCTGCGCCAATCCCCAGGGACAGCAATATTTGCCAGCCGCCCAGGCCCAATGCATAGAGGCCGATGGCGAATGAATAGTTGGCGATGTTGTGCACGTCGTTGGTCCACAACGCAAAGATGCTATAGCGCCCCCAGCGCCGACCTTCGATCTTGGTGGGCGCCAGGTCCTTGTTGTGCAGGCGCGGGCTGAGTACCAGCGGGCCGGGGCCTGTGGCAGCAGGGCTTAATGGGGAGGAGGGCAGATCCAGTGCGAGGGTGTTCGAGAGGCTTGTACGCATTCCGGCAGGCTCCAGCGCATCTGCAGCAAAGCGGCGGATGGCAAAGTGTATGTAGGTTTTGTATTGATTGTATACAAAGCGTACTTCTGCCTAAGCCATATGCGTGCCAGTTCTCGATATATAAAAATCTCGGCTAATTTCGTTTTTATATAGGTTGCGAATAACTCACTGAATTACGGTCACTATAAGTTGACCGTTTGAACAGGTATTTATTTTTTCGTTAATTGCAGGGTTATTTAGATGCAGCGCCATTGGCGCAGGGAGATGTTACGTTTTGGTGCGCTGTAGATTAAGTTGCACACAAAAATGGCACCTATGGTTACAAGGTTGTGTACAGGTTTTGCCCGACCCCAAAGCAAATATCGCTTTATGTAGGAGCGAGCTTGCTCGCGAAAAATTCACAGGCGCCGCGTTTATTCTGGAAGCACGCGTTATCGTTGACGTTTTTCGCGAGCAAGCTCGCTCCTACAGGTTTTTTAACCGTGTCAGAGGCTCAAGCCTTGCTGATGATATTCCCCGCATGCAGCCCGCATTCCTTCTGCGTGGCTTCTTCCCACCACCAGCGGCCTTCGCGCTCATGCTGGCGGGGCAATACCGGCCGGGTGCAGGGCTCGCAGCCGATGCTGATAAACCCGCGCTCATGCAGGCTGTTGTACGGCAGCTCCAGCATGCGGATGTAGCCCCACACCTCTTCGCTGGTCATCTGCGCCAGCGGGTTGAACTTGTACAGGGTGCGTTCCGGCGTGGAGAACGCCGTGTCGATTTCCAGCGCCGCTACCTGGCTGCGGGTGCCGGGGCTCTGGTCGCGGCGCTGGCCGGTGGCCCAGGCGCGTACACCGGCAAGTTTGCGGCGCAGCGGTTCGATCTTGCGGATGCCGCAGCATTCGCCATGGCCGTCCTTATAGAAGCTGAACAGGCCTTTCTCTTTCACGAAGGGCTCCAGCTTGCTCGGGTCTGGCGAGATCAGCTCGATGTCGATCTTGTAGAACTCACGCACCTGCTCGATAAACCGGTAGGTCTCCGGGTGCAGGCGGCCAGTGTCGAGGCTGAACACCTTGACGTTCTTGTTCAGCTTCCAGGCCATGTCCACCAGCACCACATCCTCGGCACCGCTGAAGGAAATCCACAGATCATCGCCGAACTGGCTGAACGCCAGCTTGAGAATGTCCTGGGCAGACTTGTTGGCATAAGTCGTGGCGAGTTCAACGACGTCGAAGGCTTGGTTCATCAGGACGGTTCCTACAGGTCAGTGGCGCTGAGCGCTCTATAGGCGGCGATGGTATCAAAATCTGCCGTGCGTTGCGGCGGCGGGCTTGAGTCGCTAGAGTTCGGCAGTCCTTTTGCTCGCTCGACTAACAACATCTAACAGGAGTGTCGTGTGGAAATTGCCTGCCTTGACCTGGAAGGGGTACTGGTTCCGGAAATCTGGATCGCCTTTGCCGAGAAAACCGGCATTGAGTCCCTGCGGGCCACCACCCGTGACATCCCCGACTACGACGTGCTGATGCAACAGCGCCTGCGCATCCTCGACGAGCATGGGCTCAAGCTGGCCGATATCCAGGCCGTGATCGCCACACTCAAGCCACTGGACGGCGCCATCGAGTTCGTCAACTGGCTGCGCGAGCGCTTCCAGGTGGTGATCCTGTCCGACACCTTCTACGAATTCTCCCAGCCGCTGATGCGTCAGCTGGGGTTCCCGACCTTGCTTTGCCACCGCTTGATCACCGATGAAAACGACCGGGTGGTCAGCTACAAACTGCGCCAGAAAGACCCCAAGCGCCAATCAGTGCTGGCATTCAAGACCCTCTACTACCGCGTGATCGCTGCCGGTGATTCCTACAACGACACCAGCATGCTGGGTGAAGCAGACCGTGGGATCCTGTTCCATGCGCCAGACAATGTGATCCGCGAATTCCCGCAGTTCCCGGCGGTGCATACGTTTGAAGACTTGAAGAAAGAGTTTATCAAGGCGTCGAATCGGCAGTTGAGCCTGTAAGTTATGCGGCGCGGCTGATCGCCCCATCGCAGGCAAGCCAGCTCCCACCTTCGACCCTGTAACGTCAAAGGACGCGGTCAACTGGGGGAGCCGGGGTTGCCCGCGATGGCGTCGGCTCCGTCACCGCCTAACCCTCGGCCAGCAAGCGCTCATAAGGAATACGCAAGCCTTCATGCAGGCGTTTGATCATCGCCAGGCTCAGCTTGCGCTTGTGGTTCAGCACCTCTGACACCCGCCCACTGGTGCCGATAAACGGCTCCAGATCGCGTGCGGTCATGCCCAATTGCTCCATGCGAAACTTGATAGCCTCTACCGGATCCGAAGGGGGCATGGGGTAATGCTCGGCTTCGTACTTCTCGATGAGGATTGCCAGGATTTCCAGCTCATCACCTTCAGGCGAGCCGGGTAGTGCTCCCCATATCTGCTCGACTCGTACGATTGCCGCAGTCAGGTCTTCCTGGGAGTGAATAGGTTTGATGTTCATCACGCAGTCTCCGCGTTGATCTGGTCGTACTGAGCGTGGGTCCCCACGAACCGTATAAACCCAAGTTGTCGCTGGTAGTCGATGGCCATGATCACTCGATACTTGTTGCCGCCGACGTTGAACACGACCCTGCCGCCCTTAAGAATGTTCGCCGTTCTGAGCTCGGCCTTGAGTGCTTGCAGTGTTGGATAATCGGCCTTTTCCATGTGCCGATACCACTCGACCAGCGGTGTTCTGGCGTCGCTATAAGCTGAATGGCTTTCCCAGAATATTCGTAGGGTAGATAGAGCGATTATCCGCATCGCTTCAACCTCCCATTTTGGGAGATCATAGGTGCGATTGCGTGGATAGGCAATCTCGGAAATATTTCCAGACGAGGAGGTAGTCGCTTCATGTGATCCTTCACAGGTGGCGGGTGGACGGTCGATCCGGACGCTATCTGCAAGCGTCTATCCCGTCCACAGCGGTTCTGATTCAGGCTTTTTCTATCGCATGGCGTTCTACTCCAACGCTAGGAAGGGGCTGTGCCCTACAGATTTTCCAACGTTTGTAACAACACCCGCACCTTCGTCAACGATTCCTGATACTCCGCCTGCCACTCTGAATCCGCCACAATCCCACCGCCACCCCAGCAACACACCTGCCCGTCCTTGACCAGCAAGCTGCGAATCGCGATGGAGCTGTCCATCTCGCCGCGCACGTCCAGGTACACCAGCGAGCCGCAATAGAGCCCGCGACGGGTGGGTTCAAGCTCGTCGATGATTTGCATGGCGCGAATCTTCGGCGCGCCGGTGATGGAGCCGCCGGGGAAGCTGCCGGCGATCAGGTCGAGGGCGTCTTTGTCGTCGGCCAATACGCCGGTGACGCTGCTCACCAAGTGGTGCACGTTGGGGTAGCTTTCCAGGCTGAACAGCTCCGGCACTTTCACTGAGCCGATTCGGCAACTGCGGCCGAGATCGTTGCGCAGCAGGTCAACGATCATCAGGTTTTCTGCGCGGTCCTTGGGGCTGGCGAGCAACTCAGCGGCGTTGGCAGCGTCCTCTTGCGGTGTTAAACCGCGAGGGCGGGTGCCCTTGATCGGGCGGGTTTCCACCTGACGCTCGCTGATGCGCACAAAGCGTTCCGGCGACAGGCTCAGCACCGCGCCGTCATCGGGCAAACTCTGGAACCCGGAAAACGGCGTCGGGCAGGCTTCGCGCAGCGCGCAGTAGGCTGCCCATGGATCGCCGATGCACGGCGCGCGAAAGCGTTGGGCAAAGTTGACCTGGTAGCAGTCGCCGGCCTGGATGTAATCCTGGATGCGAATGATGGCCTGGTGATAAGCCTCGGCGCTGAGGTCCGGGACCATGGGGGCGCGGAGCTTGAAGTTCGTCGGTGTATCGCTTTGTGCCTGACTGAACACGCTGATCAAGCGTTGCCGCTCGCTGTCGGCCAGCGCAGGGTGAAAGACCAACTGGCTGGTTTGCACTTGGTGATCGCTGACCAGCGCCCAGGCATAGAGCCCGAAGCGTGCATCCGGCAGATGCAAATCATCCGCGGCCAGGTGTGAAACCTGCTCCAGGTGCCGACCAAAGTCATAGCTCAGGTAACCGATCAAACCACCGGCAAACGGTAATTCATAGCCGTCAGGCAATGTCGCTTGACCCAACTGAGTCAGGTTCTTGCGCAAGCGTTGCAGGAAATCACCGCCACTTTCGTCCGGCCCTACCGTCAGGGTCGCTTCGGGCCAGGCACTGAGCAGGTCATACCGGCCGCGAACAGCCATCGGGCGGCCGCTGTCGAGCAGCACCGCACCAGGGGCGTGGCGAATGACCGCAAAGAACTCGGCGGGATTGGCCCGGTAGGGCAACGGGTATACGGAACAGGTCGACATGCGGGGGTGGATCAGCCAGTGGCGCGGGGGAGGGGGATTGTAGTCCCCTGTAGGATTTGCTCCTAGAGGGGATGTCGGGGATAGACAGCTCGAAGACCGGATCAGCCTTCCACGGGCGGTATATGCCCGAACATTTCCTGCACGAACTTCACACGCTCTTCCGGCGTTTCTGTCACGCCGGCAGCCTTCAGCTCTTCCAACCGTGCCTCCACCGCATGGGTGCGCAACGTCAGGCCGCAGTCGTTGGCAATCTGGATGTTCAGCCCAGGCCGTGCGTTCAGCTCAAGGATCAGCGGGCCTTTTTCCTGGTCCAGCACCATGTCCACGCCGATATAACCCAGCCCACACAGCTCATAGCAGCCGGCGGCGAGCTTCATGAAACCGTCCCAGTTGGGCAGTTGCACGCCATCCACCGCGTTGGTGGTGTCGGGGTGCTTGGTGATGATGTTGTTCAGCCAGGTGCCGCGCAGGGTCAGGCCGGTGGCCAGGTCTACACCCACGCCGATCGCGCCCTGGTGCAGGTTGGCCTTGCCGCCGGACTGGCGGGTGGGCAAGCGCAGCATCGCCATCACCGGGTAGCCCATCAGCACGATGATGCGGATGTCCGGCACGCCTTCATAACTGATGCTCTTGAAGATCTGGTCGGGCACCACGCGGTACTCGATCAGCGCGCGGTCGCGGTGGCCTCCGAGGGAATACAGGCCGGTGAGGATGCTGGAAATCTGGTGCTCGATCTCCTCATGGCTGATGATTTTGCCGGACACCGTGCGGTAGCGCCCTTCAAACCGGTCGGCCACCACCAGGATGCCGTCGCCGCCGGCGCCCTGGGCGGGCTTGATCACGAAGTCGCTGCGCCCACCGATAATCTCGTCGAGCTTGTCGATTTCCTTTTCGGTGGAGATCACCCCGTACATTTCCGGCACGTGAATGCCTGCCGCCAGCGCCCGTTCCTTGGTGATGATCTTGTCATCCACGATGGGGTACAGGCTGCGCTTGTTGTACTTGAGCACGTAGTCGGCATTACGCCGGTTAATGCCCATGATCCCCCGCGCTTCCAGGGCCTTCCAGGTCTTCCAGAAGCCAAACATCAAGAATCAGCCTTCAGGAACGCCTTGAAACGCACCAGCTCGGTAAGGCGATAGCCGCGGTAGCGACCCATGGCCAGCATGAAGCCCACCAGAATCAGCAGAATCGCCGGGAAGGTGAACACGAAGTAGACCAACTCCGGCACGCTCATGATCAGGTGCGCCAGGGACGCGGCGAACAGCGTGCCAATCGCCACTTTCAGTGCATGGTTGGCACCACGCTCCTCCCAGGTGATCGACAGGCGTTCGATGGTCATGGTCAGGATCACCATCGGGAACAGCGCCACCGACAAGCCGCGCTCCAGCCCCAGCTTGTGGCTGAACAGGCTGATGGCGGCAATCAACACCACCACGAAGGTCAGCACCACCGACAGCCTCGGCAGCATCTGCAGTTTCAGGTGTTCAAGGTACGACCTGAGCGACAGGCCCAGGGCCGTGATGATCGTGAACAGCACAATCCCGAAGCCCAGTTGGGTCTCACGGAACGCCAGGGCGATCAGCACGGGGGTGAAGGTGCCCAAGGTTTGCAGGCCGATCAGGTTGCGCAGGATCAAGATCACCAGCACGCCAATCGGGATCATCACCATGATCATGAAGGTCTGCTGGGTTTGCAGCGGCAGGCCGTACAGCGAGTATTCGAGGAAGTTGGCGTCGGTGTTTTCGTCCGTCAGCTTGGCCAGGCGGATGGCGTTCATCTCGCTGTTGTTCAGGCTGAAGGTCACCATGGCTTTCTTGCCGCCATCGACGGTGATCAGGTTTTCATCGCCGGTCCACCACAGCAGGCGGTCGGCGGGCAGGCCCTGTTCGCCAGTCTCCGGGTTGAAGTACAGCCAGTCGTTGCCGTTGAAACTGCGCAGCCACAGCTCCGGGGTTTGCGGCTGGTCGGCCACCAGGCGGATGGTGTGGACTTTCTCTACTGGCACGTGGGCGATGGACAGCAGCAGTTCGACGATCTTGGCTTTGTGCGGCGTCGAGGGGTCGCCGGCCAGCAGCAACTTCACATTGTCGTCGTTGAGGTTGTTGGTGCGCTTGATGGCTTCACTGATAAAGGTTTCGACGTCGGCCGAGTGCTGGCGGATCGGGGCCAGCAAGGCTTCGGCGGCGATTTTCTCGGGGCCTTCCACGGCGATGCTGTCGCGGAAGGTCGGGCCTTTGATCTTGACCTTTTCGCCGCTGTAGCGCTTGGTCAGCACCAGGCGGTAATAGAGGGTCTGGTTGCCCTTGGCCCGGCGCGCCGACCAGGTGACCTTGCGGTTGCCGTCGATGCGGTTGACGCTCACCCCGTAGTTGTTGGAGATAAAGCTCTCATTGAGGCTGACGAAGTCGCGGCTCAGGGGCGGCACGAACATCTGGATCTTGACCGGGTCTTTCGGGTTGGCGACGAACTCGACCTTGGCGTCGATGTTCCACAAGTCGTCGGTAGCATCTTCGGTGACGGGAATTCCCAGCACGAAGATCTGATAGGCGGTGACCGAAATGCCCAGCACCACCAGCAAGGTGATCAGGATTTTCAGGTGCAGGGTCAGAGAGCGCATTCGGTTTACTCGGCGGTATTAAGCGTCGGCGGCGCAGGCGGGTTTGCCTGCTGCATATTTAAGACTGGGGTCGACCAGCGCATCAAAGCGTTTCAAGGCTTCGGAGCCAATCAGCAGCGGGTATTGGAATGCGCTGCGGTCAGTCAAGTTCACTTCGATGCTGCGTAAAGCACTGCCCATGCAGATATCCAGCGCAATCACTGGGCGGGCGGTGTAGTTCTTGTCCTCATCGGGGTCGTAGTCGCCGGCGCGGCGCTTGATCTTGCTGACACGCGCCAGGGGCAGTTCGATGGGGTGGGAATGGGCGGTGTCGATGGCCAGGTAGAAGCGTACCCAGGATTCGCCATTGCGCTTGAAGCGCTTGATATCGCGGGCACTCAACGAGGCGGTCTTGGCGCCGGTGTCGAGTTTGGCCGCCACTTCCAGGTCGATACCTGCAAGCTTGGCGTATTCATTCAGGCCGTACACGGTCTTCTCGGCGCCAGCGCCAAGGCTCGGTATGCACAGCAGGCACATCACTAGTAGGTAAGGCTTGAGTCTCATAAATCCTGAGGCAGGGCAGTGCACTGTTCATTTCATGGCGACTGGCATTGCTGCGCAATCTCGGGTGCGCCCTTTCATCATCTGATGTCAGGCAAAAGCGGCGGGCATTCTAACATGATGCTTTTTTGGCGCCAGCGCTGGCAGGCGGCCATGCCTTGGCAAGTGAATGATGGGGTTATTAGACGATTGTCGACAATGTGTATTTATTCTTTGACTGTTAGGGGGATATTGGCTAGTTTTTGCGGAATTGATTTTAAAGGTGTCGACAATATGTTGGAGCAACTGGAAAAACCAGCGGTGGCACCAGACGATTCCCAGACCATGTCGGAGAACGTCTTCCGGCGTATCCAGGCCGCCATCGTCAAAGGCGAAATCGCCCCCGGCAGCAAGATTTCCGAGCCGGAGCTGGCGCGCACCTACGGCATCAGTCGCGGCCCGCTGCGCGAAGCGATCCATCGCCTGGAAGGCCAGCGCCTGCTGGTGCGGGTGCCTCATGTCGGCGCACGCGTGGTGTCTTTGAGTCACGCCGAGCTGGTCGAACTGTATGAGATTCGCGAGTCCCTGGAGGGCATGGCCTGTCGCTTGGCCGCCGAGCGCATGACTGACGCAGAGATCGAGGAACTGCGCCAGGTGTTGCACACCCACGAACGGGACGCGGCGTTCCAGGCCGGTGTCGGCTATTACCAGCAGGAAGGCGACTTCGATTTTCACTACCGCATCATTCAAGGTGCCGGTAACCGCACCCTCACCCAAATGCTCTGCGGCGAGCTGTATCAACTGGTGCGCATGTACCGCATCCAGTTCTCCGCTACCCCCAATCGTCCACGCCAGGCCTTTGCCGAGCATCACCGCATTCTCGACGCGATTGCCGATCGCGACGGTGAACTGGCCGAACTGTTGATGCGCCGGCATATCGGCGCCTCCAAACGCAACATTGCCCGTCACTTCCCGGACGGTGCGCCTTCATCACGAGGTGAGTCATGAGTTCCAACAACAACAGCACTCCCGGCCAGCGTTTCCGTGACGCCGTCGCCAGTGAACAGCCCTTGCAAGTGGTGGGCGCCATCAACGCCAACCATGCGCTTTTGGCCAAGCGCGCCGGCTTCAAGGCGATTTATCTGTCAGGGGGCGGTGTAGCCGCCGGCTCCCTTGGCGTGCCGGACCTGGGCATCACCGGCCTGGATGACGTGCTCACCGACGTGCGCCGCATTACCGACGTGTGCGACCTGCCGCTGCTGGTGGACGTGGACACCGGTTTCGGCTCCTCGGCGTTTAACGTGGCGCGTACCGTCAAGTCGATGATCAAGTTCGGTGCCGCCGCCATCCATATCGAAGACCAGGTCGGCGCCAAGCGCTGCGGTCATCGCCCCAACAAAGAAATCGTGTCCCAGCAGGAAATGGTCGACCGCATCAAGGCCGCCGTGGATGCGCGCACCGATGACAGCTTCGTGATCATGGCGCGTACCGACGCTCTGGCAGTCGAGGGCCTGGAATCCGCCCTGGAGCGTGCAGCCGCGTGCATCGAGGCCGGTGCCGACATGGTGTTCCCGGAAGCCATCACTGAACTGGAGATGTACAAGCTGTTCGCCTCCCGCGTGAAGGCGCCGATCCTGGCGAACATCACCGAGTTCGGCGCCACACCGCTGTACACCACCGAACAGTTGAAATCTGCGGATGTTTCCATTGTGCTGTACCCGCTCTCGGCTTTCCGTGCCATGAACAAGGCCGCCGAGAATGTCTACACCGCGATCCGTCGCGACGGTACCCAGCAGAACGTGATCGACACCATGCAAACGCGCATGGAGCTTTACGATCGCATCGACTACCACACCTTCGAGCAGAAGCTCGACGCGCTGTTCGCCGCAAAAAAGTAATTGCACTGTAGGAGCGAGCTTGCTCGCGAAGATCGCCAACGATAACGCGAGAAACCTGGAGAAACGCGGTGCCCTTGCGTTTTTCGCGAGCAAGCTTGCTCCTACAGGGTGTGAGCTGGACGGCTCCCTGAATAATTACAAAATTGGAGAAGAACCATGGCTGAAGCAAAAGTATTGAGTGGTGCTGGCCTGCGTGGCCAGGTCGCCGGGCAGACTGCACTGTCCACCGTGGGCCAGGCCGGCGCCGGCCTGACCTACCGTGGCTACGACGTACGCGAACTGGCCGCCGACGCCCAGTTTGAAGAAGTTGCCTACCTGCTGCTGTACGGCGAACTGCCAACCCAGGCCGAGCTGGCCGCGTATAGCAACAAGCTGAGCAAACTGCGTGACTTGCCCCAGGCTCTGAAAGAAGTGCTCGAACGCATCCCCGCCGACGCCCACCCGATGGACGTGATGCGCACGGGTTGCTCGTTCCTGGGCAATATCGAGCCGGAGAAAGACTTCAGCGTGCAGCGCGATGTCACCGACCGCCTGCTCGCCGCGTTCCCGGCGATCATGTGCTACTGGTATCGCTTCAGCCACGACGGCCAGCGCATCGACTGCGTGACCGACGAGCCGAGCATCGGTGGCCACTTCCTGCACCTGCTGCATGGCAAGAAACCGAGCGAGCTGCACGTCAAAGTGATGAACGTGTCGCTGATCCTCTACGCTGAACACGAATTCAACGCTTCGACCTTCACCGCACGGGTGTGTGCATCGACATTGTCCGACCTGTATTCCTGCGTCACCGCTGCCATCGGCTCTCTGCGCGGCCCGCTGCACGGCGGTGCCAACGAAGCGGCGATGGAAATGATCGAGCGTTTCTCCTCGGCCCAGGAAGCGGTTGAAGGCACCCTTGGCATGTTGGCGCGCAAAGACAAGATCATGGGCTTTGGCCACGCGATCTATAAAGACAGCGATCCGCGCAATGAAGTGATCAAGGGCTGGTCGAAAAAACTCGCTGACGAAGTGGGCGACACCGTGTTGTTCCCGGTCTCCGAAGCTATCGACAAGACCATGTGGGAACAGAAGAAGCTGTTTCCCAACGCCGATTTCTACCATGCGTCGGCGTACCACTTCATGGGCATCCCGACCAAGCTGTTCACGCCGATCTTCGTATGCTCGCGCCTGACTGGCTGGGCCGCGCATGTGTTCGAGCAGCGGGCCAACAACCGCATCATTCGTCCAAGCGCCGAGTACACCGGCGTTGAACAGCGCAAGTTCGTGCCAATCGAACGTCGCTGAATGGGATGGGCTGTGTTCGCTGGCTAATGTGCTTTTTTGTGGGAGCTGGCTTGCCTGCGATGGCATCACCTTGGTGTACCTGTCACACCGCAGTGATGCCATCGCAGGCAAGCCAGCTCCCACAGGAAACAAAGCCAGTGTCGACAGTTCACCTTTCGAACTTACCGTGACCGAGTCCTGACGATGAACACTGAATTTCGCAAACCGCTCCCCGGCAGCCGCCTGGATTTTTTCGACGCCCGTGCGGCTGTCGAAGCAATCACCCCCGGCGCCTACGCCACGTTGCCCTATACCTCGCGCGTGCTCGCCGAGAACCTGGTGCGCCGTTGCGACCCGGCCACCCTCGACGCGTCCCTGAGCCAACTGATCGAGCGCAAGCGCGACCTCGACTTCCCGTGGTTCCCGGCCCGCGTGGTGTGCCATGACATCCTCGGCCAGACCGCCCTGGTCGACCTCGCCGGCTTGCGTGATGCCATTGCCCAGCAAGGCGGCGACCCGGCGCAGGTCAACCCGGTGGTGCCCACCCAGTTGATCGTCGACCATTCCCTGGCCGTCGAGGCCGGTGGTTTTGACCCGCAAGCGTTCGAAAAAAACCGCGCCATTGAGGACCGTCGCAACGAAGACCGTTTCCACTTTATCGAGTGGACCAAAAAGGCCTTCAAGAACGTCGATGTGATCCCGCCGGGCAACGGCATCATGCACCAGATCAACCTGGAGAAAATGTCCCCGGTGATTCAAGTGCGTGACGGCGTGGCCTTCCCGGATACCTGTGTCGGCACCGACAGCCATACGCCCCACGTGGATGCCCTGGGTGTGATCGCCATCGGCGTTGGCGGCCTGGAAGCCGAAAGCGTGATGCTCGGCCGTGCGTCGTGGATGCGCCTGCCGGAAAGCGTGGGCGTGGAATTGACCGGCAAGCTGCAACCGGGCATCACCGCCACCGATATGGTGCTGGCGCTCACCGAATTCCTGCGCCAGCAAAAGGTGGTCGGCGCCTGGCTGGAGTTCTTCGGCGAAGGGGCATCGGCACTGACCTTGGGTGACCGTGCCACCATCTCCAACATGGCCCCGGAGTACGGCGCCACCGCCGCGATGTTCTACATCGACGCGCAAACCATTGCCTACCTCAAACTCACCGGCCGCGAAGACGAACAAGTCGCCCTGGTCGAGCAATATGCACGCCACACTGGCCTGTGGGCGGACGACCTGAAAGGCGCGCAGTACGAGCGCAGCCTGAGCTTCGACCTCTCCAGCGTCGTGCGCAACATGGCCGGCCCGAGCAACCCCCACGCCCGCCTGGCCACCCGCGACCTGGCGTCAAAAGGTATTGCCGGCCAATGGGATGACGTGCCGGGGCAAATGCCCGACGGCGCAGTGATCATCGCCGCCATCACCAGTTGCACCAACACCAGCAACCCGCGCAACGTGATCGCCGCCGGCCTGTTGGCACGCAACGCCAACAAGCTTGGGCTGACCCGCAAGCCGTGGGTCAAGTCGTCCCTGGCGCCGGGCTCGAAAACCGTGGCCATGTACCTGGAAGAAGCGGGACTTGGCCATGAGCTGGAAAAACTCGGCTTTGGCGTGGTGGCGTTTGCCTGCACCACCTGCAACGGCATGTCCGGCGCGCTCGACCCGGTGATCCAGCAAGAGATCATCGACCGCGACCTGTACGCCACCGCGGTGTTGTCGGGTAACCGCAACTTTGACGGGCGCATTCACCCTTACGCCAAGCAAGCGTTCCTGGCGTCGCCGCCGCTGGTGGTGGCCTATGCGATTGCCGGTACCATCCGTTTCGACATCGAAAAGGACGTGCTCGGCCTGGACGCCGACGGCAAGGAAATCCGCCTGCAAGACATCTGGCCGAGCGATGAAGAGATCGACGCGGTGGTCAAGGCTTCGGTGAAACCCGAGCAATTCCGTGCGGTGTATATCCCGATGTTCGCCATCCACGAAGACACCGGGCCCAAGGTCACGCCGCTGTACGACTGGCGCCCACAAAGCACCTATATCCGCCGTCCGCCGTATTGGGAAGGCGCGCTGGCCGGTGCACGGCCGCTCAAAGGCATGCGCCCGCTGGCGGTGCTGCCGGACAACATCACCACCGACCACTTGTCGCCGTCCAACGCGATCATGCTGGACAGCGCCGCCGGTGAATACCTGGCGAAAATGGGCTTGCCGGAAGTCGACTTCAACTCCTACGCAACCCACAGGGGCGACCATTTGACGGCGCAGCGCGCCACCTTCGCCAACCCGAAACTGTTCAACGAAATGGTGCAGGAAAACGGCAAGGTCAAGCAGGGCTCTCTTGCGCGTATCGAGCCGGAAGGCAAGGTCACGCGCATGTGGGAAGCCATCGAGACTTACATGGAACGTAAGCAACCGCTGATCATCATCGCCGGTGCCGACTATGGCCAAGGTTCGTCCCGTGACTGGGCGGCCAAGGGCGTACGCCTGGCCGGTGTGGAAGCGATTGCCGCCGAAGGCTTCGAGCGTATCCACCGCACCAACCTGGTGGGCATGGGCGTGTTGCCCCTGGAGTTCCTGCCGGGCACCGACCGCCACACCCTCAAGATCGACGGCAGCGAAACCTATGACGTGGTCGGCGAGCGCACCCCGCGTGCGCAACTGACCCTGGTGATCAACCGCAAGAATGGCGAACGTGTCGAGGTGCCAGTGACCTGCCGCCTGGACACCGCCGAAGAAGTGTCGATCTACGAGGCCGGTGGCGTGTTGCAACGTTTCGCCCAGGACTTCCTGGAATCAAAGGCGACCGCCTGAAGAGGATTACCATGGCACACGTAGCGCAAATCAAGATCCCCGCCACCTACATGCGTGGCGGCACCAGCAAGGGCGTGTTCTTCAGCCTTAAGGACCTGCCCGCAGCGGCGCAGGTGCCGGGCCCTGCACGTGACGCCTTGTTGCTGCGGGTGATTGGCAGCCCTGACCCCTATGACAAGCAGATCGACGGCATGGGTGGTGCCACGTCGAGCACCAGCAAGACCGTGATCCTGGCCAAAAGCAGCCGCGCCGATCACGACGTGGATTACCTGTTCGGCCAGGTCTCCATCGACAAGCCATTTGTCGATTGGAGCGGCAACTGCGGCAACCTGTCGGCGGCGGTGGGCTCGTTCGCCATCAGTGCCGGCCTGGTCGATGCGGCCCGCGTACCCCATAACGGCGTGGCCGTGGTGCGGGTGTGGCAGGCCAATATCGGCAAGACCATCATCGCCCACGTGCAGATCACCGACGGCGCGGTGCAGGAAACCGGCGACTTTGAACTGGACGGCGTGACCTTTCCGGCCGCCGAAGTGCAGTTGGAGTTCATGGACCCGGCGGCGGAAGAAGAGGGCGGTGGGGGTTCGATGTTCCCGACCGGCAACCTCGTTGACGACTTGGAGGTACCCGGCGTCGGTACCTTCAAGGCCACGTTGATCAACGCCGGTATCCCGACGATTTTCATCAATGCCCAAGACCTGGGCTACACGGGTACTGAGCTGCAAGGCGCGATCAACAGCGACCCCAAGGCCCTGGCGATGTTCGAGACCGTGCGGGCGTATGGCGCGCTGCGCATGGGCCTGATCAAACACCTGGACGAAGCCGCCCAGCGCCAGCACACGCCCAAAGTGGCGTTCGTCGCCAAGCCTGCCGATTACGTGGCCTCCAGCGGCAAGGCGATCAAGGCCGGCGATGTGGATCTGCTGGTGCGCGCCTTGTCGATGGGCAAACTGCACCACGCGATGATGGGCACTGCGGCGGTGGCGATTGGCACGGCGGCGGCGATTTCCGGCACTTTGGTTAACCTGGCGGCAGGCGGCGTGGAGCGCAATGCCGTGCGCTTCGGGCACCCGTCCGGCACCTTGCGCGTGGGGGCCGAGGCCAGCCAGGTGGACGGTGAGTGGGTGGTGAAGAAAGCCATCATGAGCCGCAGCGCGCGGGTGTTAATGGAAGGCTACGTACGCATCCCAGGCGACGCTTTCTAAAGGTCTACGCAGAGCCCCTGTGGGAGCGGGCTTGCTCGCGAAGGCGGTGTGTCAGGCACTGAAATGCTACTGAACCACCGCCTTCGCGAGCAAGCCCGCTCCCACAGGGGGCGCTATTTCAAGGCTGGCAATCAGACCGGCCATCACACCATTAATCGTAAGCCCGAGGATTATCACCCACCTTTTAGGAGAACTGCCATGAGCGCTAACGTCGACCAGAACAACCGCCCCGACTACGACCAGGTTTTGCAGGACATCGCCGACTACGTCTTCAACTACCGCATTGACTCTGAGGACGCCCTGGATACCGCCCGCAACTGCCTGATGGACACCCTCGGCTGTGGCCTGCTGGCCCTGCGCTTCCCCGAGTGCACCAAGCACCTGGGGCCGATGGTGGAGGGCACCGTGGTGCCGTTCGGTGCACGGGTTCCGGGCACTTCGTTTCGCCTGGACCCGGTCAAGGCCGCCTGGGATATCGGTTGCATCGTGCGCTGGCTCGACTACAACGACACCTGGCTCGCCGCTGAATGGGGTCACCCTTCGGACAACCTTGGCGGCATCCTCGCCGTGGCCGATCACCTGTCGCAAAAGCGCCTGGCCAATGGCGACGCGCCCCTGACCGTGCGTGCAGTGCTGGAAGCGATGATCATGGCCCACGAAATCCAAGGTGTGATTGCTCTGGAAAACTCCTTCAACCGTGTAGGTCTCGACCATGTGTTGCTGGTGAAAGTCGCTACCACGGCGGTCACCGCCAAGCTGATGGGTGCCAACCGCGAGCAGCTGCTATCGGCGTTGTCCCACGCCTTTGTCGATGGCCAGGCGCTGCGCACCTATCGCCATGCGCCGAATGCCGGTTCGCGCAAATCCTGGGCCGCAGGCGATGCATCGAGCCGCGGCGTGCGCCTGGCAGACATCGCCCTGCGTGGCGAAATGGGCATCCCCGGCGTGTTGAGTGCGCCGCAATGGGGCTTCTACGACGTGCTGTTCAGCCACACCAACAAGGACCTGGCGCTCAAGCCCGAGGACAAGCGCGCCTTCAGCCTGCCCCAACCCTACGGCACCTATGTGATGGAAAACGTGCTGTTCAAGATCAGTTTCCCGGCCGAGTTTCACGCGCAAACTGCCTGTGAAGCGGCAGTCGCCCTGCACCCGCAGGTCAAGCATCGTTTGCATGAAATCGACCGTATCGTGATCACTACTCACGAGTCGGCGATTCGCATTATTTCCAAGGTCGGCCCATTGGCCAACGCCGCTGATCGCGACCACTGCCTGCAATACATGACCGCCGTGCCGTTGGCGTTCGGCAACTTGGTGGCCGAGCAGTATGAAGATGATTTCCACGCGGCCCACCCGATCATCGATCAGTTGCGCGACAAGATGGTCATCGTCGAAGACCCGCGCTACAGCCGCGAATACCTGGAGGCCGACAAGCGCTCCATTGCCAACGCGGTGCAGGTGTTTTTCACGGATGGCACCTGCACCGAGCAGGTGGCGGTGGAGTACCCGATTGGCCATCGTCGCCGTCGGGTGGACGGCATTCCACTGCTGGAAGACAAGTTCAAGGCCAACCTGGCCACGCGCTTCACTGCACAACGCAGCGCCGAAATCTTTGCGTTGTGCAAGGATCAGGCACGGCTTGAGGCTACCCCAGTCAACCGTTTCATGGACCTGCTCACGATCTGAAAAACAACACAGTCACTGTAGGAGCGAGCTTGCTCGCGAAAAACGTCAACGATAACGCGTGCTTCCTGAGTAAGCGCGGCGCCTATGGGTTTTTCGCGAGCAAGCTCGCTCCTACAGAGGCAATGACGCAGGCTCAAGCCTGTCCAAACCGCAGTATCACCCGGCGGTTGTGCTTGCTCTTTTTCTCGATCTTCTCGCAGAACACCCGGCCGATTTCCTCGGTATTGAGCACATGGGTACCGCCGCAGGGCTGGATATCAATGCCGGGGATTTCAATCACCCGCACCGAACCCGAGATTACCGGCGGCGCAACCGCCTGGGTGCGAGTGATCTGCAGTAGGGTCGCGTACTCGGTGGCGGGCATCGACAGAGTTTTGACCGCGTGGGCTTGTTCGATAAGGGCGTTGAGGTCTTGGGTGAGGCGGTCTTTATCCAGGGTCATTTCTGGCAGATCGAAATCCAGGCGGCCTTTATCTGCGCTGATGCTGCAACCGGTCACGGGTGCGTCGATGAGCGAACACAGCAAGTGCAGGCAAGTGTGCATCTTCATGTGCTGGTAGCGCCGCTCCCAATCCAGCCCGGCGTCGACCTGAACGCCAGCGGCCAACTGTTCGGGGCAGTGGTCCACCTGGTGCCAGATGATCGAGCGCAACACCGGGTCGCGCACCGTGCCGGTCACTTGCACCCGTGTGCCATCGGCCAGGGTGAGGTGACCGGTATCGCCCGGTTGACCGCCGCCGGTGGGGTAGAACAGGGTGTGCTCCAGGGCGATACCCTGTTCGCTGACGGCAATCACCCGGGCGCTGAAGGCGTTCTGGTAGGGCGCGCTGTCAAACAGCGCCAGGGTTTCCATGGTATGCACAGACATGTTCAACCTCCGACGATCAATGGGGTGGCTTGCAAGAGGTGGCGCACCAGTGCGCTCAAGCCAGGGGGGGAGAGCAGGGTGATTTCAAATTCCGGCCCGCACACCTTCAGGTTCAGCGGCAGGCGTGGCAGTTGTTCGTCGTTGTCGAGGCGACGCAGGCGAAACTGCAGGTGGTGCCGCTCTTTCACCGTGGGTTCGAGCATCAGCCCTTGCAGCGGATGAAAGTCGGCGTCCAGCACGGTGACCTTGTGGCCGACACTCACTTCGCCCACCACGTGCAAGCGCTCATCCAAGGCAAAGGCGCCGAGGTAGTTGCTGTGGTCCGATTCATCGTTTTTTTGCAGTTGGATCTGGTTGACCACCTTGACCTTGGTGCCTGCCGGCACGTCCTGGGTAATCACGCAGGAGGGGCTGATAAACACGTTATCGCCGATCGACACGTAGCCCAGCACCCGGGCGCCGGCGCCGACTTCGACGTTGTTGCCCAGGCGCGGGTGGCGCTTGCCGTCCGGGTTGTTGGCAATGCCGCGAGCGCCCAGGGTCACGCCGCAGAGGATGTAGCAGTCGTTGCCGATCACGCAGGTTTCGCCGATGACCGTGCCGTAGCCATGGTCCAGCACAAAGCGCCGGCCAATGCGCGCTGCCGGGTGAATCTCGGCGCCGGAGAGGATCTTGCCCTGGTTACTCAGCTTGAGGGCCATGCGCGAAAAATCGCCGTGGTCAGCGCTCTGGAAATGCCACACCAGGTGCGCAAGGCGGTAGAACAGCACGGCCTTGAACGAGGCGTAGGATTCCAGGATCAACTCACCGCGCCCACGGGACGCGGGGTCGCGATAGGCATAGGCAATCAGGTCCTCGGCCACCGCCTGGGCGGCGTTCTGGATCAACGGCGCCAGGTGCGGCTCCAGCTGCTTCATCTGTCTGGGCGTCAAGGTGGTGATGAGGTGGGTGAGCAACTCATCGTGCAGCTGTTGCATGTCGATAAAGCCCCCCATGGAGACACCCCCGTATGTTGAATGGTTAAAAGCCCCGTTATTCGAAACTGGGCAGGTAGCTGTCAGCATTGTCGTAGACCATGGTCAACACCACCGTTTCAGGCGGCAGTTCGGGGGCAAGTTGGGCGATGGCAACCATGTTGGCGGCCGAAGACAGCCCCAGGCTTATGGCATCGGTGCGCATGATGCGTTTGATCATGTCCAGGCAATCGGCGTGCGACACCTTGAGCATGCCGTCGATCACGTCCAGGTTGAGGATGCTGGGGATCAGTCCGATCGACAGGCCCTGGATCCTGTGCGCCGCGTGCCGGTCTTTGAGCAGGTCGCATTCTTCCGGTTCTACGCCCATCACTCGCAGCGCGGGCCAGGCGGCCTTGAGGGTTTCGCCGATACCGGTGATATGGCCCCCGGTGCCAATGCCGCTGACGAAGTAGTCCACGCGCTGTTCACCGAAGGCGCGAAGGATTTCCGGGGCGGTGGTGTCGCGGTGGGTTTGGGGGTTGGCGCCGTTGCGTTGCTGGTTGAGCATCACGTAGTTGGGGTTCTCCAACTGCAGCTCCATGCACTTTTCACCGTGGGAGTTATTGCCCAGGCGACTGTCGGACAGTACTACCCTGGCGCCGTACAGACGCAGCAGCTTCTGTTTTTCCGGGCTGTAGTTGTCAGGGATCACCAGCACCACTTTGTAGCCCAGCACATTGCCGGCCATTACCAGGCCAATCCCGGTGTTGCCGCCACTGGGTTCGATGATGGTCTGCCCGGAATCACGGATCAGCACACCGCGGCGCTCGGCATCCAGGATCATGCCCAGGGCGATGCGCGCCTTGTGGCTGCCGCCGGGGTTGAGGGACTCCAGCTTGGCGTAGACCTCGATGCCGAGGTCTTCGGAAAACTGGGTCAGACGCACAATCGGCGTTTGGCCGATGACGTCGAGAATGGAGTTATGCAGCATCAGCACGTCCCCGCTCTCAGTACAACGGCATGTCAGGTTCGACGTCGCGAACCCAATGTTTCATGCCGCCCTGCAGGACTTTGGTGTTGGCAAAACCGGCTGCCAACAGGGTGCTGGCGGCTTGCTCGGCGCGGGTGCCTGCGTAGCAGATCAGGTAGTGAGTGTTGTCGCGGCTCAGGCTGGCGAGCTGCCCATCCAGCTCCGCCAGCGGGATATGTACCACGCCCGGTAATTTGCACACTTCCAGTTCGCTGGCGTCACGCACGTCCAGCAATACATCGGCGCTGCTGGGGTGTTCGAGCACTTGCTTGAGCACCTGGGGCTTGATGTAGCGTTCCGCGGCCAGGGAGGGCTGGCTCGGTACGGCATCGGCGCAGGTGGCCGGCGCAACGGTTTCGCTACGGCGCAGGTCCGAGCAGCAGGGGCAGTCAGCGCGGCGCTTGAAGCGGATCTCACTGAACTTCATCGCCAGCGCGTCGAAGCGCATCAAGCGGCCGGACAAGGGTTCGCCAATGCCGATCAGTAATTTGATCGCCTCGGTGGCCTGGATCATACCGACCACGCCCGGCAACACGCCGATCACACCGCCCGCGCTGCAATTGGGCGCCAGCTCAGCGGGCGGGGCCTTGGGGAACAGGCAGCGATAGCACGGCCCACCTTTATAGTTGAGCACGCTGATCTGCCCGTCGAAACGGTAGATGGCGCCGTACACCAGGGGTTTACCCAACTGCACACAGGCGTCGTTGACCAGGTAGCGGGTGTCGAAATTGTCGGTGCCGTCGATCACCAGGTCATAGGCGCCCACCAGTTCCAGGGCGTTGTCGCTGTTGAGTGCGGTGTTGTACGCGTTGATCTGGATATGCGGATTGAGGTCCAGCAGGCGCTGCTTGGCTGACTCGACCTTGGGCATGCCCAGGGTGCTGTTGCCATGCACAATCTGGCGTTGCAGGTTGCTGCTTTCCACCACGTCAAAGTCCACCAGGCCCAGGGTGCCGATGCCGGCCGCCGCCAGGTAGAGGCTGATGGGCGAGCCCAGCCCGCCGGTACCGATGACCAGTACCTTGGCTTTCTTCAGGTTCAATTGGCCTTCGCGTCCGACGCCCGGCAGGGTGATGTGACGTACATAGCGCTGCACTTCTTCGTTGCTCAGGGTGTCGATGTCCATGCCGCCTGAGGTGGCGAGCAACACTTCAATCCGGGATTTCGGCGGCAGGGCTTCATCGGCTTCGATCAGCGCCTCCTCGGCGGTAAACAGGAAGTGTTCCTTGAGCTGGTTGTTCTTTTCATGGAACAGGTGCTGACGCAATTGGGGGTGATGGGTGCAGAGATTTTCAATGACTTCGCGCAATGTCGATCCGGCGCCCTCAAGGGTCGATTCCGGCAGCTTGGCCACGCGAACCAGAATGTCGGGGAAAGAGACAGCGTTCATGGACAACTCCGTGTGCAGGTCGTTGAAAGGTTGAAGGGAGAAATGCTTGCCATCCCAGGCAAACAGCTTGGAGCCCAGGGCCTGGCCCTGACGGACATCCACCACCAAGTAGCTGACGGGGAAGATCGGCTCGCCCAGGAACAGTGCCTTGTCCTGGTCTTCGTCACTGAAATAGGCGCCCACATCCGGGTGTGAGTGGTAGATCACCACCACCGGGTTGTCGCTGCGAAACGCCTTGTTCATCAGCAGGGTGTCGGCCACCGAAAAGGTGTAGCCGTTGGCCGCGCTGCGTGGGTACATCTGGGGGTTCTTGCGGTGCAGCTCATTCTGGATATTGCTGCCCAGGTACACGCTGCCGTCGGCGAAGACGAAACCACAGCACTCCTCGGGGTAGCTGCGGCTGGCGTGGGCGTAGATCTGTTCCAGGGCGGTGGGGCGGAGGACGTCCATGTTTCTCTCGCGTTGGTTGAGGGTCACTTTTTCTTGGCCATGAGTTTTTCGATCGGCAACTTGGTGATCGCAAAGCCGACCAGCAGGATCGCCGAGTACAGCATCAGGTCGCGGGAAATTTCCACGCCTTCGTACCAGGCACCGATGATGACCGCGAACACCGGGAAGATGATGAAAACGAACGACAGGATGATCGGGCTCAGGCGCTTGAGCAGCATGAAATACACAATGAACCCACCCACCGAGGCCACCAGCCCCAGGTAGAACAGCGCGCTCCAGGAGCGCAGGGTGATGGCGTCGAACGTCGGTGTTTCAAACCACAGGCCGGCCAGGAACAGCATCAGCCCGGCAATGCCGATGGGCAGGGTGTTGTAGGTGATGACGCTGATGGCGCTGCCTTTTTGCTTGGTAATGACATAGCACAAGGCGTGCATGATCGCGGCGCTCAGAATGGCCAGCACCCCGAAGAACTCGGCGTGGTCCAGGTGCAGGCCCTGGCTCTTGATGATCATGTAAAGGCTGCCAAAACCGATGCCGATGCCGACCACCTGGGAGAAATAGATGCGCTCGCGCAGGAACAGCGCGGAGAAGATCAGGATGAACACCGGCATGCAGCTGAACAGCAGGGCGGTGAGGCCCGACGACACATGCATTTCGCCGTAGTTGAGCAAATAGTAGGGAATGCTGAAGTAGGACAGGGTCACGAATACGAAGAACCAGCGGCTTTCCCGGGGAAACAGGATCGGCTCACGGCGCACCATGGCAAAACACAGGAACAGCGGAAACGCGATGAGAAAGCGCAG
The DNA here is from genome assembly GCF_036346515.1 of Pseudomonas sp. AM4(2022). Classification (NCBI taxonomy): domain Bacteria; kingdom Pseudomonadati; phylum Pseudomonadota; class Gammaproteobacteria; order Pseudomonadales; family Pseudomonadaceae; genus Pseudomonas; species Pseudomonas sp. AM4(2022). The sequence goes on from NZ_JAOTNW010000004.1 coordinate 34,552, forward strand.
GCCGGCGGATGTCAGCGGCGGCACGCTCTCGACGGCGATCTTGATGCCCAGCCACGTGGTGCCCCAACTCAGGCACACGATCAGGAACATCACGCTGGTCACCAGCCCGGCGAGCCACTGTTTTTGCGTTTTTGTTTTTGCAGTGTTTTCGAGAACGGCGGACATTGGCATCGTTTATTGCTTCCCTGAGCCGGAATTGAACTCTATATTGAACTTGTAATGAGTTATGTTTATCGGCGATTGAACCCGTAAAAGCACACTATTAGGGCGAAAGATGGCTGTCAAAACAAATATTGACATGGTGTCAATTATGCGTGAGGGCTTGTCCAACGGGCAGGGCGTGAAGTACAAGCGCCTGTCCGATGTGATGGAACGGGGCATCCTCGAAGGCTTGATTGAACCGGGACGAAAACTGCCGCCCCATCGGGTGCTTTCCGACAATTTAGGCGTGACCATCGGCACCATCAGCCGGGCCTACGGTGAACTGGAGCGCCTGGGCCTGGTGGTTGCACGGGTCGGTGACGGCACCTTCGTGCGTAAGCGTGGGATGGAGCGCCAGCGTGATGAGGGCTTTCGCAATTTCAGCGAGGAGCCGCGCCAGTACTTCGACATGAGCCGTAACATGCACATTCCCGGGCAAGAGACGGTATTTCTCGCCCAGAGCTTCCAAACGCTGTCGACCAACGCCAAGTTCCTCCAGGACATCAGCGCCTACACCCCGGACGCCGGCCTGCCGCGTTACCGTGAAGCGGGCGCGCAATGGCTGGTGCAGCGCGAGTTTCATCCGATTCCCGAGCAGGTCATCTGCGTCAACGGCGGCCAGCACGGCTTGCTGTGCGCCATGATGGCGCTGCTGCGCGCTGGCGATACGGTGGTGACCGAGCAACTGACTTACCCAGGGCTGATTACCGCCGCGCGCATGTTGGGGGTGCGGCTGATCGGCCTGGAGATGGACGAGGAAGGTGTGCTGCCCACGGCGCTGGATGAGGTCTGTCGTAATCACCGGATTTCGGCGCTGTACTGCACGCCGACTATCCAGAATCCGACCACCGCCGTGTTGTCGATTGCGCGCCGCGAAGCCTTGGCCAGGGTGTGTCGCGAACATAACCTGCTGATTCTGGAGGACGAAGCCCACGGTGTGCTGGTGGAGGACCGTCCGCCGCCGCTCAGCTATTTCGCGCCTGAGCGTACGATCTTGATCAGCAGCCTGAGCAAGGCGGTGTCGGCTGGTTTGCGGGTGGGCTACGTGCATGCGCCGCCGGCGCTGGTCAGCCGTATTTCTGCGGCGCTGCGTTCGACCTGCTGGATGGCCACACCTGTGACCCTGGAGCTGGCAACCCAATGGATTGAAAACGGCACGGCGGAATATTTGTTGCGTCAGCAGATCAACGAGATCAGCCGCCGCAAGACCTTGGTCGAGGATTTATTGACCGGCCTGGCTTATCGCACCCACCTCAACAGCCCGCACTTCTGGATCGAAGTACCGGAGCCCTGGCGGGCCTCGGAAATCGAGGCGGAGCTCAAGCAGAACAACTACCTGATCGCCACTGCCGAGGCGTTTGCCGTGGGGCAGACAGCGGTGCCGCAGTTTATTCGGGCGAGTATCTGCAACACGTCGGGCGATGATCAGTTATTGCGCGAGGGGTTTGATGCGCTGGCGACGGCGTTGGGGCAGGGAGGCGGGCGGTTTCATCTGTAAATTCGCGTTACCGTTCATCGCAGGCAAGCCAGCTCCCACAGGGGAACGCATTCCAACTGTGGGAGCTGGCTTGCCTGCGATAGCGTCAGATCAGGCGACAGAGATCACTTGAAGCGCCGCTCCACACCCTTCTCCACCAAAATCTTCGCCGAAATCTCTTCCACCGAAAAATGCGTGGAATTGATGTGCGCAATATTCTCTCTGCGGAACAGATTTTCTACTTCGCGTACTTCAAATTCACACTGGGCATAGCTGGAGTAGCGGCTGTTGGGCTTGCGTTCGTTGCGGATGGCGGTCAGCCGGTCCGGGTCGATAGTCAGGCCGAACAGCTTGTGTGAATGCGCGCGCAAGGCGGCGGGCAGGGTCAGGTGTTCCATGTCATCTTCGGTCAGCGGGTAGTTGGCCGCACGAATACCGAACTGCATGGCCATGTACAGGCAGGTGGGGGTCTTGCCGCAACGCGACACGCCCACCAGGATCAGATCGGCTTTGTCGTAATAGTGGGTGCGGGCGCCGTCGTCGTTATCGAGGGCGAAGTTCACCGCCTCGATGCGCTCCATATAGTTGGAGTTATGCCCGATGGAATGGGACTTTCCGACGGAATAGGACGAATGCTCACTCAACTCCTGTTCCAGCGGCGCCAGGAAGGTAGAGAAAATGTCGATCATGAAACCATTCGACGTTGCGAGAATCTCACGAATGTCTTGATTGACGATGGTGTCGAAAATGATCGGGCGAAAACCGTCTTTTTCAGCCGCCAGATTGATTTGTTGTACCATGGCCCGCGCTTTATCCACGCTGTCTATATAAGGCCGGGTGAATTTGGCGAAGGTAATGTTTTCGAACTGCGCGAGCAGGCTCTGGCCCAATGTTTCGGCTGTGATGCCGGTGCCGTCGGAAATAAAGAAAGCAGATCGTTTCATTTGAGCCCTGGGCCTTAAGCTGATGGCGAATCTTGGATATGATAGGCGCGATTTTGCCGTCCCGCAGTGGGCCGCATTCTCACTTATTTTCCAGGTCCAGGCCACAAGCGCTGGCGTTAGCTCCTACTGAGCAACCCGCGTCCTGAGCTTTTCCAACACAGAAAGTGGAGAGATCACCTTGGTAGAGTACGTAGTTTCCCTCGATAAGCTCGGCGTCCATGATGTAGAGCATGTGGGGGGCAAGAACGCATCCCTCGGCGAGATGATCAGTAATCTTGCAGGCGCTGGTGTCTCGGTGCCCGGTGGTTTCGCCACCACGGCCCAGGCTTACCGCGACTTCCTCGAGCTGAGCGGCCTCAACGCCCAGATCCACGCCGCGCTGGACGCTCTGGACGTCGATGACGTCAACGCCCTGGCCAAGACCGGCGCCCAGATCCGCCAGTGGATCATGGAAGCCGAGTTCCCCGAGAAGCTCAACGAAGAAATTCGCACCGCCTTCGCCACCCTGTCGGCCGGTAACCCGGACATGGCCGTCGCCGTGCGTTCCTCGGCCACCGCCGAAGACTTGCCGGACGCCTCCTTTGCCGGCCAGCAGGAAACCTTCCTCAACATTCGCGGCGTCGAAAACGTGATCCGCGCGGCCAAGGAAGTGTTTGCCTCCCTCTTTAACGACCGTGCGATTTCCTACCGCGTACACCAGGGGTTCGACCACAAGCTGGTGGCCCTGTCTGCCGGCGTGCAGCGCATGGTGCGTTCGGAAACCGGTACTGCTGGCGTGATGTTCACCCTGGATACCGAATCCGGTTTCCGTGATGTGGTGTTTATCACCGGCGCCTACGGCCTGGGCGAAACCGTCGTACAAGGCGCGGTCAACCCGGACGAATTCTACGTACACAAGGGCACCCTCGAAGCGGGCCGCCCGGCCATCCTGCGCCGTAACCTGGGCAGCAAGGCCATCAAGATGATCTACGGCGACGAGGCCAAGGCCGGTCGCTCGGTCAAAACCGTTGAAGTCGACAAGGCCGAGCGCGCGCGTTTCTGCCTGACCGACGCTGAAGTCAGCGAGTTGGCCAAGCAAGCGATGATCATCGAAAAGCACTACAAGTGCCCGATGGACATCGAGTGGGCCAAGGACGGTGACGACGGCAAGCTCTACATCGTGCAGGCGCGCCCCGAAACCGTGAAGAGCCGTACTTCGGCCAATGTCATGGAGCGCTACCTGCTCAAGGAAACCGGCACCGTGCTGGTGGAAGGCCGTGCCATTGGCCAGCGCATTGGCGCAGGCAAGGTGCGGATCATCAAGGACGTGTCCGAGATGGACAAGGTCCAGCCAGGTGATGTACTGGTTTCCGACATGACCGACCCAGACTGGGAACCGGTGATGAAGCGCGCCAGTGCCATTGTCACCAACCGTGGCGGGCGTACCTGCCACGCGGCGATCATTGCCCGTGAGCTGGGGATTCCGGCAGTCGTGGGTTGCGGCAACGCCACTCAACTGCTCAAGGATGGCCAGGGCGTGACCGTCTCCTGCGCCGAAGGCGATACCGGCTTTATCTTCGAAGGTGAGCTGGGCTTCGATATCAAGCAAAACTCCATCGACGCCATGCCCGACCTGCCGTTCAAGATCATGATGAACGTCGGCAACCCGGACCGCGCCTTTGATTTCGCGCAGTTGCCGAACGCCGGCGTGGGCCTGGCCCGCCTGGAATTCATCATTAACCGCATGATCGGCGTGCACCCCAAGGCACTCCTGAACTATGACGGCCTGCCGCTGGACATCAAGGAAAGCGTCGACAAGCGCATCGCCGGCTACAACGACCCGGTAGGTTTCTACGTCGAGAAACTGGTTGAAGGCATCAGCACCCTGGCTGCGGCGTTCTACCCGAAAAAGGTCATCGTGCGCCTGTCGGACTTCAAGTCCAATGAATACGCGAACCTGATCGGCGGTAAGCTCTACGAGCCGGAAGAAGAAAACCCGATGCTGGGTTTCCGCGGCGCCTCGCGTTACATCAGCGAAGCCTTCCGTGACTGCTTCGAGCTCGAATGCCGTGCGCTCAAGCGTGTACGCAACGAGATGGGCCTGACCAACGTCGAGATCATGGTGCCGTTCGTGCGCACCCTGGGCGAAGCGAGCCAAGTGGTGGACCTGCTGGCCGAAAACGGTCTGACCCGTGGCGAGAACGGCCTGCGCGTCATCATGATGTGCGAATTGCCGTCCAACGCCATCCTGGCTGAAGAGTTCCTGGAGTTCTTCGACGGTTTCTCCATCGGCTCCAACGACCTGACCCAGTTGACCCTGGGCCTGGACCGCGACTCGGGGATCATCGCCCACCTGTTCGACGAGCGTAACCCAGCGGTCAAGAAGCTGTTGGCCAACGCCATCCAGGCCTGTAACAAGGCTGGCAAGTACATCGGTATCTGCGGCCAAGGCCCTTCGGACCACCCTGACCTGGCCAAATGGCTGATGGAACAGGGGATCGAGAGCGTTTCGTTGAACCCCGATTCCGTGCTGGAAACCTGGTTCTTCCTGGCTGAAGGCCAAGCGCCCGCTTAAGATCGCCTGGTCAAAAGTGCCGGTCACTCGTTGCGGGTGACCGGCATTCTTATCTGTACAGGGCGGGAATCCTTGCGGACGCCGCCCTTTTTTGTGCAAGAGCATTATGCAAAGCAGCAGCAATCTGTTTCCCGTCGCCCTGATCAGCGCTGAACGTCGGGGCGACCTGAGTGAAGACGTCTACCGACTCAAACCCGGTAACAGTCCAGACGGCACCGTCGAGCTGGCAGTTACCCGTTTGGGCCTGGCCGATGTCCCGGTAAACCGGGGCACGCCGATTATTTTATTGCATGGCAGTTTTTCCAATCGGCGTTTCTGGTATTCGCCAAAAGGCATCGGTCTGGGGGCTTACCTGGCGCGTCGCGGATTCGATGTGTGGATCCCGGAAATGCGCGGCCATGGCTTGTCCAAGCGCAATCACGACTACGCCAGAAACCGTGTCGCCGATTACGCGCGCTACGATTTGCCGGCCGTGGGGGCGTTTGTGTCTGAGCAAAGCGGGCAGATTCCGCACTGGATCGGGCATTCCCTCGGCGCCACCACCTTGGCTGCGGCCTTGGGCGGGCAGCACTTGGATGCCTCTGCGGTGGCGTCGGTGGCGTTGTTCGGCTGCCAGGTCAGTCGTACCCACTGGCCGTTGAAAATTCCACCGGTGGAGTGGGGCGGTCGCTTTATCCTCAAGCGCCTTGCCCACCTGTCGGGCCCACGCTTCAAGCGTGGGCCCGAGGACGAACCGGCCGGCGTGATGATCGAAGCGATGCGTTGGAACGGCCTGTTCGGCCGGTTTGGCGACGCCGAGCATGACTGGTGGAAAGGCTTGGCGCAGGTCGATGTGCCGCTGTTGGCGGTGAGCGCAGCGGGCGACCGGCAAGACCCGGACTGGGCCTGTCGCAAGCTCTTCGAGCAAGTGGGCAGCGAGCATCGCCAGTACCTGTGCCTGGGACGTCAGCAAGGGTTCAGCGAGGATTTCGGCCATGTGCAGATGCTGGTCAGCAAATCCGCACAGGCCCAAGTGTGGCCTTTGGTCGAGCGCTGGTTGAACGACCCGCTGACCCCGTTATTCGGCACGCAGCCAGAGGTGTCCGCAGCGGTTTGACGAAACGCTCTACCGAGGGCGTTTCACTCTTGAATGGTTGCGGCTAAGATATGACGCGCCACGCGGTTCTGGTCATATTCAGTCGCGCAACGTGTATTGCGTTGCGCTGATCGTGGTTTGATCATGGCCGCCGCCAACGTGCAGGCGCTTAAAGAATGCCTGTCGCCGGGCGTTTTCTTGATGTACACCGTGGATGTTCGACCTCTTCTTTGATGACAGGAGTTTCTCGATGAACCATTACGTGACCCCCGACCTGTGTGACGCCTACCCGGAGCTGGTGCAGGTAGTGGAGCCGATGTTCAGCAACTTCGGTGGCCGAGACTCCTTTGGCGGCGAGATTGTCACCCTCAAGTGCTTCGAGGATAACTCCCTGGTCAAGGCGCAGGCTGACCTGCCGGGTGCTGGCAAAGTGCTGGTGGTCGACGGTGGTGGTTCCCTGCGCTGCGCGTTGCTGGGTGACATGATTGCCGAGAAAGCCGCGAAAAATGGTTGGGAAGGGCTGGTGATCTACGGGTGCATCCGTGATGTCGACGTCATCGCCCAGACCGACTTGGGCGTGCAGGCTCTGGCCTCTCATCCGAAAAAAACCGACAAGCGCGGCCTTGGCGACCTGAACGTCCCGGTGACATTCGCAGGCGTGACGTTCCGCCCCGGTGAGTACATTTATGCCGACAACAACGGGGTGATCGTGTCACCCAGCCCGCTGAAAATGCCTGAATAAACTGAAGCAACCGATCGGGGTGAGGATGTTCGAAGAAGAAAACGCGCAATGGGGGCTGGTGCATGCCCTGGTGCTGGACGGTAAAGGCGGTGCGCGTTCGATTGCCCGGACTGAGCTCGATGATTTGCAGTTGCAGCCCCAGGAAAGCCTGTGGCTGCACTGGGATCGCAGCCATCCTCAAACCCAGACCTGGCTGCGCAAAGCCAGCGGCCTGAGCGAGTTTGCCTGTGACCTGCTGCTGGAGGAGAACACCCGCCCACGCTTGTTGCCGCTGCCGGACGCCGAATTGCTGTTGTTTTTGCGCGGGATCAATCTCAACCCAGGCGCGGAGCCAGAAGACATGGTGTCGGTGCGCATCTTCGCCGCCGCCAACCGAGTGATCTCCCTGCGTTTGCGCCCCTTGCGCGCTACCGATGAGTTGCTGGTGCAACTGGCAGACGGCAAAGGCCCCAAGACGGCGTCTGAACTCATCCTTTATATGGCTCAGTACCTGACCAACAAAGTGCAGGATCTGGTCGCTGGCTTGTCTGAAATCGTCGATTCCGAGGAAGAAAAACTCGATGCCGACGAACGGTATACCCCGGAGCACGGCAGCGTTCTGCAGATCCGTCGAAGAGCCGCCGGACTCAAGCGCTTCCTGGCCCCCCAGCGGGATATTTTCGCCCAGCTGACACGAATCAAATTGGCGTGGTTCTGCGACGACGATGCCGACTATTGGAACGAACTGCACAACAGCCTGACCCGTTACCTGGAAGAGCTTGAATTGGCCAGAGAGCGCGTGGGGCTTGTGCTGGAGGCTGAAGACCGGCGCTTGAGCCTGCGCATGAGCCGCACCATGTACCGCTTCGGGATCATCACCGGGATCTTCTTGCCGATGAGTTTTCTTACCGGTTTGCTCGGTATAAATGTGGGCGGCATCCCGTTCTCTGCCAGCCCTTATGGATTCATGATTGCGTGCCTGTTGATGGTGTCTGTGGCACTGGGGCAATGGTGGCTGTTTCGACGATTGCGCTGGGTTTGACCTGAATATGACCTGAACGTAAGAAAGGGCCGATGTGACCCGATGAATTTTACCCTCGTCTTTTAAATCACTTGCGAGAGGTCTCTATGCACGATCCGTTCGAACAGTCTTTGCGTGACATGCTCAATGCTTCGCCATCCAACCGTGATGACGATGCCTGCCTGGGCCGCGTACTGAAAACCGCCAACCGTCAGGTAGGGGCGGGGGACCTGTTCGGTCTGCTCGGGCGTTGGTTGCCGGCGTTGATGATGGCCCTGAACAACGGTTCGGCCCATGTGTCACCGGTTTCCCGTCGTAAACCTCTTGCTAGCACTGCTGATAAGGCTGATTGAATATGGAACTTGATCTCTGGACCCAGAGCCTGGTCACCGCGATGACCGCATTGTGGACCAAGGTGGCGAATTTCATTCCCAACCTGTTTGGTGCCCTGGTCCTGGTATTGCTGGGTTTTGTCGTGGCCAAGTTGCTCGATACCCTGCTGTCCAAATTGCTCGCCAAACTGGGCCTCGATCGTCTGATGGCCGGCACTGGCCTGACCAAATTGCTCGGCCGCGCGGGGTTGCAGGTTCCGATTTCGACCCTGATCGGCAAGATCGTCTATTGGTTCGTTCTACTTATTTTTCTGGTTTCTGCAGCGCAGTCCCTTGGACTTGAGCGAGTTTCAGCTACGCTCGACATGCTGGCACTGTATTTGCCGAAAGTTTTCGGCGGCGCGCTGGTGCTGCTGGTGGGGGTTTTACTCGCGCAACTGGCCAACGGGCTGGTGCGTGGGGCCGCCGAAGGCGTGGGGTTGGACTACGCGGCAGGCCTGGGGCGAATCGCCCAGGGACTGGTGATCATCATCAGTATTTCTGTCGCGATCAGCCAGTTGGAGGTCAAGACTGACCTGCTCAACCACGTGATTGTGATTGTTTTGATTACCGTTGGTCTGGCAGTTGCGCTGGCCATGGGGTTGGGAAGCCGGGAAATTGCCGGTCAGATTCTTGCGGGAATCTATGTGCGTGAGCTGTATCAAGTTGGGCAACAGGTGCGTGTGGGCGAGGTCGAAGGGCAAATCGAGGAGATCGGCACAGTCAAGACGACCGTGCTGACCGATGACGGGGAACTGGTGTCGCTGTCCAACCGGATTCTCCTGGAGCAGCAGGTCAGTAGCCGCTAATCCGGCAAATCCTGCTAATGTACGCCGCCGCAAACCCGGGTGACCGGGTTGCAGCGGACATTGACCTGACTGTCGGCACGACTTGTTTTGAATAAAGCCCAAACGCTGTCCACGCGCTATGACCCCCGTGAGCTCTCTGATGAGGAGTTGGTCGCGCGCTCGCACACGGAGCTGTTTCACGTAACACGCGCGTACGAAGAATTGATGCGCAGGTATCAACGCACTCTGTTCAACGTTTGTTCAAGGTATTTGGGGAACGATAGAGACGCGGATGATGTCTGTCAGGAAGTGATGCTCAAGGTGCTATACGGCCTGAAGAACTTCGAGGGCAAATCGAAGTTCAAGACCTGGCTGTACAGCATCACGTACAACGAGTGCATCACGCAGTATCGGAAGGAACGGCGAAAGCGTCGCTTGATGGACGCTTTGAGTCTGGACCCCCTTGAGGAGGCGTCTGAAGAGAAGGCGCCGGCACCCGAGGAAAAGGGCGGACTTGATCGCTGGTTGGTGCATGTGAACCCGATTGACCGCGAAATTCTGGTGCTTCGATTTGTCGCAGAGCTGGAATTTCAGGAAATCGCTGACATCATGCATATGGGTTTGAGTGCTACAAAAATGCGGTACAAGCGTGCTCTTGATAAATTACGTGAGAAATTTGCGGGCGAGACTGAAACTTAGTGCGTAGCAAATATCTCTTACGTGTAGGCAAGTTCTGTTAGACTTGTCGCCGAGTTGTCCCCCGGTTTGTGGGACTGCTTTACAATCACCAGATGGGGATTTAACGGATGAAACTGAAAAACACCTTGGGCTTGGCCATTGGTTCTCTTATTGCCGCTACTTCTTTCGGCGTTCTGGCACAAGGCCAAGGCGCAGTTGAAGGCGAGCTGTTCTACAAGAAGCAGTACAACGATAGCGTTAAGCACATCGAAGACGGCTTCAACCCAGGCGCTCGCATTGGTTACTTCCTGACCGACGATCTGTCGTTGAATCTGTCGTACGACAAGACCAACCACACCCGTTCGAACGACGGCACTGGCAACCAGAAGATCAAAGGTGACACTGGCAGCCTCGTTGCTCAGTACCACTTCGGTCAGGCTGGCGTTGATAGCCTGCGTCCATACGTTGAAGGCGGTTTCGGCCACCAGAGCCGTGGCAACGTGCGCGCTGACGGCCACACCGGTCGCGATCAGACCACTTTCGCTACCATCGGTACCGGCGTGAAGTACTACTTCACCAACAACCTGTACGCTCGTGCTGGTGTTGAAGCTGACTACGGTCTGGACAACGGCAAGTGGGACTACTCCGCACTGGTCGGCCTGGGCGTGAACTTCGGCGGTAACGCTGGCGCAGCTGCTCCAGCTCCTACCCCAGCACCAGCTCCAGAGCCAGTTCCAGAGCCAGAAGCTCCGGTTGCTCAGGTTGTTCGTGTTGAGCTGGACGTTAAGTTCGACTTCGACAAGGCCGTTGTTAAGCCTAACAGCTACGGCGACGTTAAAAACCTGGCCGACTTCATGGCTCAGTACCCAGCTACCAACGTAGAAGTTGCTGGTCACACTGACTCCGTAGGTCCAGACGCTTACAACCAGAAGCTGTCCCAGCGTCGTGCTGACGCTGTTAAGCAAGTCCTGGTTAAAGACGGCGTTGCTCCTAGCCGTGTAACTGCTGTAGGTTACGGCGAATCCCGCCCAGTTGCTGACAACGCAACTGAAGCTGGTCGCGCTGTTAACCGTCGCGTAGAAGCGTCGGTTGAAGCTACCGCTCAGTAATTACTGAGTAGTAAAGAAAAGCCCGGCTCAGGCCGGGCTTTTTTTCGCCTGCGATTTGCTTCAGGCGCTTACCGCAGTGGCGATGCTAGCCATCTGTGCGGCTCCGGCAACCTGGCCAATCACCAGGATGGCCGGGCTCTTCAGTGCAAAGGTTTTTGCCGCTTCATGCATGGCCGTCAGGGAGCTGCGGCATTCGCGTTGTTGGGGCAATGAAGCGTTTTCGATCATTGCCACCGGCATATCCGCAGCCATGCCACCGTTGAGTAACTGCTCGCGGATTTCTTCCAGCTTCGCCACGCCCATATACACCACCAGCGTGGTCCCACCTTCAGCCAGTGCGCGCCAATTCAGACTGCTGTCATCCTGGGTATGCGCCGTGACCAAGGTCACTCCACGGCTCACGCCACGCAAGGTCAACGGGATATCGCACTGGGTCGCCCCGGCCAGCCCGGAGGTGATGCCATTGACCAATTCCACCTCGACTCCACGCTCGCGCAGCCAGGTTGCCTCCTCGCCACCGCGGCCAAAAATACACGGGTCACCGCCTTTAAGGCGTACAACGCACTTGCCCTGGCGTGCATAACGCAACATCAGGCGGTGAATGAAATCCTGCGGGGTAGAGCGACATCCCCCGCGCTTGCCGACGGTAATCACCCGAGCGCTGGCGCAATGTTCCAGTACTGCCGGGTTGACCAGATCATCAATCAGCACGACGTCCGCTGCCTGCAGAGCCCGGACCGCTTTCAGGGTCAGCAACTCCGGGTCACCCGGTCCTGCGCCTACCAGCCACACTTTTGCGCTCATGTTGTTCCCCTTACACACTGATGGCGATTGGCTGCGGGTTGCTGGCCAAAAGACGTTTGATTTCCGGCACGCAGGAGCCGCATTGGGTGCCGCAGCCTAGGGCCTGTTTGAGGCCATCCAGGTCCAGGCCGCTGCCGATACCGGCACACACGGCGCTTTCGCTGACGTTCTTGCAGTTGCACACAATCTTGTTGCTGGCCGTGGTACCGCCCGGTGGCGCGCTCAAGGGCGCCAGCAACCAGCGCCGCAGTTGCTCGTCGGCCCGGCCTTCCAGCCATAGGCTTTGCAGCCAGTGACGGGCCAGGGTTTCGCCGGCCAGGCGCAGGGCGGTGATGCGACCTTTCTCGATTTTTACGCGCTTGCCGATTGAGCGGCGTGGGTCGTCATAGGCCATTACCGGGCCGTCGTTGAGGCCCAGAAGGTGGTCGATACGGGTCAACAGTTGCAGGTCGGGCGCCTCGGTATGCGCGGCGCGCACCAGCAGCGCGGGGCGTTCACGGCCAGCCAGGCTCAGGCTGACATAGGCAAAGGTTTCACACAGTGGACGCAGGGCTTCGAAGTGCTGCTGCACATCGCCTTCGATCAGCGCAAACAGCTGCCATGGCAGTTGCACTGCTTCCAGGCGCACGCCGCTGTGCTTGAGCTCCGGCTGCTTGGACAAAGGGTCGAACGCCGGTTGAGTGACGGTATTAACGCCGCCCTTGAGAAAGCGGTCGCCCCAGTGCATGGGCAGGAACGCTTGGCCGGGGCGCACACTGTCATCGCTGTCGACGGCGACGATCACACTGCCGCGACGGCTTTTCAGGCTGACCAGGTCACCCTCTTTGAAGCGGTGGCGGCGCAGCTCATCCGGATGCAGGCTCAACAGCGCCTCACTGACGTGCCCGAACAACTGCGCGGCGGTGCCAGTGCGGCTCATGCCGTGCCATTGATCCCGCAGGCGACCGGTGATCAGGGTCAGGGGAAATCGCGCATCGCGCTGTTCCTTGGCGGCGCGATAAGGCTCGGCGACAAACTGCGCCCGGCCAGTGTCAGTAGGGAAAATGCCGTCGGTGTACAAGCGCGACGTACCCGCTTGCGCACCCTCGGGAAACGGCCACTGCTGCGGGCCGAGCTGGTCGAGCAGGGCGTGGTTGATGCCGGACATATCCAGGTCACGGCCTTGAGTCAGTGGTTTGAATTCATCAAACAGCTGCGCCGCTTGCTCAAAGGCGAACAGGCTCGGCAATCCTGGACGCAGACGGCGCTCCAGGCGCTGTGCGAAATCCACCGTGATCGCCCAGTCCGCGCGTGCTTCTCCGGGTGGGTTGATGGCGCGGCGCACGTGGGAAATACGCCGCTCGGAGTTGGTCACCGTGCCGTCTTTTTCACCCCAACTGGCGGCGGGCAGTAGCAGGTCGGCATAGGCGGCGGTTTCGGTGGTCCGAAACGCTTCCTGCAACACCACGAACGGGCACGCGGCCAAGGCGGCGCGCACTGAGTTCTGGTCGGGCAAGGATTGTGCGGGGTTGGTACAGGCGATCCACAGTGCCTTGATCTTGCCAGCCTGCACCTGTTCAAACAGTTCGATGGCGGTAAGGCCGGTGGTCGCCGGCAGTTGCTCCACGCCCCAGTAGGCCGCCACTTCAGCGCGGTGTTCAGGGTTGGCCGCGTCGCGGTGGCCCGGCAGCAAGTTGGATAGGCTGCCGGTTTCGCGCCCACCCATGGCGTTCGGTTGGCCGGTCAGGGAAAACGGCCCGCAGCCCGGCCGGCCAATGGTCCCCGTGGCTAAATGCAGGTTGATCAAGGCACTGTTTTTGGCGCTGCCAGCGGTGGATTGGTTAAGCCCCATGCACCACAGCGACAAAAAGCTGCTGGAGGTGCCGACCCACTGCGCGCACAGGCGCAACTGTTCGACGCTGATGCCGCACAGCTGCGTGACCATCTGCGGCGTGTAGTCATGCACCAGGCGCTTGAGTTCGGCCAAGCCGTCGGTGTGGGCCTGGATAAACGCGCGGTCGATCCAGTCTTCCCACAGCAGTAAATGCAAAATCCCGTGGAACAACGCCACATCCGTTCCCGGCAAGATGGCCAAGTGCAGGTCGGCCAAGTCGCAAGTGTCGGTACGCCGAGGGTCAATCACCAGCACTTTCATCTGCGGACGTTGCGCCTTGGCTTGCTCCAGGCGTCGGAACAATACCGGATGGGCGTAAGCCATATTGCTGCCGACGATCATCACGCAGTCGCTGTTTTCCAAGTCCTCATAACTGCACGGCGGCGCATCGGCGCCCAGGCTGCGCTTGTAGCCGACCACCGCCGAAGACATGCACAGCCTAGAGTTGCTATCGATATTGTTAGTGCCCACCAACGCCCGCGCCAGCTTGTTGAAGCTGTAGTAGTCCTCGGTCAACAGTTGCCCGGAAATATAGAACGCCACACTGTCGGGCCCGTGTTCGGCAATGGTATCGGCGAATACGTTGGCCGCGTGTTCCAGGGCGGTGTCCCAGTCAGTGCGGGTGCGTGCCAGCTCTTTGCCCAAGCGTAGTTGCGGGTAAAGAGCACGGGCGCTCAAGTCGCCGGTCAGGTGCAGGCTCGCGCCTTTGCTGCACAACTTGCCGAAGTTGGCCGGATGGTTGGGGTCGCCTTGCACCCCCAGGATCTGCTCGCCGTCATGCTCGATCAGCACGCCGCAGCCCACCCCGCAATAACAGCAGGTGGACGCGGTGGTCTGGCGGTTCATCAACCCGCGTCCCGCAGGGCCAGCATCACCCGACCGTTTTCGACACGGGCCTGATGATGGTGGGCGCAGCCGACATCCGGGGCCTGGGCTTGGCCAGTCGCCAGGTCGATCTGCCAGTTATGCAGCGGGCAGGCCACCCGCTTGCCGTAGATCAAGCCTTGGGACAGCGGCCCGCCTTTGTGTGGGCAGCGGTCGTCGAGGGCAAAGACGTCATCGTCACTGGTGCGAAAAATCGCGATGTCACCTTTGGGCCCGCTGATGATGCGCGAGCCCAGGGTATTGATTTCATCGAGGGCGCAGATATCCAGCCAGTTCATAGCGAGACCTCCAGTTGTTTGACGGGGATCACGTCGAATTCCTTTTTCAGCAGCGGCTGTTCCAGGCGTTCCTTCCACGGGTCCTGCTCGAATGACAACGAGAACTGCAAACGCTCATTGAGGGCCTGGCGGCGCGCCGGGTCTTCCAGCACAGCCTTCTTGATATGCTCCATGCCCACCCGCTGCAGGTAGTGCACGGTGCGCTCCAGATAGAAGGCTTCTTCGCGGTATAGCTGCAGGAAGGCGCCGTTGTATTCGCGCACTTGCTCGGCGGTTTTCACCTTGACGAAGAACTCCGCGACTTCAGTCTTGATCCCGCCGTTGCCGCCGATGTACATCTCCCAGCCCGAGTCGACCCCGATAATGCCTACGTCCTTGATGCCCGCTTCCGAGCAGTTGCGTGGGCAACCGGAAACCGCCAACTTGACCTTGTGGGGCGACCACATGTTGAACAGGTCATGCTCCAGCTCGATGCCCAGTTGCGTCGAGTTCTGCGTGCCGAAGCGGCAGAACTCGCTGCCCACACAGGTTTTGACGGTGCGGATGGATTTGCCATAGGCATGCCCGGACGGCATATCCAGGTCCTTCCATACCCCTGGCAAGTCCTGCTTCTTGATACCGAGCAAGTCAATGCGCTGGCCGCCGGTGACCTTGACCATCGGCACGTTGTACTTGTCGGCCACATCGGCGATGCGGCGCAGCTCCGAAGGGTTGGTCACACCGCCCCACATCCGTGGGACTACAGAGTAGGTGCCGTCTTTCTGAATATTGGCGTGGGCCCGTTCGTTGATCAGTCGCGATTGCGGGTCGTCCTTGGCCTCGCCCGGCCAAGTCGAAATCAGGTAATAGTTGAGCGCGGGGCGGCAGGTGGCGCAGCCATTGGGGGTGCGCCAGTTCAGGTAGCGCATGGTGCTGTCGATGGTCAGCAGGTGCTGCTCGCGGATGGCCTGGCGGATCTGCCCGTGATTGAGGTCGCTGCAGCCGCAGATGGCTTTTTCGCTTTTGGGTTTGACGTCCGCCGCGCCGCCCACGGTGTTGATCAGGATCTGCTCAACCAGCCCGGCACAGGAACCGCAGGAACTGGCGGCCTTGGTGTGTTTTTTCACCTCATCGACACTGAACAACCCTTGTTCCTGGATCGCCTTGACGATGGTGCCCTTGCACACGCCATTGCAGCCGCAGACTTCGGCGTTGTCGGCCATGCTCATGGCTTTGTCCTGGCCTTGGTGGCCGACATCGCCGAGTGCATTTTCACCAAACATCAGGTGATCGCGGATTTCACCGATGGCGTGGTTCTCACGGATCTGGCGGAAATACCAGCCGCCATCGGCGGTATCGCCGTACAGGCAGGCACCGACCAGGATGTCGTCCTTGATCACCAGCTTCTTGTACACGCCGCCAATCGGGTCAGAGAGGGTGATGGTCTCGGTGCCTTCGCCGCCCATGAAGTCGCCAGCGGAGAACAGGTCGATGCCGGTGACTTTCAGCTTGGTCGAGGTTACCGAGCCCTTGTAAGTGGCAAAACCCAATTGGGCCAGGTGGTTGGCGCAGACCTTGGCCTGTTCGAACAAGGGCGCCACCAGGCCATAGGCGATGCCGCGATGGCTGGCGCATTCACCGATCGCATAGATGCGCGGGTCGTAGGTTTGCATCGTGTCGTTGACCAGGATCCCACGGTTGCAGGGGATGCCGGACTTTTCCGCGAGTTCGGTGTTGGGGCGGATGCCGGCAGCCATCACCACCAGGTCGGCGGGGATGATGTCGCCATTCTTGAACTGCACCGAGCCGACGCGGCCATTGCCGGCGTCGTGCAGGGCCTGGGTGTGCTCGCACAGGCGGAACACCAGGCCGCGGCTCTCCAGTTCGGTTTGCAGTAGCTGGCCGCTGGTCTTGTCCAGTTGCCGCTCCAGCAGCCATTCACCGATGTGCACCACCGTCACGTGCATGCCGCGCAGCATCAGGCCGTTGGCCGCTTCCAGGCCGAGCAGGCCGCCGCCGATCACCACCGCATGCTTGTGGGTCTTGGCGGTGTCGATCATCGCTTGGGTGTCGGCAATGTCACGGTAGCCAATCACGCCCTGCAACGTGTTGCCGGGAATCGGCAGGATAAACGGCGTGGACCCGGTGGCGATCAGCAGGCGGTCGTATTCGGCCTCGGTGCCGTCTTCGGCGATGACTTTGCGCTTGACCCGGTCGATCTGCACCACCTTGCGGTTGAGCAGCAGCTTGACGTTGTTGTTCAGGTACCAATCCAGGTCGTTGAGCACGATCTCTTCGAAGGTTTGCTCGCCAGCCAGTACCGGCGACAGCAGGATGCGGTTGTAGTTGGTGTGAGGCTCGGCGCCGAACACGGTAATGTCGTACAGCTCGTTGCTCAGCTTGAGCAGTTCTTCAAGGGTGCGAACCCCGGCCATGCCGTTGCCGATCATCACCAGTTTGAGTTTTTTCATGTCGTTCTCCGCAATGGCTCGACAAATCGTGCGCAAACAAAAAAGGCGTCCCCGCTAGTCAGCTAGCGAGGACGCCTTTGTCCTGGTCCCGTTCTCTCGGGA
The DNA here is from genome assembly GCF_036346515.1 of Pseudomonas sp. AM4(2022). Lineage (NCBI taxonomy): Bacteria > Pseudomonadati > Pseudomonadota > Gammaproteobacteria > Pseudomonadales > Pseudomonadaceae > Pseudomonas > Pseudomonas sp. AM4(2022). The sequence goes on from NZ_JAOTNW010000004.1 coordinate 51,883, forward strand.
AGCTCGACCCTTCGTCGTTGAAGGAGCGGCTATATGTGGGGTGTTGAGAACGTTAATGCAGCAGCTGTGCCAAGTCCCTATAGCCCAGGATTACTGGGCGTTTACACAGAGAATCGGCGGATTCTGCCCGTTAGTGGTGCATCAGCCAGTACAGCAGCACCAGATTGAGTAGCAGCGACGCCATCGCCAGGGTCTGCCAGACTTTCAAGGGTTCGCGTTCGAGCAAGGGGCGTGGGCGTACGCTCAATTCGCGGCGATCGGCCTGCTCCAGCACCAACAGCCATTCTTCGGCGGTTTCATAACGCTGGGCCGGGACAGCGGTCACCGCTCGTTCCAGGCTGTGTGGCAACCACTCCGGCAAGTCGGGGCGATAACGGCTGGCGCTGACGGGCTGGGAAAACCTGGGTCGTTGGAAGGCCTCGATTTCACCGTAGGGGTAATGCCCGGTCAGCAGGTAATACAAGGTCACGCCGACGCTATACAAATCCTGTTGTGCCGTAGGCTGCTCGCCAGCGAATGCCTCGGGCGCGATAAAACTCGGGGTGCCGGGCAGCAGGTGGGCACGGTCCTCGGAGAGCCCGGGACAATAGGCCAGACCGAAGTCCAGCACTCGCAGTTCGCCATCTTCTCCCAGCAGCAGGTTTTCCGGCTTGATGTCGCGGTGCAGGATCTGCCGGCGATGCAGCAGGCCCACGGCGCGCAGCAAGCGTTCTGCAATGGACTGCCATTGTGCCAACGGCAGCGGGCCCTGTTGTTGGAACAGTTGGGCCAGGGTTTGCCCGGCGTATTCGCGCATCACGTAGTACAAATGCTGACGGCCACTGGCGGCATGCACTTCGGGAAAGGCACGGCCGGCGACTCGACGCAGAAACCATTCCTCCGATAACAACGCCTGGGCCGCATTGGTATCGTCGCAACGTAACGGCAAGGTCTTGAGCAGCCAGGGTTGCCCCTGGGCGTCGTGCACGCGGTACAGCAACGACTGGCGACTCTGCGCCAGCACGCTTTGCACCTGCCAGCCTTCAAAGGTTTGCCCGACTTTCAGCGGTGGCGGCAGTGGCCATTGCTGCAACTGCACCAGGGCGTCGCCGAGGGTGGCCGCGCCGAGGTGGTCGATGCGCACCAGCAAGGCGCTGGCGTTGTCTTGGCTACCCGCCAGGTGGGCGGCGCTGACCAGTGTGTTGACGGCCAGCTCGAGGTCGCTTTGTTCGCGCAGGATCGCGCCGATGCTGTGATCGCCCAGCGTGGCCCACACCCCATCGCTGAGCAATAGGAAACTCTCGCCCTCGCGCAGTTGGCCATCGAGGAAGTCCAGCACCAGATGTTGATCCAGCCCGAGGGCGCGCTTGAGCACATGCTGCATGCCCGGTTGTTCCCACACATGGTCTTCGCTGATGCGTTGCAACTCGCCGTCAAACCAACGATACGCCCGGCAATCACCGACATGGGCCAGGGTGAAGCGCTGGCCACGAAACACCAGGGCGCTCAGGGTGGTGAGCAACGGCTGCCCGCCGCCGTTGGCTTGCAACCAGCGATTCTGCGCCAGCAACAGACGCTCCAGGGCCTGGGCCACGCCCCAGGTCTGTGGCGTGGCGTAGTAGTCCAGGGCCAGGGCCTGCACGGTCGAGCGTGCGGCCAGGCCACCGTCGGCGCACTGGCTGACGCCATCGGCCAGTGCGCACAGGTAGCCTTTGCTCGCGGCCAGTTCCGCCATGGGCGTGACCACCCGCAGCGCGTCCTGGTTTTCGCTGCGCGGGCCGATGGCACTGGCCTGGGCGACGCTCAGTCGTAGGCTCATCAGACGCGGGCGGCAGTCACGGCGGCCGAACCCCAAGTGGTTCTCCAGCGCCGCTTCACCCCATGCAGGCCGAACCAGGCCAGCACACCGAGGCTGGCGAACATCCATAGGGCCAGTTGATAGCTGCCAGTGCTCTGCTTGATGGCGCCCATGCCCGCCGCGAGGGCGAAGCCGCCGATGCCACCGGCCATGCCGATCAGGCCGGTCATGACGCCGATCTCACTGCGAAAACGCTGCGGCACCAATTGGAATACCGCGCCATTGCCGGCGCCCAGGCCGAGCATGGTGCAGACAAAAAGCGCCAAGGCTGCGTAGGAGCTGGGCAAGTTGAACCCCACTGCCGCAATGCAAATCACCGCCACGCTGTACATGCCGAGCAGGGTCTTGATCCCGCCGAACCGGTCTGCCAGGGCGCCACCCAATGGGCGCATCAGGCTGCCGCCGAACACACAGGCGGCGGTGTAGTAGCCGGCGGTCACCGGGCTCAGGCCATATTGGTCGTTGAAGTAGCCGGGCAGGGCGCTGGCCAGGCCGATAAACCCGCCGAAGGTCACGCTGTAGAAGAACATGAACCACCAGCTGTCGCGGTCGCCCAGGGCCTTGAAATAGTCGGCCATGGATTTGGCTTTCGGCCGTTCAGGCGCATTGCGCGCAAGCCAGGCGAATACGATCAGGGTCAGCACCAGTGGGATCAGCGCAAAGCCGAACACATTGCTCCAGCCGAACGCAGCCGCCAGCACCGGTGCCAGCAAGGCGGCAAACACGGTGCCGGAGTTACCGGCGCCGGCGATGCCCATGGCTTTGCCCTGGTGCTCCGCCGGATACCACTGTGACGCCAAGGGCAGGGCGACCGCGAAGGACGCACCGGCCATGCCCAGGAACATGCCCAGCAGCAGCGCTTGTTCGTAGCTGTGGATCCCCAGTTTCCAGGCGCAGAACAGCGCCACGATCACAATCACCTGGCCAATCAGCCCGGCAGTCTTGGGCGACAGCTTGTCGGCCAGCATCCCCATCAAAAAGCGCAGCACCGCGCCCGCCAGGATCGGGGTGGCCACCACCAGGCCGCGCTGCTGGGTGGTCAAGTGCAAGTCAGCGGCAATTTGCACCGCCAGGGGGCCCAGCAGGTACCAGACCATGAAGCTCAGGTCGAAATACAGGAACGCGGCAAACAGGGTCGGGGTGTGCCCGGATTTCCAGAAGCTTGATTTCATCACGCACCTCAACGGTTGGGGGTCTAGAAACGAAAAAACGCCGCCACCGGGTTCGCGAGGGCAAACCGGGTGGGCGACGTCTTTGTCGTGAAGGGGCAACCGCCGTTGGCTACCTGTGATAATTCTTTAGCAAGAGCTGAGCCACATCAGCCGAGCAACTCGCTCATGGCAATAATCTGCTCCGCCACCTGGATCAGTTTCTGTTGACGGCTCATGGCCTGGCGGCGCATCAGGGTGTAGGCCTCTTCTTCGTTACAGCTCTTCATCTTCATCAGCAGGCCCTTGGCCAACTCGATGCGCTTGCGTTCGGCCAGTTGCTGGTCGCGGGCATGAAGCTGGGCGCGCAGGGCCTGGTCACTCTCGAAGCGCGCCATGGCCACATCGAGGATCGGTTGCAGGCGCTGGGCCTGGATGCCTTCGACGATATAGGCACTGACGCCGGACTTGATGGCCTGGCGCATCACATTCGGGTCGTGCTCGTCGGTGAACATCACGATGGGCCTTGGCTGATCGCGGCTGACCAGCACCACTTGCTCCATCACATCGCGCCCGGGTGACTCGGTATCGATCAGGATCACATCAGGGCGCACTGTTTCGACGCGTGCAGGCAGGTCGATGGTCAAGCCGGACTCATCGATCACCTCGAAGCCGGCCTCGGTCAATGCGGCCTTGAGGCGCCCGACTTTGCGCGGGGTGTCGTTGATCAACAGGATTCGCAGCATCGTCGGGCTCCTGTCAGCGCAGCGCTTGGCGATTGGCATCATCGGCCAAGGCGTGAAGGTGGAAGCTGCGGGCGTAGCCAGCGGGGTCGCTGCCGTCCCAGGTCTTGCCGTCGAGCAACTGGCTGCGGCGCATGTCCGAGTTGCCTGCGGTAATGCCCAGCGCGGCGGCTGCCTCACGATACAGCGCCAGTTGCTGCACCTGCCGGGCGACGCCTTGATAGTCCGGGTCTTCACGCAGCAAGCCCCAGCGCCGGAACTGGGTCATGAACCACATGCCATCGCTGAGGTAAGGCAGGTTCACCTCGCCGTCGGCGAAAAAGCGCAGTGCATGGGGATCCTGCCAGTGGTTGCCCAGGCCGTCGTCATAGTGCCCCAGCAAGCGCGGTTCGATGCAAGCCACAGGCGCATCGAGGTATTCAGGGGCACTGAGCAACTGGGCGGTAGAGCGGCGGTTTTCAAGGCTCTGCTCGATAAACCGGCTGGCTTCGAGGATCGTCATGACCAGCATGCGCGCGGTATTGGGGTACGCGTCCACGAAGGCTTGGGTACAGCCCAGGACTTTTTCCGGATGGTCCGGCCAGATCGCCTGGCTGGTCGCCAGAGTAAAGCCCTGGTTCTGTTGCACTGCGCTGGCGCACCAGGGTTCGCCCACGCAAAGTCCGTCGATACGTCCGGCTTGCAGGTGCGCGACCATTTGCGGCGGCGGCACTACCACACTGTTCACATCCTGCAATGGATGAATGCCTTGGCTCGCCAGCCAGTAATACAGCCACATGGCGTGGGTGCCGGTGGGAAACGTCTGCGCGAAGGTCAGTTTTGTCCGGCTTTGGTGCACATGGCGCTTCAACGCCTCAGGAGTGATCACCCCTTGCTGTTGCAGTCCGTGGGACAGGTTGATGCCCTGGCCATTCTGGTTCAGCCCCATCAGCACCGCCATGGGGCTGGGGGCGACGCCGCCGATGCCCAGGTGTACGGCATAAATAAGACCATAGAGACTGTGGGCGGCGTCCAGTTCACCGCTGACCAGCTTATCGCGCAGGTTGGCCCAGGACGCCTGGCGCTTGAGGTTGAGTGTGAGGCCGTAGGGTTGGGCGAAGCCCTGGGTGGCGGCGACCACCAACGAGGCGCAATCGGTCAGGGCCATGAACCCAAGGTCCAGGCTGCTCTTTTCCGGGGCATCGCTGCCGTTTACCCAAGCCAGCGGATCGTTCATCAATACCTGCCTTTTCTGAAAAAAAAAGCGCCGTTTCCCAGCTTGGCGTATAGGCCATTGCAGGGGAACGACGCCTTTGTCCGTAGGCCCGTGCCGCCTTTGGTGCGGGCTTGATACAGAGTGCATAGCAAGGCACATGCCATGGGTGGGCCGGTGCAACTGGCCGTCAGCTTTCCATCATGATTGAACCTCGTGCGCCTCGCAGTATGGCCGCTTCTTCAGGCCAGACCGCCAGGCATACCCACGGTGCACGCTGATTACCTCGCAACCCTCAATTGCCGCTGGCTGTACAGCGCGCTGCTGTGCGCCGCGCTGTTGCTGGGCAGTGGCACGGCCTGCGGCGCGGTGTTGCCGCTCTACGCCGCCGCCGACGCGAGAAGCTCGGCGGTGGTGCTGAGGCACATTTCCGTTAATAGGCTGCGCGGCATCATGCGCCGTGCGGGGCTGGATGAACCACGCTACCCCCTGCGTGAACACGGCGCGGGTACGTTCTATGTGACCGGGCCTCCCGGCTATGTCGACCAGGTGTTGCGCCTCGCTCAACGGATGGACCGACCCCCTCGCAAGGTGCCAGAGCGCGCCCCGGTATTCGGCGTGGTGAAAGTGATCAATGTCCTCGTAGACGATCACCTGCAGGGCGCGGGTGCCAACAGGGTCCTTGCACCGGGCATGGCTTCAATGATCAAAGCTGGGCTATCCCAGGCGCAGAAGGACCAACTGGCCGATGGCCGCCTTGTGTTAATGGCTTATCCGGATACCAACAGTCTGTTGATCAAGGGGCTGCCTGACCAAGTGAAGGTTATCGAAAAACGGGTGGCCGAGTTGGATGTCGCCCAGCCGCGGGATGAAACCTCGCCGGGGCAGGCGCACGCTGTCGGTGACGAGGTGCAACTGGCCGGCTCACCTCAGTTGACCGCCGCGCAATACGAGCACGTGCGACGTGCGTTCCTGCGAGCGGACCAAGAGTTTTCCCCCTGAAAAAGGCGTTTGTCCATGCACCTGGAAATACTGCTGCAGGAGCAACTGATCAGCCGCAAGCGTTTGGCCGCATTCGCACCAGGGAAGGTGCTGCCCTTGGACCCAGGCGTAACCCGCTGTGTGGAGGTGCGGGTCAATGGGCAACTGATGGCGGTGGGAGAGTTGGTGCAGTTGGAGGATCGGTTAGGGGTTGAATTGCAGGAAACCTTTCAGGAGTGGCTGCCGCGATAAGGGTGCGAGCGAATTATCTGACCGGCCTCGGCCCAAAAAAGGCAAATGAATGGGTTTTTTCCTAACGCAGGTACGGGGGCCGATTTTTATAGTCATGCCAATGGCAGATGAGTTGGTTCACACAGTATGGATTTGAATGTCGGCAGTCGACTACAGAGGTGCGTATGGCCGTCGTAATGGATGAAACGACGACGTCCCTGGTCTTCGCTCGTTGGACCTTGCACGGCGATGGCCGGTTGACGGGCGTGGAGGCGGATATTCAGTTGCCTCCCAAGGAGGGGCATGTGCTGCGGTTGCTGCTGGCCTCCGGCGGCGCGCTGATGACCAAGGATCGCTTGCTGGAACTGGCCTGGCCTCGGGGGGAAGTGGCCGATGAGTCACTCACGCGGTGTATCTATTCCCTGCGCAAGCACTTGAGGGCCGACAAAGGCTTTATCAAGACTATTTATGGCAAGGGTTATCGCTTTACATGCCCGGTCCGCACGGGTGATCAACCCAGGGCAGTGGTGCACGTGTGCGCCGTCTGTGGTCAGGCCAGCAATGTTCAGGGTTAAGGCATGGGGCAAAGGCCTGGCGCTCGGCGTATCGATGGGCTGCAACCCGGCATGGGCCTATTGCTGGGAAGAGGCGGCCAGCCGCCACGACCTTGAGCCGCAATTGCTGCAGGCTATCGCGTCGGTCGAATCGGGTTACCGGGCGCAAGCGATGAATTACACCAACCGCAATGGCACGCGGGACATCGGCTTGATGCAAATCAACAGCATCCACTTGCCTCGTTTGCTCAAGAAGGGCATTACCGAAGAACGGCTGTTGACTGAGCCTTGCCTGTCGGTAGAAGTAGGCGCCTCGATTCTTGCCGAATTTATCCAGCGCTTTGGCTACAACTGGACGGCGGTGGGGGCTTACAACGTGGGGCCTGGGCCCGGTCCTCAGCGTGAGGCATTACGCCTGCGCTACGCCGAAAGGATCTGGGTGCGTTATGAGGCGTTGATGGCGCAACGTCAATGAGATCGGGCGCGCCTCGCATGCAGGCCGCCACCCCGGCTATAATCAGCGCCACCTTTTGCCGCCATCCGAGTCTAGCCCGCCCATGTATACCCTGGCCCGCCAGCTGTTGTTCAAACTCTCCCCGGAAACCTCCCACGATCTGTCTCTGGACCTGATCGGTGCCGGTGGCCGTCTGGGGCTCAATGGCCTGGTATGCAAGGCACCGGCGAAAGTGCCAGTGTCGGTGATGGGGCTCGACTTCCCCAACCCGGTCGGTCTGGCTGCCGGCCTGGACAAAAACGGCGCGGCCATCGACGGGTTTGCGCAACTGGGGTTCGGCTTTGTCGAAATCGGCACCGTGACCCCACGGCCGCAACCGGGCAACCCCAAGCCCCGCATTTTCCGGCTGCCGGAAGCGGAGGCGATCATCAATCGCATGGGCTTCAACAACCTCGGCGTCGACCATCTGCTGTCGCGGGTTCAGGCGGCAAAGTACACCGGCATTCTGGGTATCAACATTGGCAAGAACTTTGACACGCCCGTGGAACGTGCGGTGGAGGACTATCTGATATGCCTGGACAAGGTCTACGAACACGCCAGCTATGTCACCGTCAACGTCAGCTCGCCCAACACCCCGGGCCTGCGCAGCCTGCAATTTGGTGATTCCCTCAAGCAACTGCTCGAAGCCTTGCGCCAGCGCCAGGAAGACCTGGCCGTGCGTCATGGCAAGCGTGTGCCGCTGGCCATCAAGATCGCGCCGGACATGAGCGATGAAGAAACCGTCCTGGTGGCCCAGGCCCTGGTGGATTCAGGGATGGACGCGGTGATTGCGACCAACACCACCCTCAGCCGCGTGGGCGTCGAAGGCCTGGCCCATGGTGACGAGGCGGGCGGCTTGTCGGGCGCGCCGGTGCGGGACAAGAGCACCCATATCGTCAAAGTGCTGGCGGCCGAGTTGGCTGGGCGTTTGCCGATCATCGCGGTGGGCGGTATCACCGAAGGCAAACACGCGGCTGAGAAGATCGCGGCCGGCGCCAGCCTGGTGCAGTTGTACTCCGGCTTCATCTACAAAGGCCCGGCATTGATTCGCGAGTCGGTGGATGCCATCGCTGCCTTGCGCTGATCAGGCAATAAAAAGGGCTCCGTAAAGGAGCCCCTGGGCCGAAGCCCGCCGCCCGGATGGGGCGTGCGTGGTTAAGTCGCTACAAATTCAAAGATGTGTGTGTCGCAATTAAATCCCCTGATTAGCCGACGGCGTGAAGTTCGTTGAGTCTGTGGATGCCCGCAGTGCCAGTCATACCGTCCCAGTTGTCGCCGCGTCCTTCTCGCCAGCCGTTGATCCAGGCTTGGCGTACCGACGGTAGAGTAAATGGGCAAAGCTCACGGGATTTTCCATGAACGCCATATTGATATCCGCGTAAAAATGCTCTTTCCAACGGATCACGCTTAAGTCTTCTCATAGGGTGTTTCCCTCACTTGTTGACTGTCTAGATATCCTTCGGCCTTGTCCAAGGCCGGGCAGAGTTTTTCTGCCGTTGGTGGGCTCGCTGCCGGCGTGGCGAGCCAATGTGTTGGCACCGTTACGGCGCCAACCTGTGTTGAGTTCTAACCAATAGGTCACATGTATTCAATGATCGTTTTGTCATAAGCACGTAACGATAGCGATGCTATAGCCATAAGCTGGGCTGGTTATTCGCCCCTTTTATAGGGCAAAGCCAGCTATGATGTGCCCTGTAAAGAGGAAAGGTTTAATTCCTTAGTGAGAATGCCCGCCTATTGCAGTCGGTTATTATTCGACGAAGGGTCGGAATATTTCTTTTTGTTGCGCAACATTCTTCTTCTGCCTCGCCAATAAAGGCTCAAGAGCCCACCAGACGGGGTGGAACGGCACATTCGTGCCACGCGAGCACTCTTCGAGAAAAGTGCTTGATTGAAAACCGAACCGGCGATGCGTCGCCGGTTCACTTATTGCTGAAAAGCCTGGAATGCCCCATGTCGGACCGTTTTGAACTCTTCCTCACCTGCCCCAAGGGCCTCGAAGGCCTGCTGATCGAGGAAGCCGTCGGGCTTGGCCTTGAGGAAGCCCGCGAGCACACCTCGGCCGTGCGCGGCATGGCCGACATGGAAACCGCTTACCGCTTGTGCCTCTGGTCGCGCCTGGCCAACCGCGTGTTGCTGGTACTCAAGCGTTTCCCGATGAAAGACGCCGAGGATCTTTACCACGGCGTGCTGGACATCGAATGGGCTGACCACATGGTCCCCGACGGTACCCTCGCGGTGGAGTTCAGCGGGCACGGCTCGGGCATCGACAACACCCACTTCGGCGCGCTGAAGGTCAAGGATGCGATCGTCGACAAACTGCGCACCCCGACCGGCGAACGTCCGTCCATCGACAAGATCAACCCTGACCTGCGCATTCACCTGCGCCTGGACCGTGGCGAAGCCATCCTGTCCCTGGACCTTTCCGGTCACAGCCTGCACCAGCGCGGCTACCGCCTGCAGCAGGGTGCGGCACCCCTGAAGGAAAACCTGGCGGCGGCGATCCTGATCCGCGCCGGCTGGCCGCGCATTGCTGCTGAAGGCGGCGCGCTGACAGACCCGATGTGCGGTGTGGGTACCTTTCTGGTCGAGGGCGCGATGATCGCCGCCGACATGGCCCCCAACCTCAATCGTGAATTGTGGGGGTTCACCACCTGGCTGGGCCACGTCCCGGCGCTGTGGAAAAAACTGCACGCAGAAGCCACTGAGCGTGCCGCTATCGGCATGAACAAGCCGCCGTTGTGGGTACGTGGCTATGAAGCCGACCCACGCTTGATCCAGCCTGCGCGCAATAATATCGAGCGCGCCGGGCTGAGCCATTGGATCAAGGTGTACCAGGGTGAAGTCGGCACTTTTGAGCCGCGTCCGGACCAGAACCAGAAAGGCCTGGTCATCTGCAACCCACCTTATGGCGAGCGCCTGGGTGATGAAGCCAGCCTGTTGTACCTCTACCAGAACCTCGGCGAGCGCCTGCGCCAGGCCTGCATGGGCTGGGAAGCGGCGGTGTTTACCGGCGCGCCGGACCTGGGCAAGCGCATGGGTATCCGTAGCCACAAACAGTATTCGTTCTGGAACGGCGCATTGCCGTGCAAGTTGCTGCTGATCAAGGTCAACCCGGATCAGTTCGTCACTGGCGAACGCCGCACTCCTGAACAGCGCCAGGCCGAACGTGAGCAAGCGGCTTACGACCAGGCCCCGAGCGAGCCGGCAGAGCGTCAGTACAACAAGAACGGCAACCCGATCAAGCCCGCCCCGACCCCCGTGGTGGAGCAGGCGCGCTTGAGCGAAGGCGGGCAGATGTTTGCCAACCGCCTGCAGAAGAACCTCAAGCTGCTGGGCAAATGGGCCAAGCGCGAAGGGGTGGATTGCTACCGTGTGTATGACGCCGATATGCCTGAGTACTCCATGGCGATCGACCTGTACCACGATTGGGTGCACGTGCAGGAATACGCGGCGCCTAAATCCATCGACCCGGAAAAAGCCTCGGCCCGCATGTTCGATGCCCTGGCGGCAATTCCCCAGGCACTGAACGTCGACAAGAGCCGTGTGGTGGTCAAGCGTCGTGAACGTCAGAGCGGCACCAAGCAATACGAGCGTCAGAGTGCCCAAGGCAAATTCACCGAGGTCAGTGAAGGCGGCGTTAAGTTGCTGGTCAACCTCACCGACTACCTGGACACCGGCCTGTTCCTCGACCATCGCCCGATGCGCATGCGCATCCAGAAGGAAGCGGCGGGTAAGCGCTTCCTCAATCTGTATTGCTACACCGCCACAGCCAGTGTGCATGCTGCCAAGGGCGGCGCACGCAGCACCACCAGCGTCGACCTGTCCAAGACCTACCTGGACTGGGCGCGTCGCAATTTCTCCCTCAACGGCTTCTCCGACAAGAACCGCCTGGAACAGGGAGACGTGATGGCGTGGCTGGAAGCGAGCCGCGATGAATTCGACATGATTTTCATCGACCCGCCGACCTTCTCCAACTCCAAGCGCATGGAAGGCATCTTCGACGTGCAGCGTGACCATGTGCAGTTGCTCGACCTGGCCATGGCGCGCCTGGCACCGGGTGGCGTGCTGTACTTCTCCAACAACTTCCGCAAGTTCCAGCTGGAAGACAACCTCAGCGAACGCTATGCGGTCGAGGAAATCAGCGACAAGACCATCGACCCGGATTTTGCGCGCAATGCCAAGATCCACCGCGCCTGGAAAATCACCGCACGCTGATTTTCCCCTGTAGGAGCGAGCTTCTGTGGCGAGGGAGCTTGCTCCCGCTGGGCTGCGCAGCGGCCCCGGAAAATTGCCGGCGCTTCGCACCCGAGCGGGAGCAAGCTCCCTCGCCACAATAAGTCCGTTGACGGTTTTGCACTGGTCAAACCCGTGACCGATGGCTATAACTTAAGCCCTAGCCAAAGTGACACCCCCGCACACTGGCGCTGTGAGTGTTGCCTATGCCGATGCAAGCCGTTCGCCCGAAAATCCTTGGTTTTATCAGTGAGCAGGCATCGGCTTGGCTGGTGGCATTGGTGGTGTTACTGGTCGGTAGCGCGCTGACGGTGGTCGTCGCGTGGGCGGCTTCTGACCTGTATCAGCAACAGGTGCGCCAGCGGTTCCAGTTGCTGGTCAACGAACGCTACAGCCGCATCCAGGAACGTTTTGAAGACCAAGAGCAACGCCTGGGCAGCCTGCAGCGTTTCTTCGTCAATTCCGGCGAGGTGTCCCGCGCCGAGTTCGACGGTTTCGCCAAACCGCTGTTGTTGCATGCCCGTGCCTATGCCTGGGCACCACGCATATTTCGCACGCAGCGCAGCTTGTTTGAGCAGGACATTTCTCGCCAGCGTGGCATTCCCTTCAGTATCCGCGAACTCAATACCTCCGGTGAATTGGCGTCAGCGGCCGAGCGCGATGAATACGTACCGGTACTGTACAGCCAGACGCAAAGTTTGCTGGGCTCGCCGCTGGGCTTTGATCTGCTGGCCCAGCCCCTGCGCCGTTCAGCGCTGGAGCGTGCGCAACAAAGCGGCCAGCTGGCGGTGTCACAACCTATGCAATTGGTGGGGGTGGAGCCCGCTTATGCGGCAGGCGTTTTGTTGGTGGCGCCCGTGAGCAAAGTCGCAGATGCCGAGCCTTATGGCTTTGTGATGGCGGTTATCAGCATGCGCCAGCTGGTGGCCGAGGGGTTGCCCAGGTCCAACCGGGACAACCTGGTGATGCAGATCGTAGACACCTCCGACACCCAGCAACGGGTGTTGTATGCCTCCAGCAACGCCTTGGGCAGCAGTGGTTTGACGGCTGCGCGCCGCCTCACCCTGGGCGATCATGTCTACGCCCTGAGCCTGAGCGCCAGCGAAGTGTTCGACAGGGCCAACCATTCTTCGATGCACACCATTCTGGCGATGGGCGTGCTGCTCAGTGCCTTGCTCAGTGCGTTGCTCTATGTGTTAGTCAGCCAACGCCAGCGCGCACTGAAACTGGTGGAGCAGCGCACCCTGCAATTGCGCACCCGTGAGCAGGAGTTGCGTGGCGCCCATGGGCAACTGCGCAGTGTGCTGAATGCGGCGACTCAAGTGGCGATCATTGCCACTGACCTGCGCGGCGTGATCAACACCTTCAATGCTGGTGCCGAGCAGATGCTGGGCTTTACGGCCGAGGAGGTGCTGGGGCATATGACCTTGGACCGCCTGCACGTGGCCGTGGAACTCGACGCGCGCGCTGAACCGTTGAGCAGGGCGTTGGGCAAGCGTATTCCAGCGAGCCAGGCGATGCTGGTGGAGAGCCCGGACGGTCAACATGAAGGACGTGAGTGGACGCTGGTGCGCAAGGACGGCAGCCAACTGACGGTCAACATGTTGCCGACCGTCCTTTTGGATGACCATGGCCTGTGGGTCGGGCACTTGGCGATTTACCTGGATGTCACCGAGCAAAAGCGCGCCTATGAGGCCCTTGCGGTACGCGACCGCCTGCTGAAAAAACTCAGTGCCCATGTGCCGGGTGGGATCTTCCAGTTCACTTTGGAACCACAGGACAATTGGCGTTTCATCTATGCCAGCGAAGGCATGCGCGATATCTATGAAATCGAACTGGGCGTGCTGCAGCAGGATGCGGGCAAGGTGCTGGAGCGCATTCACCCTTCGGACCTGGAGCGAGTGCGTGCCTCCATACGCCTTTCTGCGTTGCAACTGAGCCATTGGCGCGAAGAGTACCGCGTGCAATTACCCCAGCGAGGCCTGCGCTGGATTCGCGGCGAAGCGACGCCAGAAGAGTTGCCGGGAGGCGGTACGCTTTGGCACGGTTATGTGTCGGACATTTCTGATCTCAAACGGGTCGAGGAAGAACTGCGTGCGCTGTCCATCACCGACTCCCTGACGGGGATCTATAACCGGCGCTATTTCCAGGATCGCCTCAAGGGTGAAATGCTCCGGCTCAACCGGACCTCTGGCGCGCTGTCGTTGATCATGCTCGATATCGACCACTTCAAGCGCATCAACGATCAGCACGGCCATGCCGTGGGCGACAGCGTGCTGCAGGAGTTGTGCAAGCGTATCGGCCAACGCGTGCGCCGCACCGATGTGTTTTGCCGGCTGGGCGGGGAGGAGTTCGTGGTGCTGTGCCCCAACACCAATGGCGCACAGGCCTACAGCCTGGCGATGCAGTTGTGGCAGTCGTTGCGTGATGCGTCGATGGAGCCGGTGGGGGTGGTTACCGCCAGCTTCGGCGTGGCCAGTTGGCGGGTTGACGAAGGCATCGATGGGTTGCTGCTGCGCGCTGATTCGGCGGTGTACGTGGCCAAACAGGCGGGCAGGGATCGGGTCGAGGAAGCCCTGATGCCTGTAGGAGCGAGCTTGCTCGCGAAAAAGCCATAGACGCCGCGTTTATTCAGGAAACACGCGTTATCGTTGACGTTTTTCGCGAGCAAGCTCGCTCCTACAGGGCAATGTGAAGCTTTAGAGAACCGGTGCGGCTGCAACGGCCTTCGGCTGGCGATACAGGTCCAGCAGCACCTGATCCAACACCGACGAGGCTCCCCAAGGCTTGGCGTCGTTGAGAATCGCCACCACCGCCCAGGTATTGCCATTGTTATCGCGGCTGTAACCGGCGATGGCGCGCACGGTGTTCAAGGTGCCGGTCTTCACATGGGCTTCGCCGCGCATGGCGGTGGTTTTCAGACGTTTACGCATGGTGCCGTCGGTGCCGGCGATCGGCATCGAGCTGATGTACTCCGCCGCATAAGGACTTTTCCATGCCGCTTGCAGCATGGCCGCCATTTCGCGGGCGCTGACCCGTTCGGCGCGGGACAGGCCGGAACCGTTCTCCATCACCAGGTGCGGCGCAGTGATACCTTTCTTGGCCAGCCACTGGCGCACGACGCGTTGCGCAGCCTTGGCATCGTCGCCATCGGCATCGTTGCGAAACTGCGCACCCAGGCTCAGGAACAACTGCTGGGCCATGGTGTTGTTACTGTATTTGTTGATGTCGCGGATGATTTCCGCCAGGTCCGGCGAGAAGGCTCGGGCCAGCACCTTGGCATCCTTGGGCACCGGAGCCTGGATATCACGGCCCTGGATGGTACCGCCCAACTCCTTCCAGATCGCCCGCACGGCGCCTGCGGTGTAGGTGGCGTGGTCGAGCAGCGACAGGTAAGTCTGCGAGCTGCAGCCATCACCCAGTTGGCCGCTGACGGTCACGGTCACGCTGCCGTCGGCGGCGGTCACCGGGCTGTAGCGCACGTCACCGGTGCACTGTTTGGCGTTGGTGACTTTTACCTGATTATCGATGCGGATGCTGGCAATCGGCGGCTCGACCGACACGATCACCCGCCCCGAATCATTGCGGGTCACGAAGCGCAGGGCCTTGAGGTTGACCAGCAAGGCGTCGGGCTTGACCAGGAACGGCTTGTTCTCATCGTTGCCGTCGTCGTTGAACTCGGGCAATTGCGGCTGGTTGAAGAAGTTGCGGTCCAGCACCAGGTCACCGGTGACTTGCTGTACGCCATTGGCACGCAGGTCGCGCATCAGCAGCCAGAGTTTTTCCATGTTCAGCTTCGGGTCGCCGCCGCCCTTGAGGTACAGGTTGCCACGCAACACGCCGCCGCTGAGGGTGCCATCGGTGTAGAACTCGGTCTTCCACTGATGGTTGGGGCCGAGCATTTCCAGGGCCGCGTAAGTGGTGACCAGCTTCATGGTGGAGGCCGGGTTCACCGAGACGTCGGCATTGAAAACCGTAGGGGTACCAGGGCCGTTCAGGGGCAGCATCACCAGGGACAGCGCGGTATTTTGCAGCTTGGCCTTCTGCAAGGCCTGCGCAACGCTGGGTGGCAGGGTGTTATTGACGGGAGCGGCGGAAACGGAAAAGGCCAGGGGCAAGACAACACTGGCAAGTAACACTGAACGCAAAGATTTGATCATAAGAAATAAAACCCTACTGCTGAGGAGGGTGAAAAAGGCGAGGGGTATGGAAGAAAATCCCTCATTGGTCACGAAAGTGTCGGCATTATGCCCCAAGCTGGCGCCACGTGTAGCTGAACGATAGCTGCTAATCGTGGTTTTTTTGCGCGCATTTGCCCGTCGGTCCCAGAGAGTCGGGCAATTGCCGCCTTAAACTGCTAAAGTGCCGCCCGTTAATACTTATGAGGATTGTTCCAATGGCGACTAACCGTTCCCAGCGTCTGCGCAAAAAACTGTGCGTTGATGAATTTCAAGAGCTGGGTTTCGAACTGAACCTGGACTTCAACGAAGGCCTGAGTGAAGAAGCTATCGACGCTTTCCTCGAAGCATTCATCAAAGAAGCCATGGAAGCCAACGGCCTGGGCTATGTTGGCGGCGATGACTACGGTCTGGTTTGCCTGCAAAAGCGTGGCTCGGTCTCCGAAGAGCAGCGTGCTGCGGTCGAAGCCTGGCTGAAAACCCGTTCCGAGCTGACCAAGGCTGAAGTCAGCCCGTTGCTGGACGTGTGGTATCCAGAAAAGCCGATCAACGCGGCTAAGTGATACTAAAAAAAACGGCGACCTGAGGGTCGCCGTTTTTTTATGCCTTGCGCCAATTCAATATCAGCAGCGTCAACACCCCCGCCACAATCCCCCAGAACGCCGACCCGATGGAAAACAACGTCAAGCCAGACGCGGTGACCATAAAGGTGATCAGCGCCGCTTCCCGTTCCTTCGGCTCATTCATGGCGATGCTCAAGCCATTGATGATCGAGCCAAACAACGCCAATGCCGCAATCGACAGCACCAGTTCCTTGGGCAGTGCCGCAAAGAGTGCCGCCAGCGTGGCGCCGAACACCCCGGCAATGCCGTAGAACACTCCGCACCACACCGCGGCGGTGTAGCGTTTGTTGCGGTCTTCATGGGCGTGGGGGCCGGTGCAGATCGCGGCGCTGATCGCCGCCAGGTTGATGCCGTGGGAGCCGAACGGTGCCAGCACCAACGACGCCAGGCCGGTGGTGGTGATCAATGGCGAAGCCGGCACGGTATAGCCGTCGGCGCGCAGTACGGCTACGCCGGGCATGTTCTGCGAGGTCATGGCCACCACGAACAGCGGAATGCCGATGCTGATGGTCGCCGCCAGCGAGAAGTGCGGCGTCGTCCATACGGGCGTAGCCACCTCCAGATGAAAACCGCTGAAGTCCAACAACCCCATCAGCCCTGACAAGGCGGTGCCGATGAGCAGGGCGGCCAGCACGGCATAGCGCGGCGACAGGCGCTTGATGATCAGGTAGGTGAAAAACATCCCCAGCACCAGCCCGGTACGGTGCTGGGCGGCGACGAAAATCTCGCTGCCGATCTTGAACAGGATCCCCGCCAGCAACGCCGCTGCCAGTGACGCCGGAATCCGCTTGACCAGTTTCTCAAAGCTGCCGGTCAACCCGCAGAGCGTCACCAGTACCGCACAGGTGATGTAGGCACCGATGGCCTCGCCATAGCTCACGCCGCCCAGGCTTGTGATCAACAGCGCCGCGCCAGGGGTGGACCAGGCGATGGTGATCGGTGTGCGATAGCGCAGGGACAGGCCGATGCTGCACACCGCCATGCCGATGGAAATCGCCCAGATCCACGAAGAAATCTGCGCGGTAGTCAAGCCGGCGGCCTGGCCGGCCTGGAACATCAGCACCAGGGAGCTGGTATAGCCGGTCATCATGGCGATAAAGCCAGCGACGACGGCCGACGCAGAAGTGTCGGCCAGTGGGCGCAAGGGCGCTTGGGTGGCGTCGGTCATGGAGCGATGATCCTTGTGTCAGGCTTTCTTGTAGGAGCGAGCTTGCTCGCGAAAAACGTCAACGATAACGCGGGCTACCTGAATAACCGTAGCGCTCTCAGGTTTTTCGCGAGCAAGCTCGCTCCTACAAAGAGGGCGTGGGAAATCGTGGAATCAAGCCTAAACTCAAACGTAACGAGTCATTGCAATACAGCCGGGGCCGCAAACAGCCGTACAGTGTGTTGGCGCAGTGGGTTGTGTACAATGTGCGCTGTTTTTAGGTGATACTTGCCAGCGACACGCTGTTGCCGTATTACCGTTAATTCGCCGTTCTCAAACCCGAGTGCCCATGAACGAACAGTTGCAACCTCTCAAGAAACAACCGCGAGCCGGCAAGGCCGGTCGCAGCGGAACCCAGGACGATATCGTCTATGCGCATATCTTCGAGGCGATCCTTGAACAACGCCTGGCGCCCGGAACCAAATTGAGTGAAGAGGCACTGGGCGAGATCTTCGGCGTGAGCCGCACCATCATTCGCCGCGCGCTGTCGCGTCTGGCTCATGAAAGCGTGGTACTGCTGCGGCCCAATCGCGGTGCGGTGGTTGCCAGCCCAAGCGTTGAAGAAGCACGCCAGGTGTTCATGGCGCGGCGCCTGGTGGAGCGGGCGATCACGGAGTTGGCGGTGCAGCACGCCACGGCCGAGCAGTTGGCCGAGTTGCGCCAGATGGTCAACGACGAGCGCGACAGCTTCTCGCGCGGTGACCGTGGCGCCGGTATCCGTCTCTCCGGCGAATTCCACTTGAAGCTGGCCGAAGCCGCAAAGAACGCGCCGCTGATCAGCTTCCAGCGCAGCCTGGTATCCCAGACGTCATTGATCATCGCCCAGTACGAAAGCGGCAACCGCTCGCACTGTTCCTACGATGAGCACACCCAGTTGATCGACGCGATCGAAGCACGGGATGCGGTGCTGGCGGTGAACTTGATGATGCATCACATGGATCATATCGACAGCAAGCTCAACCTCGATGAAGAGAGTGCGTCGGATGATTTGCATGCGGTGTTTTCGCATCTTTTACAGACTAAAAAACCTGGGCGCTCGTCTGTAAAGTTGTAAACCCAATCAAATGTGGGAGTGAGCTTGTGTGGGAGCTGGCTTGCCTGCGATAGCATCACCGCGGTGTAACTGACATACCGCGGTGCCTGCATCGCGGGCAAGCCCGGCTCCCACACAAGCCCCTCCCACATTGGTTTTGTGGTGTCTCTGAGATCAGCGCTGGTGCACCAGTTGCCCGGCTGCATAGGTCTGCAACACCGTCCGGTCATCCCCCAGCGTCATCAGCACAAACAACGTCTCGGCAATGTTATTGGCCTGTTTCAGGCGATAGCTCAGCAGTGGCGTGGCGTTGTAATCCAACACCAGGAAGTCTGCATCGGTGCCAGGCTGCAAGGTGCCGATCTTGTCTTCCAGGCGCAGCGCCCTTGCGCCGCCCAGGGTCGCCAGGTACAGCGACTTGAACGGGCTCAGCCGCGCACCTTGCAGTTGCATGACCTTGTAGGCTTCGTTCAGGGTTTGCAGCAGCGAGAAGCTGGTGCCGCCACCCACGTCGGTGCCCAGGCCCACGTTCAAGTTGTGTTTCTCGGCCATCGGCAGGTTGAACAGACCACTGCCGAGGAAGAGGTTCGAGGTCGGGCAGAACGCGACTGCCGAGCCGGTCTCTGCCAGCCGTGCGCATTCGTCGTCACACAGGTGTACGCCGTGGGCAAACACCGAGCGCTCGCCGAGCAGCTTGTAATGGTCGTAGACATCCAGATAGCCGTTGCGCTCCGGGAACAGCTCATTGACCCACTCGATTTCCTGCTTGTTCTCGCTGATGTGGGTCTGCATGTACAGGTCTGGGTATTCGCCCAGTAACTGACCGGCCAGCGTCAGTTGCTCCGGCGTGCTCGTAGGAGCAAAGCGTGGCGTCACCGCATAGTGCAGGCGCCCCTTGCCGTGCCAGCGTTCGATCAGCGCCTTGCTTTCCTGGTAGCCGGATTCGGCGGTGTCGGTCAGGTAATCCGGCGCGTTGCGGTCCATCATCACCTTGCCGGCAATCATGCGCAGGTCGAGTTTCTCGGCCGCTTCAAAGAATGCATTCACCGATTGCGGGTGCACGCTGCCGAACACCAGCGCCGTGGTGGTGCCGTTGCGCAGCAGTTCCTTGATGAAGATATCGGCGACTTCTTCAGCGTGAGCCTTGTCGGCAAACTGGCTTTCACAGGGGAAGGTGTAGGTGTTGAGCCAGTCCAGCAACTGTTCGCCATAGGCGCCGACCATACCGGTCTGCGGTAGGTGGATATGGGTGTCGATCAAGCCGGGGGTGATCAGCGCGTCTTTGTAATGGGTGATGTCGATATCGGCGGGCAGGCTCGGCAGCAGGTCGCTGGCGTGGCCAAGGGCGCTGATCTGGCCGTTGTCGATCACCAGCAGGCCGTCCTCGAAATATTCATAGGAGGCTTCGATCCCCACGATGGCAGGGTCGGCGATGCTGTGCAGGATGGCGGCACGGTAGGCTTTGCGAGTCAAAGGCATGATCGTCTCAATTCAGATAGCTTGGCTGCGGCGCGAAGCCGGCAGCAGTTTGGCAATAGGTTCGGCGCCGGCAAGGTGCTGGCCGAAACTGGCGTTATAGGTGGCGATGATTTCGCCGGCGATGGAGATGGCGATCTCCACCGGAAGCTTGCCCTTGACCTCGGGGAGGCCCATGGGGCAGCGCATGCGTTGTAATTGCGCGGCGTCAAAGCCACGGTCACGCAGGCGGTGCTCGAATTTGACCCGCTTGGTTTTCGAGCCGATCAGGCCGAAGTAGGCGAAGTCGTTGCGCTTGAGCAGGGCGGCGGTCAGTTCCAGGTCCAGCGCGTGGTTGTGGGTCATGACAATGCAGTAACTGCCTGCTGGCAAGTCGGCAATTTCGTCGACCGGCTCTTCGCTGACGATTTTACGCACGCCTTGGGGGATGTGCTCTGGGAATTCCTGCTCGCGGGAATCGATCCAGCGCACCCGACAAGGCAGGCTCGCCAGCAATGGCACCAACGCACGGCCGACGTGGCCGGCGCCAAACACGGCGATGTGCGCTTGCGCCTGGCCCATGGGCTCGAACAGCAGCACGGTGACGCCACCGCAGCACTGGCCCAGGCTTGCGCCGAGGCTGAAGCGCTCCAGATGGGTGTTTTGCTGGCCGCGTACCAGCATGTCCCGGGCGATCTGCATCGCCTTGTATTCCAGGTGCCCGCCGCCGATGGTGTCGAAGGCTTGCGCGGCGCTGATGACCATCTTGGAACCGGCGTTGCGCGGGGTTGAGCCGAGTTCTTCGATGATGGTGACGAGCACGCAGGGTTCGCCCTGGTTGTGCAGGGTGGCGAGGGCGCTGATCCAGTTGTCCATGTCTACCTCAACATTTCTGCTGTTAGTTCGGCCGCCTTCGCGAGCAAGCCCGCTCCCACATTGGAATGCATTTCAAATGTGGGAGCGGGCTTGCTCGCGAAGGCCGCGCCTCGGTCTAGAGCGAAGCCATCTCAGTGTCAGCCTCGACAGCTTTCGCCACCTGCAACTGCCGCATCTGCTCACACCCCCACAACACCCGCTCGGGCGTGGCCGGCGCATCGATCTTGGGCTGCTGGCGATAGTCAGCCAAACTCGCCACTGCATCCTTGATCGCACACCACGACGCAATCCCCAGCATGAACGGCGGCTCGCCCACGGCCTTGGAATGGAACACCGTGTCTTCCGGGTTCTTGCGGTTCTCTACCAGCTTCACCCGCAGGTCCAGCGGCATGTCGGCCACCGCCGGGATCTTGTAGCTGGCCGGGCCGTTGGTCATCAGCTTGCCCTTGTTGTTCCACACCAGCTCTTCCATGGTCAGCCAGCCCATGCCCTGGATGAAGCCGCCTTCCACCTGGCCGATGTCGATGGCCGGGTTCAGCGAGGCGCCCACGTCATGCAGGATGTCGGTGCGCAGCATTTTGTATTCGCCGGTCAGGGTGTCGACGATCACTTCGCAGCAGGCCGCGCCGAACGCGTAGTAGTAGAACGGCCGCCCGCGTGACTGGCTGCGGTCGTAGAAGATTTTCGGGGTTTTGTAGAAACCTGTGCTGGAGAGCGATACCTGGGCGAAATACGCCTGCTGGATCAACGCCTCGAAGCTCAGGATCTGCTCGCGCACGCGCACATGGCTGTTGCGAAATTCCACGTCCGCTTCGCTCACGTCGTATTTGCGCGCCGCAAATTCCACCAGGCGCTGCTTGATGGTTTCGGCCGCGTTCTGGGCGGCCTTGCCATTCAGGTCGGCGCCGCTGGAAGCGGCAGTGGGCGAGGTGTTGGGCACCTTGTCGGTGTTGGTGGCGGTAATCTGTACGCGGTCGATTTCTACCTGGAACACTTCGGCCACGACTTGCGCGACCTTGGTATTCAAGCCCTGGCCCATCTCGGTGCCGCCGTGGTTCAGGTGGATGCTGCCGTCGGTGTAGATATGGATCAGTGCGCCGGCCTGGTTGAGGAAGCTGGCGGTGAACGAAATACCGAATTTCACCGGGGTCAACGCCAAGCCCTTTTTGAGGATCGGGCTGTGGGCGTTGTACAGGCGGATCGCTTCGCGGCGCTCTGCGTACTGGCTGCTGGCCTCAAGCTCGGCGGTCATTTCTTCGAGCATGTTGTGCTCGACGGTCTGGTAGTAGTGGGTAACGTTGCGCTCGGTCTTGCCGTAGTAGTTGGCCTTGCGCACGGCCAGCGGGTCTTGGCCTAAATGGCGCGCGATGGCGTCCATCACCTCTTCGATGGCGACCATGCCCTGCGGGCCGCCGAAGCCGCGATAGGCAGTGTTGGAGGCGGTGTTGGTCTTGCAGCGATGGCCGTTGACCGTGGCGTCGCCCAAGTAATACGAGTTGTCGGCGTGGAACATGGCGCGGTCGACAATCGAGTTGGACAGGTCCGGCGAACAACCGCAGTTACCCGCCAGTTCCAGGTTGATGCCGTGCAGTCGGCCGTTGTCGTCAAACCCCACGTCGTATTCGATATAGAAGGGGTGGCGCTTGCCGGTCATCAGCATGTCTTCGACCCGTGGCAGGCGCATCTTGGTCGGCTGGCCGGTGAGGCGCGCCACCACGGCGCACAGGCACGCCGGGCTGGCGGCCTGGGTTTCCTTGCCGCCAAAACCACCACCCATGCGGCGCATGTCGACCACGATCTTGTTCATCGACACGTCCAGCACTTCGGCCACCAGCTTCTGCACTTCGGTGGGGTTTTGCGTGGAGCAGTAGACGATCATGCCGCCGTCTTCGGTGGGCATCACCGAAGAGATCTGGGTTTCCAGATAAAAGTGCTCCTGGCCGCCGATATGCAAGGTGCCCTGGATACGGTGCTTGGCGCTTGCCAGCGCAGTGGCCGAGTCGCCGCGTTGGTGGGTGTGGCTGTCGAGCACAAAGTGCTTGTTGCGAAACGCCTCGACCACATCCAGCACTGGCTCCAGGTCTTCATATTCGATCACCGCCGCCATTGCCGCCTTGCGTGCGGTCTCCAGGTCACGGGCGGCCACGGCCAGCACCACCTGGCCGACGAACTGCACGGTGTCGATGGCCAGCAGTGGGTCGCCGGGCATCAACGGGCCGATGTCTTTCAGGCCCGGTACGTCTTCATGGGTGATTGCAATGCGCACGCCGTCGAAGGCGTAGCAGGGCGCGGTGTCGATGCTGATGATCCGGGCATGGGCGCGGTCGGACATGCGCGCATACAGGTGCAACTGGTTGGGAAATTCCAGGCGGTCGTCGATGTACTGCGCTTCACCGCTGACGTGCTTGGCGGCGCTGTCATGCTTGACGCTGCGCCCGACCCCGGTGGTGAGGTCCTGGGCAAACAGTGCGGCAAGTTCGGCCTGGGTTTTTACCACGGCGTGATGGTTAGACATAAGCGGTCACCCGAGTCTCGATGTGCGGCGTTTGCAGTTCGATGAAGTATTTGCGCAACAGGTTCTGCGCGCTGAGCAGGCGGTATTCCTTGCTGGCGCGGAAGTCCGACAGTGGGGTGAAGTCACCGGCCAGGGCGGTGCAGGCTTTTTCTACTGTGGCCGCATTCCACGTGGCGCCTACCAACGCAGCTTCGCAGCGGGTTGCGCGTTTTGGCGTGGCGGCCATGCCGCCGAACGCAACGCGCGCTTCGCTGACCACGCCGTTGTCGATCTTCAGGTTGAACGCTGCGCACACGGCGGAAATATCGTCGTCCAGGCGCTTGGACACCTTGTAGGCCCGGAACAGCGTGTGGCCCTTGGGCACGATGATGGTCTCGATGAACTCGCTGTCCTGGCGCGCGGTGACGCGGTAATCGATGAAGTAGTCTTCCAGCGCCAGGGTGCGGCGGGTGTTGCCCTTGCACAGTACGATCTGTGCGCCCAACGCAATCAGCAGCGGCGGCGAATCACCAATGGGCGAAGCGTTGCCGATATTGCCGCCCAGGGTGCCTTGGTTGCGAATTTGCAGGGAGGCGAAGCGGTGCAGCAGTTCGCCGAAGTCCGGGTATTCGTGGTGCAGCGCGGCGTAGCAGTCGGAGAGGGCGGTGGCCGCGCCGATTTCCAGGCGGTCGTCGAACTGCTCGATGCGCTTCATGGCTTCAATGTTGCCGACGTAGATCATCACCGGCAGGGTGCGGTGGAACTGGGTGACTTCCAGCGCCAGGTCGGTGCCGCCGGCCAGCAGACGGGCTTGCGGATAGGCGTCATAGAGGTCGGCCAGGTCGGCGACGGTCAGTGGCACCAGGCAGCGCTTGTCGCCGCTGTTGAGTTCACCGGTTTGCGTCGGCGCGATAGCCTTGAGGCGGGCGATGGTTTCAGCCTGGCGGCTGTCGAATTGATCCTGGGGCTTGTTGCAGCAGGCCTGTTCGGCGGCGGCGAGGATCGGGCGATAACCGGTGCAACGACACAGGTTGCCGGCCAGCGCTTCATGGGCTTTCTGGCTGTCGGGGGCATCGCTGTTCTTTTGCAGGGCAAACAGCGACATCACGAAACCTGGGGTACAAAAGCCGCACTGCGAACCGTGGCACTCGACCATGGCCTGTTGCACGCTGTGCAGTTGGCCCTGGTGCTTGAGGTCTTCGACGCTGATCAGTTGTTTGCCGTGCAGTGACGACACGAACGTCAGGCAGGAATTGAGGCTGCGATAACGAATCTGCTCTGCGCCTTGCTCGTCGGTGTGCAGCTCGCCGACCACCACGGTGCACGCGCCACAGTCGCCGCTGGCGCAGCCTTCCTTGGTACCGGGTTTGCCCACATGCTCGCGCAGATAGTTGAGCACGGTCAGGTTGGGGTCCAGGGCGTGCTCGCTACGGAGTTCCTGGTTAAGTAAAAACTGGATCACGGAAGGCCTCGCAGACTCATTATTGTTGTTAACCGCTTTGCGCCGAATCTAGTCATGTCTGACTTTTCGGTCAATTGTTTTCTGACCTAAGGGTCAAGAAAATACGGTCGCAACACTTTCAATTATGGTCCAGTCTTCTGGAACCGGCGTTTTTGGCGGCTTACAGGCTTTCAACGTTGCTTATTTCATGCCAAATTCGCCACGGTGGGCGTAGCGCCATCAGCGGGCCAATGCGCTACACTGCCGCGCTTGTACCGATAGCAGATTTTGAAGGGAAAACATGACGTTCAAGGCGCCGGACAGTCTCGCCGAGCAAATTGCTCACCACCTCGCCGAACGTATCATTCGCGGCGATCTCAAGCCTGGGGAGCGGATCCAGGAACAGAAGGTCACGCTGGCGCTCAACGTCAGCCGTGGTTCCGTGCGCGAAGCTTTGCTGATCCTTGAGCGCCGCCATCTGATTGCGATCCTGCCGCGCCGTGGCGCCCACGTCACCGAACTCACCGCGCACAAGGTGCAGAGCCTGTGTACGTTGATGGGCGAGATGTACATCCTGCTCGGCAATGCGGTTGCCGAAGGCTGGCAGACCCAGGCCGACATGGCGCCGTTCCTGCAAATTCAACAACGCCTGCAGCTGAGCCTGGAGCGCGAGGACATCCGCGCTTTCGTCGAAGAAAGCTTCAGCGTGATGCGTGCCGCGTACCCCTTCGCCAACAACCCTTATTTGCAGGAAACCGTCGAAAACCTGCAGCCGGCGATGAACCGCGCTTATTACCTGGCGCTGGATCAGCGCAAGGCGTCCATGAGCGAGTTCCTGGCGCTGTTCGAGCAATTGCTCGCTGCGGTGCTTGCCCGTGACCTGGTGCAGATTCGCCTGGTGCTCACCGCCTATTGCCAGCGCAGCAGTTCGCTGGTCATCGCAGCCTTGGCGGGCGCCTAAGCGTGCGGCTCAAGTGCATCAAGTTGGCGGGGTTCAAATCCTTCGTCGACCCCACCACCGTCAACTTTCCCAGCAACATGGCGGCGGTGGTGGGCCCCAATGGCTGCGGCAAGTCGAACATCATCGACGCCGTGCGCTGGGTGATGGGCGAGAGCTCGGCGAAGAACCTGCGTGGCGAGTCGATGACCGACGTCATCTTCAACGGCTCCACCAGCCGCAAGCCGGTGAGCCAGGCCAGTATCGAGCTGGTGTTCGATAATTCCGACGGCACCCTGATCGGCGAATACGCAGCCTACGCGGAAATTTCCATCCGTCGTAAAGTCACCCGCGACAGCCAGAACAGCTACTTCCTCAACGGCACCAAGTGTCGCCGTCGCGATATCACCGATATCTTCCTCGGCACAGGCCTGGGCCCGCGCAGCTATTCGATCATCGAACAGGGCATGATCTCCAAGCTGATCGAAGCCAAGCCCGAAGACCTGCGTAACTTTATCGAAGAAGCGGCCGGCATCTCCAAATACAAGGAGCGCCGCCGCGAGACTGAAAACCGTATCCGCCGTACCCACGAAAACCTCGCCCGGCTGACCGACCTGCGCGAAGAGCTGGAGCGCCAGCTCGAACGCCTGCACCGCCAGGCCCAGGCCGCCGAGAAGTATCAGGAATACAAGGGCGAGGAGCGCCAGCTCAAGGCGCAACTGTCGGCCCTGCGCTGGCAGGCATTGAATGACCAGGTGGGCCAGCGCGAAGCGATTATTGGCACCCAGGAAGTCAGCTTTGAAGCGCTGGTGGCCGAGCAGCGTAATGCCGACGCCAGCATTGAGCGCCTGCGTGACGGTCACCATGAGTTGTCCGAGCGCTTCAATCTGGTGCAAGGCCGCTTCTATTCGGTGGGCGGTGACATTGCCCGGGTCGAGCAGAGTATCCAGCACGGCCAGCAGCGTTTGCGCCAGTTGCAGGATGACTTGAAGGAAGCCGAGCGCGCACGCCTGGAGACCGAGTCGCACCTGGGCCATGACCGTACGTTGCTACTGACTCTGGGCGAAGAGCTGGACATGCTCACCCCCGAGCAGGAAATCACCAGCGCCGCCGCCGAAGAAGCCGCCGCCGCCCTGGAAGAATCCGAAACCACCATGCACGGCTGGCAAGAGCAGTGGGACGCCTTCAACCTGCGATCCGCCGAGCCACGCCGCCAGGCCGAGGTGCAGCAGTCACGCATTCAGCAGTTGGAAACCAGCATGGAACGCCTGGCCGAGCGCCAGCGCCGGCTGCAGGAAGAGCGCGTCCTGCTCGCCGCCGACCCGGAAGACGCGGCGATCATGGCGCTGAGCGAACAACTGGCCGAAAGCGAAATGACCCTGGAAGAGCTGGAGGCCAGCGAAGAACAGCAAGTGGAGCGCCTGGAGCAACTGCGTCAGCAGTTGCACACCGCGACCCAGGCGCAGCAGCAGGCCCAAGGCGATTTGCAGCGACTCAATGGTCGGTTGGCTTCGTTGGAAGCCTTGCAGCAAGCCGCGCTCGACCCCGGTACCGGCACCGCCGAATGGCTGCGCGACCAGCATTTGGCCGAGCGCCCGCGCCTGGCCGAGGGCTTGAAAGTCGAAGCCGGCTGGGAGTTGGCGGTGGAAACCGTGTTGGGTGCCGATCTGCAAGCGGTGCTGGTAGATGATTTTGCTGGTTTCGACCTGGCCGGGTTTGCCCAGGGCGATTTGCGCCTGCTCAGCCCAGCGGCTGATGGTGCACGGGTACCGGGCAGCTTGCTGGACAAGGTCGAGGCGGCGATGGATCTGTCGCCATGGCTGGGCCAGGTCAAGCCGGTTGAGTCCCTTGAGCAAGCCTTGGCTCAACGTGGCCAGTTGGCGGCCGGCGAAAGCCTGATCAGCCGCGATGGCTATTGGGTCGGCCGCCACTTTTTGCGCGTGCGCCGCGCCAGCGAAACGGAAAGTGGCGTATTGGCCCGTGGCCAGGAAATTGTCAACCTGAGTGCCGAGCGTGAAGAACGCGAAGCCACTCTGGAAAGCCTGGAAACCGAACTGCAAACCCTGCGCGCTACCCAGCGCCAGCAGGAAACCGGCCGCGAACACCTGCGTCGGCTGTTGCAGGACGAAGCGCGCCAGCAAGGCGAGTTGAAGGCCCAGTTGTCTGCGAGCAGGGCCAAGGTCGAGCAATTGACCCTGCGCCGCACCCGTCTTGACGAAGAAGTGGCCGAAATGGGCGAACAGCGCGCCCTGGAACATGAACAGATCGGTGAAGCGCGCCTGCACTTGCAGGAGGCCCTCGACAGCATGGCCCTGGACACCGAACAGCGCGAGTTGCTGCTGGCCCAGCGCGACAGCCTGCGCGAGCGCCTCGACCGCGTGCGCCAGGAAGCCCGCCAGCACAAGGACCATGCCCATCAGTTGGCCGTACGCCTGGGCTCGTTGCGCGCCCAGCACGATTCCACGCGCCAGGCCCTTGAGCGCCTGGAGATGCAGTCCGAACGCCTGACCGAAAAGCGCGAGCAACTGAGCCTCAACCTGGAGGAGGGCGAGGCGCCACTGGAAGAGCTGCGCCTCAAGCTCGAAGAGTTGCTCGACAAGCGCATGACCGTCGACGTCGAACTCAAGACCGCACAGATCGCCCTGGAAGACGCCGACCGCGAACTGCGCGACGCCGAAAAGCGTCGCACCATGGCCGAGCAGCAATCCCAGTTGATCCGCGGCCAGCTCGAACAACAGCGCATGGAATGGCAAGCCCTCACCGTGCGCCGCAAGACCTTGCAAGACCAATTGCTGGAAGACGGCTATGACCTGCACGGCGTGCTCAACACCCTGACCGCCCAAGCCAACGAGAAAGACGCCGAAGAAGAACTTGAACGGATTGCCGCACGTATTCAACGCCTGGGCGCGATCAACCTCGCCGCTATCGATGAGTACCAGCAGCAGTCCGAGCGTAAACGTTATCTGGATGCCCAGGACGCCGATCTGGTTGAAGCCCTGGACACCCTGGAAAACGTGATCCGCAAGATCGACAAGGAAACCCGCAACCGCTTCAAAGATACCTTTGATCAGATTAATGGCGGTTTACAGGCGTTATTCCCAAAAGTTTTCGGTGGTGGCAGCGCCTACTTGGAACTGACGGGCGAAGATCTACTCGATACAGGGGTAACGATCATGGCGCGGCCTCCGGGCAAGAAGAACAGCACCATCCATTTGTTGTCCGGCGGCGAGAAAGCCCTGACCGCATTGGCCCTGGTATTTGCCATCTTCAAGTTGAACCCGGCGCCGTTCTGCATGCTCGACGAAGTTGACGCGCCGCTGGATGACGCTAACGTTGGACGCTACGCTCGGTTGGTTAAAGAGATGTCCCAGACCGTGCAGTTCATCTATATCACCCACAACAAGATCGCCATGGAAATGGCCGACCAGTTGATGGGGGTGACGATGCATGAGCCCGGCTGTTCGCGGTTGGTCGCGGTGGATGTGGAAGAGGCGATGGCGATGGTGGAATCCTGAGCCACGCCGGGAGAGAGAATTTACAGCGCGCTGTAGGGCGATTTACCGGTCTGGGGAAAGTGGCAAATGGACATATTTGTTCAAGGCATTTTGACAGACGGTGTAAAGTTATCTTTGGTCGTGCTAGTTTAATGTCAATTTTTCGTGTGCGTGGGCAAAACGTCAGTCAGAACATAGAGTTGGCGCCACGTTTTAAAGCGGTTTGCACGGTGCTAAACCCCTTATTTTTCAGCATTTTTTATTAGAGGCACGGGATTACATGGAAATCGGTCTGCGCGAGTGGCTGATCGTCATCGGCATCATTGTCATTGCCGGTATTCTTTTTGATGGCTGGCGCCGCATGCGCGGTGGCAAGGGCAAGCTCAAGTTCCGGCTGGACCGAAACCTGTCCAACTTGCCTGACGACGACGGCGCCGCCGAGCTGCTCGGGCCGCCCCGTGTGCTGGATACCCATAAAGAGCCGCAACTGGACGAGCACGACCTGCCGTCGATGAGCGCTCCGCTGCGTGAAGCCCGCGAACCGTCGTCCAAGCGTGGCAAACGCGGTAGCGCGGCGGTTGCCGAGCCGCACCAGGGCGACCTGAACCTCGACGTCGATGATGGCCCGAGCTTCAGCAGCCGCGATGACGATTTCCCGGACGAGACGTCCACCAAGAGTGCAGCGCGCCAATCGGTGAACGATCAGCCGGCTGCCGAAGAAGTCTTGGTCATCAGCGTGATCTGCCGCGACGCCGGCGGTTTCAAAGGCCCGGCACTCTTGCAGAACATCCTCGAAAGCGGCCTGCGTTTTGGCGAGATGGATATCTTCCATCGTCACGAAAGCATGGCCGGTAACGGCGAAGTGCTGTTCTCCATGGCCAACGCGGTCAAGCCGGGCACGTTCGATCTGGACGATATCGACCTGTTCAGCACCCCGGCGGTGAGTTTCTTCCTTGGCCTGCCAGGCCCGCGTCACCCGAAACAGGCGTTCGACGTGATGGTGGCCGCCGCCCGCAAGCTGTCCCAGGAACTCAACGGCGAGCTCAAGGACGACCAACGCAGCGTGCTCACCGCCCAGACCATCGAACACTACCGTCAGCGCATCGTCGAGTTCGAGCGTCGCGCCCTGACACAGAAACGCTGAGGAACGATCTTAAGCGTTGTCTGTAGAATCCGTGCACTAACATATTGAGCAGCTTCGGCTGCTCTTTTGCTTTATGAGAGAACACCCATGACCGCCGCCCATACCCGCATTCTCGAACTGCGCGCTGAACTGGATCAGCACAACTACCGCTACCACGTCCTCGACGAGCCGAGCATCCCGGACGCCGAGTACGACCGCCTGTTCCACGAGCTCAAGGCCCTGGAGGCCGAGCACCCGGAACTGGTGACGCGTGATTCGCCGACGCAGCGGGTCGGCAGTGCGGCGTTGTCGGCGTTCACCCAGGTCAAGCACGAGATCCCGATGCTCAGCCTGGGCAACGCCTTCGATGAAACCACCATGCTGGAGTTTGATCGCCGGGTCACCGAGGGTCTTGACCTGCCGGTTGGCGATCTGTTTGGCGCTGGCGCGGCGGTGGAATACAGCTGCGAGCCGAAGCTGGATGGCCTGGCGGTCAGCCTGTTGTACCAGGATGGCGAGCTGGTGCGCGGTGCCACCCGGGGCGACGGCACCACGGGCGAGGACATCAGTGTCAACGTGCGCACCGTGCGCAATATCCCCCTGAAACTGCACGGCACGGGCTGGCCGGCCACCCTGGAAGTGCGCGGTGAAGTGTTCATGTCCAAGGCCGGTTTCGAGCGATTGAACGCCTCGCAACTGGAAGTGGGCGGCAAGACTTTCGCCAACCCGCGCAACGCCGCGGCGGGCAGCCTGCGCCAACTGGATTCGAAGATCACCGCCAGTCGCCCGCTGGAGTTCTGCTGCTATGGCATCGGCCAAGTGACCGCGGATATCAGCGACACCCATATCGGCAACCTCAAGCAGCTGCAGAAGTGGGGCATGCCGATCAGCCACGAATTGAAGCTGGCCAAAGGTATCCAGGAATGCCTGGACTACTACCGCGACATCGGTGAGCGCCGCAATGCGCTGGGCTATGAAATCGACGGCGTGGTGTTCAAGGTCAACAGCATTGCCTACCAGCGTGAACTGGGCTTCCGTGCCCGCGAGCCGCGCTGGGCGATCGCGCACAAATTCCCGGCCATGGAAGAACTCACCGAACTGCTCGACGTGGAGTTCCAAGTCGGCCGTACCGGTGCGGTCACGCCGGTGGCGCGCCTCAAGCCGGTCAAGGTGGCCGGCGTGACCGTGTCCAATGCCACCCTGCACAACATGGACGAAGTGGCACGCCTGGGGCTGATGATCGGTGACACGGTTATCATTCGCCGCGCCGGTGATGTGATTCCGCAGGTGGTCTCGGTGGTCACCGAACGCCGCCCGGAAAACGCCCGCGCTGTGCAGATCCCGCAAAATTGCCCGGTGTGCGGTTCCCATGTGGAGCGCACGCAGTTGGTCAAGCGCAGCAAGGGCAAGGAAACCGTCAGCGAAGGCGCGGTGTACCGTTGCGTCGGGCGTCTGGCCTGCGGTGCGCAGCTCAAGCAGGCAATCATTCATTTCGTCTCGCGCCGGGCCATGGACATTGATGGCCTGGGTGACAAGACCATCGAGCAACTGGTGGATGAACAGCTCATCGGTTCGCCGGCCGATCTCTACAAGCTTAAGTACGAACAGATCATCGACCTGGAAGGCTTTGCCGATATCTCCAGCAAGAAGCTGATCAGCGCCATCGAAAACAGCAAGACCCCGAGCCTGGCACGCTTTATCTACGCCTTGGGCATCCCCGATGTGGGCGAGGAGACGGCCAAGGTCCTGGCGCGCTCGCTGGCGTCCCTGGAGCGTGTTCAAAAAGCGTTGCCAGAGGTGCTGACGTACTTGCCGGATGTAGGGCTGGAAGTGGCTCATGAGATCCATAGCTTCTTTGAAGACGGGCACAACCAGCAGGTGATTGGCGCGCTGTTGTCGCCGGACGAATGTGGCCTGCAATTGCAGGAGCAGGGCGAGCTCAGCGCGGAATTCGCCGCCAGCACCACCTTGGGTGGTTTGCTCGACAAGCTGCATGTGCCATCGGTGGGCCCGGGCGCGGCGCAGAAGCTTGCGGACAAGTTCGGTTCGTTGGAAGGCGTAATCAAAGCTGACTGGCTCGATATGCGCCAAGCGCTGCCCGAGAAGCAAGCCAAGGCTGTACGGGAGTTTTTCGACAATGCTGACAACGCCAACCACGCCCTGGCCATTGAGCAACAGCTCAAGGACTTCGGCATGCACTGGCAGAGCGAGAAAAAGGTCGTTGAAGGCTTGCCCGAAGCCGGGCACACCTGGGTACTCACCGGCTCCCTGGAGCTGATGAGCCGCGATGTGGCCAAGGACAAGCTCGAAAGCCTGGGGGCCAAGGTGGCCGGTTCCGTTTCGGCGAAAACCCACTGCGTGGTGGCGGGACCGGGCGCCGGTTCGAAATTGGCCAAGGCCAATGAGCTGGGCCTGAAAGTACTGGACGAAGAGGCCTTCGTCGCTTTCCTGGCCAAGCACAACATCACCGTCTGATTGATCGTCCCCACGCTCCGCGTGGGAACGCATCCTGTGACGCTCCGCGTCGCGGCCTTCGCGCAGACGCAGAGCGTCCAAGGCGGCATTCCCACGCGGAGCGTGGGAACGATCTCTTCCGAGAAATGATCTAGTCTCTGTCACCCCAGGGAGAGATCGCCATGTTCCGCTACTTCGAGCAACTCAGCACGCGCATCGCCGCTCCGTTCATGGCCCAAACCTCGCGCAACAGCAAGGTGTGGCAATGCCGGTGCGGCCAGTCGCTGTTCTTTCGCAACAGCCAATGCCTGGCCTGCCAGGCGGCGTTGGGTTACCAGCCGCAGCAAAGCCGCCTGTCGTCCTTGCAACCTGGACCGGTGGTCGGTACGTGGCTGGCCGACGGCAATCTCGATGCCGGCGCTTTCCGGCGCTGTGCCAACCTCGATTCACCCGCCGCCTGCAACTGGCTGATTCCTGCTCACAGCACAGCGTCGTTATGCGTGGCCTGTAGCCTGAACCGCACCATTCCTGACCTTTCCGTTGCGCAAAACCCCGAACGCTGGCGCAAGGTCGAAACCGCCAAACGCCGCTTGGTCGCGCAACTGATCAGCCTGGGCTTGCAGGTGGTGCCCAAGAGCGTAGACGAAGAGGCTGGCTTGGCCTTTGACTTCATCGGTATCGACCTGGAAGGCAACGCGCCCACCACTGGCCACGCCAATGGGCTGATCACCCTGGACATCAAGGAAGCCGACGACGCCCACCGCGAAAAAATCCGCGTACAGATGCGCGAGCCGTACCGCACTTTGCTTGGCCATATTCGTCATGAAGTCGGCCATTACTACTGGGACCGCCTGATCGCCAACAGCCACTGGCTTACACCTTTTCGCAACCTGTTCGGCGACGAACGCGCCAGTTATGCCGAAGCCCTCGACCGGCACTACCAGAGCGGCCCGCGCCCGGACTGGCAACTCACCTGCGTGAGCGCCTACGCCACCATGCACCCATGGGAAGACTGGGCCGAAACCTGGGCTCACTACCTGCACATGATGGACGCCGTGGACACAGCACTGGGCTTTGGCATGAGCGCCCGCGAGATGGACCTGGATTACCAGCCATTCCCCCTGACCACGCTCTACGACCCCCAACACCCTGGCGGCCCGGCATTCCTTTCCTTCGTCAATGCCTGGATCGAACTGGCCGGCATGCTCAACGAACTGTCCCGCGCCATGGGCCAGCCGGATTTCTACCCCTTTGTGCTGCCGCCCGCGGTGATTGCCAAGCTGCACTTTATTCACCTGGTCATCCAGGAAGAAGGCGGCAGGGCCGATGGGGTTATGGCAAGTGCTTGAGCCTTCTCATTTTTTAATCCGGAACCAACGGTTGTAACTTCCGATGAGATGGGTACAATGGCGCGGCTTGCCGAGAGGCAGCGTCGTTATGGTGACCCCATCGGTCCCCCCGCAACGATTACCCGTGAACCTGGTCAGAGCCGGAAGGCAGCAGCCACAGCGGGAACATTGTGTGCCGGGGTGTGGCTGGTGGGGTTGCCTCCATAACGCTCCCTTCTGCAGTCCCTTCTAAAACTCAAGTTATTTTCAGCCAGTCATCTGTGATGCTTCTTGCACAGTGCATGACGGTCATTTCGCGTCTAGTGGCATACTCCCAAGCGTCTCTTCCCCTGGCTACGAGGCTCTATGCACTCGGAACATTTCGACTTATCCAGCCCCGTATTCTTGCCGATCACCGCGCACACCTGTGCGGGTTTGTTGGGCAGTGAGGGTTTCGATGCGCTTGTAGCCCTGAGTGAGCCCGAATTGGCGGCGGTGCTGGTGATCCAGAACCTGGCGCAGGTGCCGGAAAGCGACCTGAGCGCCAACGGTGCTGAAAAAGTGTTGGCCAAGCTGATTGACTGGGCAGTAGATGCCAGCCATTCGGCCAGTGTGTCCCTGCTCTCTGAAGCGCAGCGGCTGTTCGATCAGAGGAAGCTGTACTTCGGCCTCAATGTGGTCAAAAGCCTGAAGCTGCGCTTTCTGCTGGAGGAGGAAGTACAGGCGCGGGACTATCTGTTGCCCAGTGGCAAATGGGATGTCGAATATAAAGTCCGCCACCTCAAGGCCAATGATCCGTTCAGCCAGCAGGTGATCACGCCCAGGCATCGCGAGCGCTGGTTGAGCGCCGAGCAGGACAAGCTGCTCAGAACCTTCCGTGCCAACCTGAACGAAGACCTGCATGTGCAAGGCTACGCAGGCATTGGCAAGAGTCACCTGCTGGTGGCTTTGCTGGAGCACCTGCGCCCGGAAAAGACCTTGCTGCTGGCACGTACCCCGGCAAAACTCGAAACCCTGCGTGCGCGCATGGTGGGTGTGCGGGAGCGTAAGGCCGGGCATACCTTCCAGGGCTTTGCCCATGCCCTGTTGCATGGCCCCAGGTTACAGCCGCTGAATACGCCGGCGAGGGTGCCGACCAAGCAGGCGCTCGCCCAAGAACTGAATATCTTTGGTTTTCGCCGCCTGGAAGGGCAAGCGGTGGTGGAGGTGTGCCTCAAGGTGCTTGAGGCTTACTGCCGCTCCTGGGAGTACAGCCTGTCGGCCCAGCATTTGCCGCATTTCAAGCAACCGCTCGCCGGCGTCGATGCCAGGGTGCTGCTCGAATATGCTAGCCGGTTGTGGGGCTATCTTGAGGCGAACCCGGCCTGGGGCCACCATACCGGGTTTGAAGCCTTGTTGATGATCAAGCGCGCCAGCCTTGCAGGCTGCGTCGTCCCCGAGCGCTATACCCACGTGCTCATCGATGAGAGCCAGGACATCCCGGCGCCGCTGCTGCAAATCATCGAGCGCGGCCGCCAGGTGCTGATCACTTTGGGGGATGAGTATCAGCAGGCCAGTGGCGGCGTGGTCAAACGCGCCCGTGAGGTTCGCCATACCGACGTGTGCTACTCCGTGCGTTCCGGGCGCAATGTCGAGCGCCTGGTCAACCCGTTGATCAGCTTGCACTCGGAAAAAAGCAAATCGCTTTTCGAGGGCGCACGCGATGCCGATGTCGGCATTGAGTTTTATCCGCAGGGTTTCGTACCCCCGCAAGGTTGCGTGGTGTTGACCGCTTCCCATTGGGACACCATGCAGTGGGCGATCCAACTGAGCCACGCCCGTTGTGCGTTCGGCCTGGCGAGCAAAGAGGCCCAGCAGTCGCTCAAGCATTTCATGGACACGGTCATCGCGTTGTTCAAACCCGATTTCTATAGCAATGAGTTCAATGACCTCGGCCCCCATGCGTTTTTCAGTGACATGGCCGATTGGCAGCAGGTGCGCGAAGCCTGCCAGTTCGATGAGGCGTTTCTGTGGGTCGAGGCCGAACTGGAAAAAGGCTTTAACGTGGCGGATGTCACGCGTTTGAACAGGTTGATCGGCCATCCGGACGAGCGTGTCCTGTTGATGCTGGCGCAGGATGCGGGCGGCATGGAGTTCGACCGGGTACTGCTTACGCCGGAACTGTTGACCAACGTGAAGTTCCAGGACGCCTACGCGTTCGATCAAAGACTCTGTGCGGTGTATATCGCGATTTCACGGGCCAGGGTGCAGTTGTACCTGCCCTACGATGTGGTCGAGTGGCTCGACTACCACAAGTATCAAAAGACCCGTGAGTCCCACGGTTACTGACGGATTTAAGCCGGCTGTTTCACAACTTTCATAAAGCCCTCTGGACAACCCGCAGACCGCCTTGTTAGCTTGCGCCGGCCACTTGTTTCAGAGTATGACAAGGGCATGGATTTGATGTTGAAGTGCTATCACTTCTTTCACTCACAAGGATGTCTGTCATGAAAAGCCTGCAAGGGTTGCCTCGTCTTATCAGTGCTTCGGTAGGGACGCCCGGCAAAGCCCGCAACTTGCCCGCCGATGTTCAGTGCATCCAGTATCTATTCAATTTGATCATTCCCAAGATGGGGTTTGCCTTGCTGGAGAACGGCAAGTGCGACGGCCAATTGGTGCAATGCATCAGCCAGTACCAGTTTCGCCATCTCAAGTACGCCCATCCCGATGGCGTGATCGACCCCACCGGGCGGACGTTCAACAGTCTGATCGAAGAGGCGCTGAAGGTGCCGGTGCGGGCTTTTCCTAACACGCGTATTCCGACGTTTCTCAATATCTTCGGCAATAACAACGTCGATGCGGTACAGGCCACGGTCAATGTGTACCTGGACCGCGTGCGTGCGGTGATCGAGGCCGAACGGCGTAACCGGCAGTTGATGATGCAGTCCACCTGCGACGGCGGGACGACATTGAGCGATACGGATTTCCAGAACGCAGCCAAGCAATTGGGCAACGGTATTTCGGTGAATGTGGTCAAGGCGTTCGCCACGGTGGAGTCGGGCGGGAAGGTGGGGTTCGGGCCCGCCAAGTTGCCGATCATCGCCTTTGAAGGGCACCACTTTCGCAAGTACACCAAGCACATCTATGACCAGTCGCAGCCGCTGCTGTCGTATGTCTACAAGAAAAAAGCCGGCCCGCAGTGGCAGGTGAACAACAAGGATCAGGTCAAGGCCTGGGAGACCATGGCCACTGCCTTTGCGCTGGACCAGGAAGCGGCCTTGATGTCGGCCTCCTGGGGCATGTTTCAGATCATGGGGTTCAACTTTGCCGCGTGCGGATTCAAGACAGTGTTTGAGTTCGTGGCGTCATTGAAGGTCAATGCCGGTAACCAACTCAAAGCCTATCTCAGCCTTTGCAGCCACAATTCGGCGTTGTTGAGTGCCATGAAAAACAAGGATTTTACCGCCATGGCCCGAAACTATAACGGCGACGATTACGGCAACTATGACGTCCTGATGAAACAAGCCTACGAAGCCTTTGAAGGGAAGAAATAAGATGATTCGTTATCTGGCGATGGGAGTGTTGTCGTGGTGCGC
Source organism: Pseudomonas sp. AM4(2022) (assembly GCF_036346515.1). Lineage (NCBI taxonomy): Bacteria > Pseudomonadati > Pseudomonadota > Gammaproteobacteria > Pseudomonadales > Pseudomonadaceae > Pseudomonas > Pseudomonas sp. AM4(2022). The sequence continues at coordinate 89,516 of NZ_JAOTNW010000004.1, forward strand.
CGTGGCGCCCGCGTTGGCCGGCTCGGCGGCGTTGCATTCAGGCCAATATGAAGGGCTGATGCTGGCGGTGACGCCTGGGCATCAGGTCGAGGGTTTCTACCAGGAATCGATGGGCGAGGGTGTGGCCCGTGGTTGCACGTTCTACCTGCAAGGCAAACCCGAAGCGCTCACCACCTGGCGGGACGCTGCCTACCCAGGCAGTGTGGCAGCGGCGCCCGACGGGGTGACCCTGACGGTGGAGCAGGGCCGCCAACACCCTGGCTGCATCAACGTGCTGATGCCGGAAATCGCCACCGGCCTGGAGCTGAGCCAGACCGCCAGCAAACAATGGATCGGCTTGGTGACGGTGTCTGCCGACAAGGCTTACCTGCTCAAAACGCCGGGCGCCAAAGCGGCAAAGCGGCCCTACATTGTCAAGCATGACGTGGTGGGCGTACTGGCATTCAAGGACGGCTGGGCGCAGGTGGAATTCATCAACGCTGACGACCGTTCGTTCACGGGCTGGATCAGCCAGGGCCAGTACGCACGGTTGGCTGCCCCGAAGCCCTGAATTGTAGGAGCGAGCTTGCTCGCGAAAAACGTCAACGATAATGCGTGCTTTCTGAATAAACGCGGCGCCCGTGAGTTTTTCGCGAGCAAGCTCGCTCCTACATTAGGGCGATTAAGGCAAGTCAGCCGAAGGTCTCGCGCAGTAGCCCGGCAAACGCATCTCGCGCCAGATGCCGCTGGGTGTCCGTATGCCAGAACAACAGGTTGTCCACGGGCGTCAGCGCTTCAAAGCGATAAGACGCCAACTGATTGGCCTGTTCATAGCGCGCCAGGATCCCCTCGGGTGCCAACGCCACGCCAATCCCCGCGCTGACGCATCCAATGATCGTGCCCCAGCTTGCATAGCTGGCGATTGCTGGCTTGACGTCATAGGGTTTGAGCCAGTTTTCCAGGGCGGCGCGATAAGGGCAGCCCGGTGGCCATACCAGCAATGTACGGCCGGCCAAGTCCTCGGCGCTGTTGATAGGTGCGCTGCACGCGCTGGCAATCAGCACCAGGCGTTCGCTGTAGACCACGCTCTGTTCCAGCTTCGTGCGTTTACCGCCGGCGGCCACCAGCGCCACATCCAGGCGGTGGTGCTGCAAGTCGTCCAGCAGTTGCGCCCAGGCACCGGTGACCAGTTCCAGGCTGACGTCGGGATAACGCCGGTGGTATTCCGCCAGCAGCGGCGGCAAGCGCCCGCTGGCACTGGATTCCACCGCACCGATGCGCAAGGTGCCACGGGGAATGGCGCTGGCATCCACCGCGCGTTTGGATTCATCCACCAAGGCCAGGATACGTTCGCAGTAATCCAGGAAGATCTCTCCCGCGGCGCTGATCGCCAGCCCTCGGCCGGCGCGGATAAACAACGGCGTGCCCAACTCGCTTTCCAACTGCTTGATGCGCGTGGTGATGTTGGACGGCACGCAGTGCAATTGCAGTGCAGCCTGGGCCACGCTGCCGGTTTGCGCCACGGCTCGCACCATTTTCAGTTGGGCCAGTTCCATTGCTCAGTTCCAATGATTTCAGAAGTCAGAAACGCTTAATTGTCCTATGCCTGGCGTGGGCCAAGACTGGCAGCATTCCTTTTGCGTGGATGCTGCCGATGAATACTCCGTCACCTCTGAAGCTTACGCTAGTCATCGCCAGCGTCATCCTCTGCTGGGCGTATTCGCCCATCGGCGTACACATGGGGCTGCACAGTTATAGTCCCGGCCAATTGGCGCTGCTGCGGTTTTTGATCGCGTCGGTATTCATGGGCGGCGTGGCCTGGGTGGTGGGAATTGGACGGCCACCATTGCGCGACCTGCCGTGGCTGCTGGTGCTGGGCTTTTTCGGGGTGTTCCTGCACCACACCAGTCTCAATTACGGGCAGCAATGGGTGACGGCGGCAGCGTCGAGTGTGTTAGCACAGTCGGCGCCGTTGTTCAGTGTGTTGATCGCGTTTTTCTGCTTGAAGGAGCAGGTCAGCGCCTGGCGCTGGGGTTGCGTGCTGTTGGGGTTGGCTGGCGTAGTGGTGGTGATCTGGGGCGACCAGGACATGGGCGATCTCAACCCGCGGGGTTTGCTGATCTTGTTGGCGGCCTGCTCATGGAGTGTGTACTTCGCCATCCAGCGGCATTACGCCCATCGCTACAGCCCGTTGACCATGGCCTGCTACATGGTGTGGTCCGGCACCCTGATGCTGTGCGTGAACCTGCCGGGCCTGCCCGCCGCCATCGTGCAGGCACCGATGGCGGAGAATCTTGCCGTGCTGGTGCTGGGCATTTTTCCCAGTGCCTTGGCCTATCTGGCCTGGGGTTACGTGTTGAAGCACGTCGAGGTCAGTCGTGCGTCGGTGGCGATGTACCTGATTCCCCCGGTTGCCATGCTGATGGCCGCCACGCTGCTGGGCGAACACGTCACGCTGCAGGTGATGCTGGGCGCGGGGATCGTGTTGGCCAGCGTCGCCGCTATCAGCCTGGAAGGGCGTTGGCGCTCCAAGGTGCCAGCAACACGCCCGCAGGGGCCTTCTGGGAGGCCAATCGAACAAGCTTCGTCAGATTAGACGAGCGTGCCGGATGCAATTTCCCCCTTGCTCCGCTAGCATTACCGGCTTCTGCTTCCCAGTTGCGACGGTTTTCGATGAGTTATCAGGTTCTTGCACGTAAATGGCGCCCGCGCTCGTTCCGCGAAATGGTCGGCCAGACCCATGTGCTCAAGGCTCTGATCAATGCCTTGGACAGCCAACGGCTGCACCACGCCTACCTGTTCACCGGTACGCGCGGGGTGGGCAAGACCACGATTGCGCGCATCATCGCCAAATGCCTGAATTGTGAAACCGGTATCACCTCGACGCCGTGTGGCACCTGTTCGGTGTGCCGTGAGATCGACGAAGGGCGTTTCGTCGACCTGATCGAGATCGACGCCGCGAGCCGAACCAAAGTCGAAGACACCCGCGAGCTGCTGGACAACGTGCAGTACGCGCCGAGCCGTGGCCGCTTCAAGGTCTACCTGATCGACGAAGTGCACATGCTGTCCAGCCACTCCTTCAACGCCTTGTTGAAAACCCTGGAAGAGCCGCCGCCCTACGTCAAGTTCATCCTGGCCACCACCGACCCGCAGAAACTTCCGGCAACGATTTTGTCGCGGTGCCTGCAGTTCTCCCTGAAAAACATGACCCCCGAGCGCGTGGTCGAGCATTTGACCCATGTGCTGGGCGTCGAGAACGTACCGTTCGAAGACGACGCACTGTGGTTGCTGGGCCGTGCCGCCGATGGTTCGATGCGCGATGCCATGAGCCTCACCGACCAGGCCATCGCGTTTGGTGAAGGCAAGGTCATGGCCGCCGACGTGCGCGCCATGCTCGGTACCCTGGACCACGGCCAGGTGTTCGACGTGCTGCACGCGCTGATCGAGGGGGACGCCAAGGCGTTGCTCGAAGCGGTGCGCCACCTGTCGGAGCAAGGCCCGGACTGGAACGGTGTGCTCTCCGAAATCCTCAACGTATTGCACCGCGTCGCCATCGCCCAAGCCCTGCCGGAAGGCGTGGACAACGGTCATGGCGACCGTGATCGCGTATTGGCCCTGGCCCAGGCCTTGCCTGCCGAAGACGTGCAGTTCTACTACCAGATGGGCCTGATCGGTCGCCGCGACCTGCCCCTGGCGCCCGACCCGCGGGGTGGCTTTGAAATGGTGCTGCTGCGCATGCTGGCGTTCCGGCCGGCAGATTCGGCAGACGCACCGAGACAGCCGCTAAAGCCAGTGGGGATCAGCCAGGCCACAGTTGATTCCGCCAAACCAGTGGCTGGCGCGGCCGTTGTCGCGCCAGTAGTTGCTGCGCCAGCGGTTGCTGTGCCTGAGCCGGTTGCGCTGGCACCTGAGCCCGAACCTGCGCCAGTTACCGTCGCACCTGTGGTCGAGCCCGAGCCGGTCATCGAGCCCGAGCCCGTGGTCGACTTGCCCTGGAATGACCCGGTCGAAGCGCAAGTAGAGCCCGAGCAACAGCCCGCCGTGGAGCCCGTGCTGGAAACCACCGGCGAGCAGCCCGAGCTGACGCCGATGCCTGCGCCGACTCCGGACAGCGTGGTGCCGGATGCCCCTGAGTGGGTGTCGGCGCCCGTTCCTGAACCGACGGTCGCCCAGGTCGACGCCGCCACCCCCGGCATTGACCTGGACGACGAGCCGCCGCTGGACGAAGACTACATCGAGCCGGACATGGATTCGGCCTACAGCTACCTGGACGAATTGGCCAGCGAGCACACTGCGGAACCTGCGCCCGAGCCCGAGGCAGAACCTGCCGCGGCCCCGGCTACCGGCCTGGCCCTGCAATGGCTGGAATTGTTTCCGAAATTGCCGATCTCCGGCATGACCGGCAGTATCGCCGCCAACTGCACCCTGATTTCCATCGAAGGCGACCACTGGCTGCTGCACCTGGACCCGGCCCATAGCGCCTTGTTCAACGCCACCCAGCAGCGCCGGCTCAACGATGCGCTCAACCAGTACCATGGGCGCACGCTGACCATCGCCATCGAGCTGATCAAGCCCGAGCAGGAAACCCCGGCCCAGGCAGCGACCCGTCGGCGCCTTAACCGCCAGCGCGAGGCCGAGGACTCGATCCACGCAGACCCGCTTATCCAACAAATGATGCAACAGTTCGGTGCGGTCGTCCGCCACGATACTATTGAACCTGTCGAAGCCCCGGTGCCCCAAGCGTCATGACACCGGGCTACTCATTGATCCACGTACTTTTGAGGTGATTCCCATGATGAAAGGTGGCATGGCCGGCCTGATGAAGCAGGCGCAGCAGATGCAGGAAAAAATGGCCAAGATGCAGGAAGAGCTGGCCAACGCCGAAGTCACCGGTAAAGCCGGTGGCGATATGGTCAGCGTGGTGATGACCGGTCGTCACGACATCAAGCGTGTCAGCATCGACCCAAGCGTATTGCCGGGCGTGGGTGAAGATGACCTGGAAATGCTCGAAGCGCTGTTCGCCGCAGCCGTGAACGACGCTGTGCGCAAGATCGAAGCCAACAGCCAGGACAAAATGTCCGGTGTGACCGCTGGCATGCAACTGCCACCGGGCATGAAACTGCCGTTCTGATACACGCTTTAGCTAAACTCAAATGCCAGGCATCGCGCCTGGCATTTTTTTTGGCCGGTCGAAACATCGAACCCCAAGCCTTCACCGATGGTCTGCACCCTATACCGTTGAAACCACTCACCGATAAAGGAGCCCCGCTGATGCCTCAAGATATGACGCTCAACCAACGCATCGTTCTGGTCTCACGCCCTCAAGGCGCCCCCACGCCGGAAAACTTTCGCCTGGAACGTGTAAGCCTGCCGGACCTGGCAGACGGCCAGGTGCTGCTCAAGACCCTGTACCTGTCTTTGGACCCCTACATGCGTGGACGCATGAGTGACGCGCCGTCCTATGCCGCGCCCGTGGAAATCGGTGAAGTGATGACCGGTGGGGCTGTCAGCCGTGTCGAGCAATCGCGCAACCCGAAATTCGAAGTGGGCGACCTGGTGGTCGGCGCCACTGGCTGGCAAAGCCACTGCATTTGCGAAGGCCATAACCTGATCCCGCTGCCCAAGGGCCTGCCGAGTCCGTCGATGGCCTTGGGCGTCCTGGGTATGCCGGGCATGACAGCCTATATGGGCTTGATGGATATCGGCCAGCCCAAGTCCGGGGAAACCCTGGTGGTGGCGGCTGCGTCGGGCGCGGTGGGGTCGGTGGTGGGCCAGGTGGCCAAGCTCAAGGGCTTGCGCGTGGTGGGCATTGCCGGTGGCGCGGACAAATGCCGCTATGTGGTGGATGAGTTGGGCTTTGACGCCTGTATCGACCACAAGAGCGAAGATTTTGCCCATGAGCTGGCCCTGGCCTGCTTCAAAGGCGTGGACATCTACTTTGAAAACGTCGGCGGTAAAGTCTTCGATGCTGTGCTGCCTTTGCTCAACCCCAAGGCGCGCGTGCCGCTGTGCGGGTTGATCGCCGGCTATAACGCCCATGAAGCGCCCAGCGGCCCTGACCGTTTGCCGGCCCTGCAACGCATCTTGCTGACCAAGCGGGTGCGCATCCAGGGCTTTATTGTGTTCGACGACTATGGCGACCGCCAGCCGGAGTTCCTCAGCGCCATGGCGCCTTGGGTGCGCGAGGGCAAGATCAAGTTCCGCGAGGACGTGGTCGATGGCCTGGAGCAGGCGCCCGAAGCCTTTATCGGCCTGCTCGAAGGGCGCAACTTCGGCAAGTTGGTGGTGCGCGTCGCGCAGGATTGAGTATTTGACGCTAATCCGGGGCGCGGGTATAAACCGCGTCTCGTTGTTTTGTCGGACCCTTCGCCCATGAGCTTCAGCCCCCTGATTCGCCAACTGATCGACGCCTTGCGCACTTTGCCCGGCGTCGGCCAGAAAACTGCCCAGCGCATGGCGCTGCAACTGCTGGAGCGTGACCGCAGCGGCGGTACTCGCCTGGCCCAGGCCCTGAGCCAGGCCATGGAAGGCGTGGGCCATTGCCGCCAGTGTCGCACCCTTACTGAAGAAGAACTCTGCCCGCAATGCGCCGACCCGCGTCGCGACGACACGTTGCTGTGCGTGGTGGAAGGGCCGATGGATGTGTACGCCGTGGAGCAGACCGGTTACCGCGGGCGTTACTTTGTGCTCAAGGGCCACCTGTCGCCGCTCGATGGCCTGGGGCCGGAAGCCATCGGTATTCCACAACTGGTGGCGCGGATACAAGAGCAGGGCACCTTTACTGAAGTGATCCTGGCGACCAACCCGACGGTGGAAGGTGAAGCCACGGCGCATTACATCGCCCAGTTGCTGACCAATAAAGGTTTGATTACTTCACGGATCGCCCATGGCGTACCGTTGGGTGGCGAGCTGGAATTGGTGGACGGCGGCACCTTGGCGCACTCGTTCGCAGGACGTAAACCCATCGCGCTCTAAAACCCACTGCAATTTGGGCTTCCTAATCCTGTAGGAGCGAGCTTGCTCGCGAAAAACTAATAGGCGCCGCGTTCACGCAGGAAGCACGCGTTATCGTTGACGTTTTTCGCGAGCAAGCTCGCTCCTACAGGGTTAGCGCAGATGCATGACTTGATAACCAAGCAAGCGCTTGGTAAGTTCGCTCCATCCCGCCATGGAGCTTGCCGATGTCTGCCTTTCAGGAATACTTCGATCCCAGCCACCAATTGGTCCGCGACAGCGTGCGCCGCTTCGTCGAGCGCGAGATGTTGCCTGGCATCGAGCAGTGGGAGGAGGCGCAAAGCTTTCCCCGCGAGCTCTACCTCAAGGCCGGTGCGGCGGGCATTCTGGGGATCGGTTATCCCGAAACGCTGGGTGGCAGCCACGAAGGCGATCTGTTTGCCAAGGTCGCCGCCAGCGAAGAGCTGATGCGCTGCGGCTCTGGTGGCGTGGTGGCAGGGCTCGGCTCCCTGGATATCGGCCTGCCGCCCATCGTCAAATGGGCCCGGCCTGACGTGCGTGAGCGCATAGCGCCTCGGGTGCTGGCCGGCGAAAAGATCATCGCCCTGGCGGTCACCGAACCCAGCGGCGGCTCAGATGTAGCCAACCTTCAAACCCGCGCCGTACGTGAAGGCGAGCATTACCGCGTAAGCGGCGCCAAGACCTTTATCACCAGCGGCATTCGCGCTGATTTCTACACCGTGGCCGTGCGCACGGGCGGGCCGGGCTTTGGCGGCATCAGCCTGCTGCTGATCGAAAAAGACACCCCGGGTTTCACCGTTGGCCAGCCGCTGAAGAAGATGGGCTGGTGGGCATCGGACACCGCCGAGTTGTTCTTCGACGATTGCCGCGTGCCGGTGGGCAATCTTATCGGCGTCGAGAACATGGGCTTTGCCTGCATCATGGGCAACTTCCAGAGCGAGCGCCTGGCCTTGGCGCTGATGGCCAACATGACTGCACAGCTGGCCCTGGAGGAAAGCCTTCAATGGGCCGCCCAGCGTGAAGCATTCGGCAAACCTATCGGCAAATTCCAGGTGCTCAAGCATCGCCTGGCGGAAATGGCTACCGCCGTGGAGGTTTCCCGCGAGTTCACCTATCGCCAGGCCGCGAAAATGGCCGCTGGCAAGAGCGTGATCAAAGAGATTTCCATGGCCAAGAACCTGGCCACCGATACCGCTGATCGAGTGACGTATGACGCGGTGCAGATACTGGGGGGGCAGGGGTATATGCGTGGCAGCCTGGTGGAGCGGCTTTATCGCGATAACCGGATTTTGTCGATTGGTGGCGGGACGCGTGAAGTGATGAATGAAATCATCAGTAAGCAGATGGGGTTGTAAACCGGGGTGTTCTTTCGGGCCTCATCGCGGGCAAGCCCGGCTCCCACAGGGGAATGCATTCCAAGGTGGGAGCCGGGCTTGCTCGCGAAGGCGGCAGTACTGACGACGCTTATCTTTCAGTCAGCCCAAATTGCGTCAGGCAAAACGTCGGAATGCCCATGTCTGCCAAACGCTGCGAGCCACCCAGCTCTGGCAAATCAATAATCGCCGCAGCCTCAAAAATCTTTGCCCCCATGCGCCGCACCAGGTTCGCCGCCGCAATCAGGGTGCCTCCGGTGGCGATCAGGTCATCGAACATCAGCACCGAATCGCCTTCGCACAGGCTGTCGGCGTGCACTTCCAGGAAGGCTTCGCCGTACTCGGTCTGGTAACCCTCGGCCAGCACGTCCGCCGGCAGCTTGCCTTGCTTGCGAAACAGGATGAGCGGCTTGTTGAGCTGGTAGGCGATGATCGAGCCGATCAGGAAACCACGGGCATCCATCGCACCGATATGGGTGAAATCGGCTTCGACATAGCGTTGGGCAAAGCTGTCGGCCACCAGGCGCAAGGCACGGGGCGATTGGAACAGCGGCGTGATGTCACGGAAGATCACCCCAGGCTTGGGGAAGTCGATGACGGGGCGAATCAGGGATTTGATGTCGAACGAATCAAAGGTCATCGTCGAGGAGTCCAGAGCGGAAAACGGACTCGAAGTATACCTGCGGCCTCGCCGATTGGCGCGGCCGCAGCCTGGATCAGACCTCCAGGGAACCGCCAGCCAATGCACACAGCTGGATCGGGTCGAGGATATGCACCTCTTTACCCTCGGCGGCAATCAACTGGTTCTGCTGGAAACGAGTAAACACGCGGGACACGGTCTCCACTGCCAGGCCCAGGTAATTACCGATCTCATTGCGCGACATGCTCAGGCGGAACTGGTTGGCCGAGAACCCACGGGCACGGAAGCGCGCCGACAGGTTGACCAGGAACGTGGCGATGCGCTCATCGGCGGTTTTCTTCGACAGCAGCAGCATCATTTGCTGGTCATCACGAATCTCGCGGCTCATCACGCGCATCAATTGGCGGCGCAATTGCGGCAGTTGCAGGGCCAACTCATCCAGGCGCTCGAAAGGGATTTCGCACACCGACGTCGTCTCCAAGGCCTGGGCCGACACCGGGTGAATCTCGGTGTCCATCCCCGACAGCCCGACCAACTCGCTGGGCAGGTGGAAACCGGTGATTTGTTCTTCGCCGCCATCGCTGAGGCTGAAGGTCTTCAATGCGCCCGAACGTACTGCATAGACGGAATCAAACTTGTCGCCCTGGCGAAACAGAAACTCGCCTTTTTTCAGCGGGCGGCCGCGTTTGACGATGTCGTCCAGCGCATCCATGTCTTCCAGATTCAATGAAAGTGGCAGGCAGAGGGGAGCCAGGCTGCAATCCTTGCAATGGGCCTGGCTGTGAGCGCGCAGTTTGACTGGCTCGGACATTTCTTAAATCCTTGTGGGAAAACACACATAAGACGTAAGGGTAACGCACTGGGGGGCACGGAGGCCAGCGTGTACAAAAAACCGATCGGTATATAAAGATTTGGCTAAAACCGCCGATAGTACTGCTATCGACTACAAATACGGCGGCTCAAACCATGTTAGCCCTCACTGCTCAACTCGCTTCGCGCACTCAGATCCAGGCACTGCCTGAACCCAAGAAGGCTGCCGAACCCGATGTTGCCGCGATTCCGACGACGGACGAAGCCAAGCCTGCTGTTTCGGTGACCATTTCCGGCGCCGCGATGAAAGCTGCTGCGGCGGAAAAAACCTCAAACAGTGACATCGACGAAAGCGGCCTGGCGGACAACGTCAAGAATCTGCTCAAGATGATTCGTGAGATCAAAAAGCAGATTGCCGAGAAACAAGCCGAGATGGCTGCGGTAATGGCCGACAGAAATCTCAGCCCTGAACAGGCCCGTGCCCGACTCTCCGGGCTGCAGTCAGCGTTGAGCGCACTGCAAGCCAGCTTGACCAGCGCCCAGGCGTCCCTGACCAAGGCGATGAAAGACATGAGTGCCGGTGATGCAGTCAAGGCCGCCAGCCTGGCCATGAAGTAAGTACGTCTAGATGACCCGCGAAAATCGTTGCCTGTTCTGGTGCTCCAGGTAGGCATCGAACACCATGCACACTGAACGTACCAGCAAGCGCCCGGCCGGGAGCACACGAATGCCCTGGGCGTCCAACTCGATCAGGCCGTCGGCGGCCATCGTTTCCAACTGCGGCCATAACTCGGCAAAATAGCCGCGAAAATCGATGTTGTACGCCTGTTCGATCCCCTCGAATGCCAGGCTGAAATTGCAGATCAAATGCTGGATCACATCCCGTCGCAACCGGTCGTCCGTAGTGCAGACCAGGCCGCGGCTGGTCGCCAACTGCGCGCCCGCCAAGGCATTCTGGTACTGGTTCAGGTCACTGCTGTTCTGGCAATACAGGTCGCCGATCTGGCTGATCGCTGACACCCCCAGCCCAATCAGGTCGCAATGCCCGTGGGTGGTGTAACCCTGGAAGTTACGCTGCAGCTTGCCTTCTTCCTGGGCCACCGCCAGTTCGTCGTCCGGCAGGGCAAAGTGGTCCATGCCGATGTAGCGGTAACCGGCCTGGGTCAGTTGTTCGATGGTGGTTTGCAGCATCAGCAGTTTTTCTGCCGGCGAGGGCAGGTCGTCGGTGTTGATCCGCCGTTGGGGCATGAAGCGTTCCGGCAGGTGCGCGTAGTTGAACACGGACAGGCGATCAGGCTGCAAGCGGATGACTTCCTCCACGGTGCGCGCAAAGTTCAACGGCGACTGCTTGGGCAGGCCGTAGATCAGGTCGATATTGATCGAGCGAAATTGCAAGGTGCGCGCTGCATCGATCACGGCGCGGGTTTCTTCCAGGCTTTGCAGGCGATTGACCGCCCGTTGCACCTCGGGGTCGAGGTCTTGGAGGCCGATGCTCACGCGGTTGAAGCCCAGTTCACGCAGCAGGCCCATGGTGGCCCAGTCGGCTTCACGCGGGTCGATTTCGATGCCGTAGTCGCCCGAATCGTCATCCAGCACATTGAAATGCTGGCGCAGGCATTTCATCACCTGGCGCAGTTCATCGTGGCTGAGAAAGGTTGGTGTACCGCCGCCCAAATGCAGTTGCTCAACGGGCTGCTGCGGGTCGAGGTGGCAGGCCACCAGCTGGATTTCCTGCTCCAGGCGCTGCAGGTAGGCCTGGGCGCGGCCACGGTCCTTGGTGATCACCTTGTTGCAGGCGCAGTAGTAGCAAATGTTGGCGCAGAACGGCACATGCACATACAGCGACAGTGGCCTTACGGCCTTGCGGCTGTCACGCAGGGCGTGGAGCAGGTCGAAGGTGCCGACCTGGCTGTCAAATTGTACGGCGGTGGGGTAGGACGTATAGCGCGGCCCCGCCAAGTCGTAGCGGTGAATCAGATCTGTGTCCCAACGAATGGCGTCGAGCATGCGGGCGGTCCCCCGGATTGGCTAGTGGGCCGAGTCTAGGGGCAGGGCGGTGCAGGCATCTTGATTTGCATCAACGGGGAGCGGCGCTATGCCACAGGGCCTGCTAATGCCCCATTAGCCAGTGCTGGTGGGGGCCAGGCAAGGTCCAGAGACCGAAGATCATCACCAGCACGCCACCGGCCACACGCACGCTGCGCTTGCGCAACAACGCAGTCACGCGTTCGGCGGCCAGCCCGGTGGCCAGCAGCACCGGCCAGGTGCCCAGCCCGAACGCCAGCATCAGTAAGGCACTGTCCAGCGCATTGCCCTGGCTCGCCGCCCATAGCAGGGTGCTGTAGACGAGCCCGCACGGCAACCAGCCCCACAGCGCGCCCAGCAGCAAGGCACGGGGCAGGCTGGACACTGGCAGCAAACGGTTGGCTACCGGCTGCAGATGCCGCCACAGGCCGCGTCCCAGGCTTTCGATACGGGTGAGGCCGCTCCACCAGCCTGCCAGGTACAGGCCCATGCAGATCAGCAGCAGCCCGGCAAGCACTCGCATGAACATCGCCGCCGGGCTGTTGGCCACCGCCCAGCCGGCCAGGCCGATCAATAAACCGGCGGTTGCATAGCTGAGGATGCGTCCCAGGTTATACGCCAGCAGCAGGCGAAAACGGCGGCTGCGTTGTTCCTTGGGGATCGCCAGGGTCAGCGCGCCCATCAGTCCGCCGCACATGCCCAGGCAATGGCCGCCGCCGAGCAGGCCGAGGATCAGCGCCGAGACCAGCAAGGGCGCCAGCTCAAACATGGGGGGGCTCTTTGGGCGCTTGCTCGGGGCTGTTGGCTTGGTCGATGGCGGCCAGGTGGTTCGGGTCCTGGTCGTCGAACAACACGCTGTGGGCCGGGCCATCGAGGTCTTCGTACTGGCCGCTGTCCACGGCCCAGAAGAAGATGTAGATGGCCACGCCCACTAACAGCAGTGCCGCCGGAATCATCACGTAGAGAGCTGGCATCTGTACTCCATGCCCGCGCGGCTCAGGCCGGCAGCGGGCGGGTTGCTGGGGCGGTGCCCGGGGCTTGCGTGCTCGGCAGGCGAGTGAGGCGCAACGCGTTGAGCACCACGGTCAACGAACTGAGGGACATGCCGATCGCCGCCCAGATCGGAGTGATCCAACCCAGGGCCGCAAACGGCAGCATAAGCCCATTGTACAACCCGGCCCACAACAGGTTCTCGATGATCACTCGGCGAGTACGCCGCGCCAGGCTGAAGGCCTGCACCAGCGCATCCAGGCGGTTGGACAACAGCACCGCATCGGCGCTGGTTTTCGCCAGGTCCGTGGCCGAGCCCATCGCCACACTGATATCGGCAGCCGCCAACACTGGCACATCGTTGACCCCATCGCCGAGCATCAGCACTTTGCGACCTTCTTTGTGCAGGTTTTGCAGTACCTGCAGCTTGTCGTCAGGGCGCAGGCTGCCGTGGGCTTCGTCGATACCCAGCTCAGAGGCGACACTGGCCACCATCGGCGAACTGTCGCCGGAGAGCAACAGCGTGCGCCAGCCCCGCGCCTTGCATGCGGCCAGCAAGGCGGGGGCGTCGTTGCGCAGACGGTCATCCAGTACGAACCAGGCCAGCGCCCCGCTGCGGTCGCCCAGCAGCAGCCATTGCCCGGCCTCGTCCGGCGAGGCGGGAATCGCGCAGCCACTGAGTTCACAGACAAAACCCGGCTGGCCGATGCGCAACAGACGTTCTCCCACACGACCTTCCAGGCCCAGGCCTGGAGTGCTCAGCACTTCATCAGCGGCCAGCGGCGCACGGCCGAAGGCACGGGCAATCGGGTGTTCGGAACGGTTCTCCAGGGCGGCGGCAAGGCCCAGGCATTGGTCGCTGTCCAGCGCACTCAAGGGCCGAATGGCGCGCAACGCCAGGCGCCCTTCGGTGAGGGTGCCGGTCTTGTCGAAAATCACCGTATCAATCTGGTTCAGGCCCTCGAGCACATGGCCGCGGGTCAGCAGCAACCCGAGACTGTGCAAGGTGCCGGTGGCGGCGGTGAGCGCGGTGGGCGTGGCCAGGGACAGGGCGCACGGACAGGTCGCCACCAGCATCGCCAGCACAATCCAGAACGCTCGGGATGGGTCCAGCTCCCACCACAGCAGGCCGATCAGCGCGGCGGCGATCAGTGAGCACAACAAGAACCACTGCGCAGCGCGGTCGGCGATTTGCGCCAGGCGCGGCTTCTCGGCCTGGGCGCGCTCCAGCAGGCGCACGATGGCGGACAAGCGCGTGTCATGCCCCAGGGCGCGCACTTGGACGGTCAGCGCGCCTTCGACATTCAGCGTGCCAGCCGTGACGCTGTCACCCGTGCGCCGAGGTTGCGGTAGGTACTCGCCGGTCAGCAGGGATTCATCAATGCTGGATTGGCCGTCGAGAATCACCCCATCCGCCGGCAGCACCGCACCGGGATGCACCAGCACACGATCCCCCAGCGCCAACTCGCTGAGCAGGATGCGTTCGCTCTGGCCATCGTCCTTGAGGCGCAGGCAGGAGGCGGGCAACAGGTTGACCAGTTGGGCGGTGGCTGCGGCGGTGCGTTCCCGGGCGCGGCGCTCAAGGTAGCGCCCGGCCAGCAGGAACAGGGCAAACATGCCCACGGCATCGAAATACAGTTCGCCCACGCCGGTGATCGCGGTCCAGATGCCGGCCAGGTACGCGCCGCCAATCGCCAGGGACACCGAGACGTCCATGGTCAGGTGGCGCGTGCGCAGGTCACGCAGGGCGCCTTTGAAGAAGGGCGCGCAGCTGTAGAACACGATGGGCGTGGTTAGAAACATCGCAACCCAGCGCAGGATGACGTGCAATTCTGGGCTCAGGTCGATATTGAATTCCGGCCAGGTGGCCATGGTTGCCATCATGGCCTGGAACCACAGCAAACCAGCGACCCCCAGTTGTCGCAGGGCCAGGCGATTCTCGCTGGCCAATTGTTCGGCGGCGCGGTCGGCCTGGTAAGGGTGGGCGGCGTAACCGATATGGCGCAGCTCGCTGAGCAGTTGGCTCAACGGCAATTGCCCATCGGCCCAGCGCACGTGCAGGCGGTGGTTGGACAGGTTCAATCGCGCTTCGGCCACGGCAGGCAGGCTGCGCAGGTGTTTCTCGATCAACCAGCCGCAGGCGGCGCAACTGATGCCTTCCATTAGCAGGGTGGTTTCGGCCAGGTCGCCTTGATGGCGGACAAAGGGTTCTTGCACATCGGCGCGGTCGTACAGCGCCAGTTCCTCCACCAACTGCACAGGCAGCGCCTCGGGGTTGGCCGAGGCTTCGCTGCGGTGTTGGTAATAGCTCTCCAGCCCGCCGGCCACTATCGCCTCGGCCACGGCCTGGCAGCCCGGGCAGCAGAGTTCACGGCGTTCGCCCAAGATCAGGGCGGTGAACCGGCTGCCGGAGGGGACGGGTAGGGCGCAGTGGTAGCAGGGGGTGGGTTGGGTCATTGCTCAGTTCCGTAGATCGTTCCCACGCTTTGCGTGGGAATGTTGCCCGTGACGCTCTGCGTCACAAAGCAGACGCAGAGCGTCCAGCAAGGCGTTACCACGCAGAGCGTGGGAACGATCATCGTCTACTTCTTCAGGTCTTCGGCGCCCTGTAACGGTTCGTCACCCAGCAGCAAGTCCTTGTCGTGGCTGACCTCTTCTTCTTCGAACAGGCGCCAGGTCTTGTCGCCTTCCACCCCCAGCAATTCCACAAAGCGCCGGCCTTCGACCTTGTCGGTGACCTGGCCGATGTAGCGGCCTTGCTCACTGTCGCTGCGGGTGAGGTTGATCTTGCGATCCTTCTCTGGCTGGGTCGGGGAGATCAGGTTCAGCTCCAGGGTTTTTGGATTGCTGTAGCCAGTCAGTTGCAGCTCGACCTCGCCGGTCAGGTCGTCCAGGTGCAGCTTGCCGCGCAGTTGCAGGGTCTGGGCCAGGCGTTCGCGGTCCAGGGAACGGTTGATGCCTTTGCCGGCCTCGTAGTAGTTGTCGTTGACCAGGTTGTCCGGGTTATTCACCGCGATGGTCACCATGGACAAGGTCAGGGTCACAGAACAGGCCAGAATCGCGATGATGATCCAGGGCCAGAGGTGTTTGTACCAAGGGCTGGCGGCAGTAGTTGCGGGCATGCGTGTGTTCCCTGTTAACGGACTTGTGGGCCGATGAATCGGCTCTTGGCTTCAATATGGACGCTGGTGTCATCGGCGTCTTCGAGGATGAAGGTCACCTCGTTAGTGCTCGACGGCAACTGCTCCGGCGCACTCGACAACTCCACCGGCATGCTGACGATATCGCCGGCGGCCACTTTGATTTCGCGCCGGCCTTGCAGTTTGAGGTCGGGCAGGCCAGCGGCGTCGAGCACGTAGGTGTGGTCGCGCTGGTCTTTGTTCATGATCTTCAGGCTGTAGACGTTTTCGATGCGACCTTCGGCGTTTTCGCGGTATAGCACGCGGTCCTTGCTGACGTCGAAACCCACCAGCGAGCGCATGAAGAAGGCGGCCACCAACAGGCTGATCATCGCCAGCAACACCAGGGCGTAACCGATCAAGCGCGGGCGCAGCTTATGGGTTTTCTGCCCCGACAGATTGTGTTCGGTGGTGTAGCTGATCAGGCCGCGTGGGTACTCCATCTTGTCCATGATGTTGTCGCAGGCATCGATACAGGCGGCGCAGCCGATGCACTCGATCTGCAGCCCGTCGCGGATATCGATGCCGGTAGGGCACACCTGCACGCACATCGTACAGTCGATGCAGTCGCCCAGGCCCTGGGCCTTGTAGTCGGTACCCTTTTTACGTGGGCCACGCACTTCGCCACGGCGCGGGTCATAGGACACGATCAAGGTGTCCTTGTCGAACATCACGCTCTGGAAGCGCGCATAGGGGCACATGTAGATGCACACCTGCTCGCGCAGCCAGCCGGCGTTGCCGTAGGTGGCGAGGGTGAAGAAACCCACCCAGAAATACGACCAGCCATCGGCCTGGCCGGTGAAGAAATCGAATACCAGTTCGCGGATCGGCGAGAAGTAGCCGACGAAGGTGATGCCGGTGGCAAAGCCGATCAGCAGCCACAGGCTGTGTTTGCTGAACTTGCGCAGGAATTTGTTGGCGCTCATGGGCGCCTTGTCGAGCTTGATGCGCTGGTTGCGGTCGCCTTCGGTGACCTTTTCGCACCACATGAAGATCCATGTCCACACGCTTTGCGGGCAGGTATAACCGCACCACACGCGCCCGGCGTATACGGTGATAAAGAACAGGCCAAAGGCCGCCACAATGAGAATGCCCGACAGCAGGATGAAATCCTGGGGCCAGAACGTTGCACCAAAAATAAAGAATTTACGCTCCGGCAGGTTCCACCACACCGCCTGGTGACCACCCCAGTTCAGCCACACCGTGCCAAAGTACAGCAGGAACAGAGCGGCACCGCCGACCATGCGCAGGTTGCGGAACAAGCCAGTGAAGGCGCGGGTGTAAATCTTCTCACGCGAAGCGTAGAGGTCGACGGTTTTGGCAGGCGGGGTAACGTCATGTACCGGTATCTGGTCGCTCATCATTGCATCCCACGGCGGTGGAGATTTGCCTCGGCCAGTACGTGCCAGCCGGGGTCAAATTAAGGGTGTTGCAGTGGCCTAATGATACGCCCCCGATGGTGCGCAAAGGGTGCGACCTTTGGTCGCGTTGGGGGAAATCAATTGATGGTGTACGTGACCTGGATCAATTGACTTGGCAAGTATGGACGGTTTTTGTCGGTAAGCCGGTCATTCGTCCCATGGATTGATCAGTGCAACGCCACTCGATTTGAAGTCGCTGATGTTACGCGTGACGACGGTAAGCCCGTGAACCAGCGCGGTTGCGGCAATCAATGAATCGCTTTCGTTGGCTCGGTCGGGTACATGCAAGTGTGCGCAACGCAACGCGACTGCTGCATCGACGGGCAGGATTCTGGCATCAAAGGCGGGCATCACATGACGCTTGAGCCAGGCTCTCAACACCTTCCCCTGCGCCGGGTCTCGCCGCTCAATTCGCAGGACTCCGGTTTCCAATTCCTTCAGCGTGATCGCCGAAATAAACATACGTGGCGCTACCACACTTTTTGCCCACGCCACGACATTTGCATCAGCCTGAGGTTTACGCAGTTCAGAGATCACATTCGTGTCGAGTAAATACATCAAGAAAAGTCCACGGGGCGATGAATGATCACGGCACGTTCGGTTTCGAAGTCGATATCGGCCGCTTCCGGCATCACCAACAGGTCAACGATGTCGGCATTCAGACCTGTCAGCTTCTGGTAGTCCTCAATGCTTAGCAGTACATGGGCAGGCTTGCCGCGATCAGTGATAAAAACCGGCCCTTTGCGGGCGGCTTTTTTGGCACCGCTTGTGTCTTGATTGAATTCGCGGCTGGAAATGGTCGTGATGGTCATGGGGTAGTTCCCCCTTCGCTGGACTGAATGTAGTTACGTTACTACTTGGCGAGTGCGTGCGGCAAGGTTGAGGCTACGAACGGTAGATTTGGCTTTGAAAGGTTCGCAGCTAAAACAACAAAGCCCCGCCAGCATTCGCTGCGCGGGGCTCCATTGTTTCAGGGGTCTTACTGCTCCTCAGCCTTCTTATCCCCATGAGACAAGCTATACACATACGCCGCAAGCAAGTGCACCTTGTCATTGCCCTGCAACTGCTCCTGCGCCGGCATCTGGCCCTGGCGGCCATAACGGATGGTCTGCTGCAGTTGCGCGAAGCTTGAACCGTAGATGAACGCACCCGGATGCGTCAGGTCGGGCGCGCCCATCGCTGGGGTGCCTTTACCGGCCGGGCCGTGGCAGGCCACGCAGTTGGCGGCGAAGAGTTTCTCGCCGTTGGCCACGTCGGCTTTGGCGCCTTCCGGCAGTTTGCGGCCGTCGAGGTTGGTTACCACAAAGCCCGCCACGTCAGCCACGCCTTGCTCGCCGATGACTTCGGCCCAGCCCGGCATCACCGCGTGGCGGCCTTTCATGATGGTTTCCTTGATGGTGTTGGGTTCGCCACCCCAGCGCCAGTCGGCGTCGGTCAGGTTGGGGAAGCCGTAGGCGCCCTTGGCGTCGGAGCCGTGGCACACCGAGCAGTTGGAGGCGAACAGGCGACCGCCCATCTTCAAGGCTTGCGGGTCCTTGGCGACTTCCTCAATCGGCATCGACGCGAATTTGGCGAAGATCGGCCCGAACTTGGCCTCCGACCTGGCCATTTCCTTTTCCCATTCGTGCACGCCGGTCCAGCCGGTCTGGCCGTTGGCGAACGGGGTTTGCTTGTCGTTGTCGAGGTAGTTGTAGCCAGGCAGCAGGCCCTTCCAGTTACCGAGGCCAGGGTAGAGCACCAGGTAGCCAAGGGCGAAGACGATGGTGCCGACAAACAGCATGAACCACCACTTGGGCAGCGGGTTGTCGTACTCCTCGATGCCGTCGAACGAGTGGCCAACGGTCTCGTCCGTCTGCTCGGTGCGCTGGCCCTTGCGGGTCGACAGCAGCAGCCAGGTCAGGGCGAAGATGGTACCCAGACTGAGGACTGTGACGTACAGACTCCAGAACGTAGTCATTCTTTGTTACTCCTAGAAGCTTGCTCGACGTGCTTGATGGCTTCGGGGTCATCTGCAAAGGGCAGCATGGTCGCGTCGTCAAACTCCGACTTGCGCCGTGGGCTGAACACCCACAACGCCAGGCCGATAAAGGCCACCATCACCACAACGGTGCCCAGGCCACGAATCATCCCGATATCCATGAAGGTCACCGTTTGCTTTTGATGATGGTGCCAAGGCCTTGCAGGTAGGCCACCAATGCGTCCATTTCGGTCTTGCCCTTCACGGCGTCGGCCGCACCGGCGATGTCTTCGTCGGTGTAGGGCACGCCCAGGGTGCGCAAGACTTCCATCTTCTTCGCGGTGTCCTTGCCGTCGAGCTTGTTTTCCACGAGGAACGGGTACGCCGGCATTTTCGACTCCGGCACCACGTTGCGCGGGTTGTACAAGTGCGCACGCTGCCAGTCATCGGAGTAACGCCCGCCCACACGGGCCAGGTCTGGGCCGGTGCGCTTGGAGCCCCACAGGAACGGGTGGTCCCACACGCTTTCACCGGCGACCGAATAGTGGCCGTAGCGTTCGGTTTCGGCGCGGAACGGGCGGATCATCTGCGAATGGCAGCCCACACAACCGTTGGCGATGTAGACGTCGCGGCCTTCCAGTTCAAGGGCGGTGCGCGGCTTCATGCCTTCGACCGGCTTGTTGGTCACGTCCTGGAAAAACAGTGGGACGATTTGGGTCAGGCCGCCGATGCTCACGGCGATGACCATGAAGAAGGCCAGCAGGCCGATGTTCTTCTCGACTACTTCATGCTTCATCAGTGAGCTCCCACAACGGCGATCTTGGCGGCGGCTTCGGCTTCTACAGGGTCGCTGGCACGCACGGTGCGCCAGACGTTGTAGGCCATCAACAGCATGCCGCTGGCAAAGAACGCACCGCCCAGGGCACGTACGATAAAGCCCGGGTGGCTGGCTTGCAGCGCTTCGACGAAGGAGTAGGTGAGGGTGCCGTCATCGTTGATCGCACGCCACATCAGGCCCTGGGTGATGCCGTTGACCCACATCGAAGCGATGTACAGCACGGTACCGATGGTCGCCAGCCAGAAGTGCGCATTGATCAGCCCGACGCTGTGCATCTGCACGCGGCCGAACAGTTTGGGGATCATGTGGTACAGCGCGCCGATGGAGATCATCGCTACCCAGCCCAGTGCGCCGGCGTGCACGTGGCCGATGGTCCAGTCGGTGTAGTGGGACAGCGAGTTGACGGTCTTGATCGCCATCATCGGCCCTTCGAAGGTCGACATGCCGTAGAACGCCAGAGACACCACCAAAAACCGCAGGATCGGGTCGGTGCGCAGCTTATGCCAGGCGCCCGAGAGGGTCATCATGCCGTTGATCATGCCGCCCCAGCTTGGCGCCAGCAGGATGATCGACATCGCCATGCCCAGGGACTGTGCCCAATCCGGCAAGGCGGTGTAGTGCAAGTGGTGAGGGCCGGCCCAGATGTACAGGGTAATCAGTGCCCAAAAGTGCACGATGGACAGGCGATAAGAATAGATCGGGCGCTCGGCCTGCTTGGGCACGAAGTAGTACATCATCCCCAGAAAGCCGGTGGTGAGGAAGAAGCCTACGGCGTTGTGGCCGTACCACCACTGGATCATCGCGTCCGTTGCGCCGGAATAGGCCGAATAGGACTTGAACAGGTTCACCGGCAGGGAGGCGTGGTTGACGATGTGCAGCATCGCCGTGACCACGATAAAGGCCCCGTAGAACCAGTTGCCCACGTAGATGTGCTTGGTCTTGCGCTTGACGATGGTGCCGAAGAACACCAGGCCGTAGGTCACCCACACGATGGCAAGCAAAATGGCGATCGGCCATTCCAGCTCGGCGTATTCCTTGGTGGTGGTGTAGCCCAGGGGCAGGCTGATGATGGCGCCGACGATGACCGCCTGCCAGCCCCAGAAGGTGAAGGCAGCAAGGCCATCGGAAATCAGTCGCGTCTGGCAGGTGCGCTGCACGACATAGTAGGAGGTGGCAAACAGTGCACATCCGCCGAAGGCGAAGATCACCAAGTTGGTGTGCAGTGGGCGCAGGCGGCCGAAGGTCGTCCAGGGCAGGTCGAAATTCAATTGCGGCCAAACCAGTTGCGAGGCGATGAACACCCCGAGCCCCATGCCAAGGATCCCCCAGACCACCGTCATGATGGCGAACTGGCGGACTACCTTATAGTTATAAGCAGTCGGACTGATTGCTGTGCTCATTCTAAGGTTCCACGGTTTAGGTTTTTTTATAGGTAAAATCGGTCGCAAGTATGTAGAAAGCGAGGGGCCATTGCAACGCAACGGCTGACCTGGATCAATGCGTTCCACGCCAGATTCTGCGCCCTTTCCATGTTTGGCGTAGGGACAAAATCCAAAATAGAAAGCTGATCGAGTGGACAGGAAATTTCAAGGGCGCAACGGCTACCGTCGCGTAGGCCCGGAATGGTCCACTGTGGGAACAAGCGTAGACCCGAATAGGAGGAGGGGAAAGGTGGGCTTGGAAGGGGTGCGACACTTGGTCGCGACTTATGCCTGTGGCGAGGGAGCTTGCTCCCGTTGGGCTGCGCAGCGGCCCCAAAATCGTGGGAGCGCTTCGCACTCCAGCGGGAGCAAGCTCCCTCGCCACAGGTAGAGCTTTTACTGCGGTTGGCTGTCTGGCGTTGCACCTTCAGCGTTATGGGACAAGCTGTACACGTAAGCCGCCAGCAGATGCACCTTGTCATTACCCTGCAGCACCTCCTGGGCCGGCATCTGGCCCTGGCGACCATGGCGGATGGTCTGCTGCAACTGCGCCAGGCTGGTGCCGTAGATAAACCCTGCAGGCTCGGTCAGGTTGGGCGCGCCCATGGCTTCCACGCCGTGGCCTTGTGGGCCATGGCAAGCCACGCAGGTGGTGCTGAATGCGGCTTGGCCGGCGGCCAGGTCAGCGGTGTTGTCCGCCGGCAAGGGCAGCTTGGCCAGGTCGTGGCGCACATAGGCGGCGACGTTTTTCACCCCGTCCTCGCCCAGCACTTCGCCCCAGGCCGGCATCGCCGCGTGGCGACCGTTCAGGATGGTGGCCTTGATGGCCTCAGCTGAACCGCCCCAGCGCCAGTTGCTGTCCGCCAGGTTGGGGAAACCATAGGCGCCCTTGGCGTCCGAGCCGTGGCATACCGCGCAGTTGGAGGCGAACAAGCGACCGCCCATCTTCAACGCTTGCGGGTCCTTGGCGACTTCTTCCACCGGCATGGCCGCGAACTTGGCGAAGATCGGCCCGAACCTGGCGTCGGCCTTGGCCATTTCCTTGTCCCATTCCTTGGTCTGGGTCCAGCCGTCCTCATAACCCGGCAGTACACCTTTCCAGTTGCCCAGGCCCGGGTAGAGGATCAGGTAGCCGACGGCAAACACCAGGGTGCCGGCGAACAACATGAACCACCACTGGGGCAGCGGGTTGTCGTACTCCTCGATACCGTCGAAGGCGTGGCCCATGGTCTGGTCGACGCTGCCCTTGGTCTCGCCCTTGCGGGTGCCGACCAACAGCCAGGTCAGGCCGACCAGGCTGCCCAGGGTCAGTACGCAGATCCATGTACTCCAAAACGTAGTCATGGCCGAGTGCTCCTTGTGGCTGGCTCTGCTTGAGCGTCGAGTGGGGAAGGTTCATCGGCAAACGGCAGCAGGCGCGCTTGCTCGAATTCCGCGTTGCGGCGGTTGTTGAATACCCACAGCGACAGGCCGATAAAGGCGATGGCGACGACCAGCGTGCCCAGGCCGCGGATGGTGCCCGCATCGAATTCAAATCCCATGGCTCACCTCTTGCTCTTGATGGCAGTGCCGAGCACTTGCAGGTAGGAAACCAGCGCGTCCATCTCGGTCTTGCCTTTGAGGCTGGCGACTGCGCCATTGATGTCGTCGTCGGTGTACGGCACGCCGAGGGTGCGCATCACTTTCAATTTGGTCTCGGTGTGGCTGCTGTCGACAGCGGCGGTGACCAGCCAGGGGTAGGCCGGCATTTTCGACTCCGGCACCACGTTGCGCGGGTTGTACAAGTGCGCGCGGTGCCAGTCGTCCGAGTAGCGTGCGCCGACGCGGGCCAGGTCGGGCCCGGTACGCTTGGAACCCCACAGGAACGGGTGGTCCCACACACTTTCGCCGGCCACCGAGTAGTGGCCGTAGCGCTCGGTCTCGGCGCGGAACGGGCGGATCATCTGCGAGTGGCACTGCACGCAGCCTTCACGGATGTAGATGTCGCGGCCTTCCAGTTGCAGCGCGGTGT
The DNA here is from genome assembly GCF_036346515.1 of Pseudomonas sp. AM4(2022). Taxonomy (NCBI): domain Bacteria; kingdom Pseudomonadati; phylum Pseudomonadota; class Gammaproteobacteria; order Pseudomonadales; family Pseudomonadaceae; genus Pseudomonas; species Pseudomonas sp. AM4(2022). The sequence goes on from NZ_JAOTNW010000004.1 coordinate 113,135, forward strand.
AGGGCTTCATGCCTTCCACCGGCTTGTTGGTCACGTCCTGGAAGAACAGCGGGACGATCTGGGTCAGGCCACCGATGCTCACGGCGAGCACCATCAGCAGCATCAACAGGCCGACGTTCTTTTCAATCGTTTCGTGTTTCATCATCGACTCCTCAGGCCATTTGCGCGGCAGCGGTGACTTCGGCAGGTTGCGCCGAACGCACGGTGCGCCATGTGTTGTAAGCCATCAGGAACATGCCGCTGAGGAAGATCGCACCGCCCACCAGACGCACGATGAAGCCTGGGTGGCTGGCCACCAGGGTTTCGACGAAGGAGTAGGTGAGGGTGCCGTCTTCGTTGACCGCACGCCACATCAGGCCCTGGGCGATGCCGTTGACCCACATCGAGGCGATGTAGAGCACGGTGCCGATGGTGGCCAGCCAGAAGTGCGCGTTGATCAGGCCGAGGCTGTACATCTGCTCGCGACCGAAGATTTTCGGGATCATGTGGTACAGCGCGCCGATGGAGATCATCGCCACCCAACCCAGCGCCCCGGCGTGTACGTGGCCGATGGTCCAGTCGGTGTAGTGGGAGAGGGCGTTGACGGTCTTGATCGCCATCATCGGGCCTTCGAAGGTCGACATGCCGTAGAAGGCCAGGGAGACAACGAGGAAGCGCAGGATCGGGTCGCTGCGCAGCTTATGCCAGGCGCCCGAGAGGGTCATCATGCCGTTGATCATGCCGCCCCAGCTTGGCGCCAGCAGCACCAGTGACATCACCATGCCCAGGGACTGCGCCCAGTCCGGCAAGGCGGTGTAGTGCAAGTGGTGAGGGCCGGCCCAGATGTACAGGGTGATCAGCGCCCAGAAGTGCACGATGGACAAGCGATATGAATACACCGGGCGTTCGGCCTGCTTGGGCACGAAGTAGTACATCATGCCGAGGAAGCCCGCAGTGAGGAAAAAGCCTACTGCGTTATGCCCATACCACCACTGCACCATGGCATCCGTCGCACCGCCGTACAGCGAGTAGGACTTGGTCAGGCTGACCGGGATTTCCAGGTTGTTGACGATATGCAAAATGGCCACGGTGATGATGAACGCACCGAAGAACCAGTTGCCCACATAGATGTGCTTGGTCTTGCGTTTCATGATCGTGCCGAAGAACACGATGGCGTAGGCGACCCAGACGATGGTGATCAGGATGTCGATCGGCCATTCCAGCTCGGCGTATTCCTTGGAGCTGGTGTAGCCCAGTGGCAGGCTGATCGCGGCCAGCAGGATCACAAGCTGCCAGCCCCAGAAGCAGAACGCGGCGACTTTCGGCGCGAACAGCTGCGTCTGGCAGGTGCGTTGCACCGAGTAAAAGGAGCTGGCGAATAGCGCACAGCCACCGAACGCGAAGATCACCGCGTTGGTGTGCAAAGGGCGCAGGCGGCCGAAGCTGGTCCAAGGCAAATCGAAGTTGAGCGCAGGCCAAACCAATTGGGCGGCGAGAAAAACCCCGAGCCCCATGCCGACGATGCCCCACACCACCGTCATAATGGCGAATTGGCGGACCACCTTGTAGTTATAGGCGGTACTTAAAGTAGTGTTCATGGTTCCCCATCCACGGTTCAACCCAAGCAAGTGCGGCACTTGGGCTGGAGTTATAGGCAGACTAAAAAGCGAGGCAAGCATGGGCAAAGAGCACAAGGCCAGTATTGACGGGGATCAATGGGCGCAGTGTGTACGGGAACACGGCTGGTTGTGGGATGTCGCTGCGGGCACGACGTCGGGTGAGCCGGTCACGCTGATCCTGGCCCACGGCGCCGGCGCGCCGATGGACTCGGCGTTCATGAACGACATGGCTGCACGCCTTGCCGGGCATGGCGTGAGCGTATTGCGCTTCGAGTTTGCCTACATGGCCCAGCGCCGTATGGACGGCGGCAAACGCCCGCCGAATCCGGCACCGAAACTGCTGGAAGGCTGGCGCGAGGTGCATGCCCAGGTGCGACGTCATGTCGCTGGGAAACTGGCGATTGGCGGCAAGTCCATGGGCGGGCGGATGGCGAGTCTTTTGGCTGATGAGTTGGGTGCTGACGGGCTGGTGTGCCTGGGTTATCCCTTCTATGCGGTGGGTAAACCGGAGAAACCACGGGTCGAGCATCTGGCCGGGCTGAAGGCGCCGACGTTGATTGTGCAGGGTGAGCGCGATGCGCTAGGCAATCGAGCGGCGGTTGAGGGGTATGACTTGTCGCCGAACATCGAGCTGATGTGGCTGGTGGCGGGGGATCATGATTTGAAGCCGTTGAAGGCGTCGGGATTTACCCATGAGCAGCATCTGGACGCGGCGGCGGTGCAGGTGTCGAGTTTTTTGCTGAGTCTTGAATGAAACCTGTGGCGAGGGAGCTTGCTCCCGCTGGGCTGCGCAGCGGCCCCAAAAGTCTTGGGAGCGCTTCGCACTCCAGCGGGAGCAAGCTCCCTCGCCACAGTGGTTTATCGGTTAAAACGCTCCACCAGCGAATACTGGGTATTGGCGGTATGCGTCAACTCTTCACTCAGTTGCGCCGAGTTCATGGCCTGCTCTGAAGTCTGGTCCGCCAACAGCGCAATGGTGCTGATGTTGCGGCTGATCTCCTCGGCCACCGCACTTTGCTCCTCGGTTGCGGCTGCGATCTGAGTGGTCATGTCGGTGATATTGGCCACCGCCTCACTGATGCCCACCAACGCCTGGTCCGCTTCCATCACCCGCGCTACACCTTCTTCAGCCTGACGGTGCCCGGCGTCCATGGTTTGCACGGCCGCAGCTGCGGTGTGTTGCAGCTTGGCGATCAGGGTATGGATCTGCCCGGTGGATTCGGCCGTACGCTGCGCCAGTTGGCGCACTTCATCGGCGACCACTGCAAAACCACGGCCCATCTCACCGGCCCGCGCGGCTTCGATAGCGGCGTTGAGTGCCAGCAGGTTGGTCTGGTCGGCAATGCCTTTGATCACGTCGACCACACCGCCGATTTCATCGCTGTCTTTGGCCAGTTGCGTGACGGTCACACCGGTCTCCCCAACGGCTGCCGAAAGACGCTGAATCGCCTCGCGGGTTTCCCCGGCGATATCGCGGCCGCGCCCGGTCAGGCGGTTGGCTTCCTGGGTGGCGTCGGCGGTGCGCTGCACGTGGCTGGCCACTTCCTGGGTGGTCGCCGCCATCTGGTTTACCGCAGTGGCCACCTGTTCGGTTTCCACGCGCTGGCGTTCCAGGCCGCTGGAGCTGTTGTGCGCCAGGGTGTTGGACTGCGCGGCCTGGTCGTTGAGGTGCTCGGCTGTGTCCTGCAGGCGGGTAAGGCAGGTCTTCAGACGCGCTTCCTGGCTGAGGATCGACATTTCCAGGCGCGCCTGTGCGCCACGGCTGTCGGTGTACATCTGCGCGATCAACGGGTCGGATGTGGTCTGTTCGGCCAGGCGCAGCAAACGCTTGAGGCCGCGCTGCTGCCAGCTCAGGCCCAGCAGGCCCAATGGCACCGACAGCGCCGCTGCCAGGGCAAAACCCCATTGGGAGGTGAGGGTGGCGCCGATCATGAAGCTCAACTGGCTGACCAGGATAAACGGCAGCCAGTCCTGCAACACCGGCAGCCATTTGTCCCGCTGGGGAACGGCCGACTTGCCTTGGTTGATGCGTTGATAAAGCGCCTCGGCCCGGCGGATCTGCTCGGCGGTGGGCTTGATGCGCACCGATTCGTAGCCGATCACCTGGTTACCGTCAAAGACCGGCGTCACATAGGCGTTAACCCAATAGTGGTCACCGGTCTTGCAGCGATTCTTGACAATGCCCATCCATGGCAAGCCTTGTTTGAGCGTGGACCACATATGCGCGAACACGGCCGGAGGCACATCCGGGTGACGCACCAGGTTGTGTGGCGCGCGCACCAGTTCTTCGCGGGTGAACCCACTGATTTCGACAAAGGCGTCGTTGCAGTAGGTAATCACACCCTTGGCATCTGTGGTGGAGATCAACCGTTGCTGAGCGGGGAAGGTACGTTCGCGCTGGGTAACGGGTTGGTTATTACGCATGATTGTTCAATCCGCAAGGCTTTCAGGGGGTATCGGCCATGCGGGGCATTTATTTAACTTATTTTTGCAACAATCCTGGGAGCAGTGGGCTGGCTGTGGCGAGGGAGCTTGCTCCCGCTCGGGTGCGTAGCGCCCGCAAGTTTTCTGGGGCCGCTTCGCAGCCCAGCGGGAGCAAGCTCCCTCGCCACAACAGCTCGCTCCTACAGTAAGAAATGCTTAGCTGGCGAGCATCGGGTAGGTAAACAACCCGAAGTGCAACAGATTCAAGCCAAAATGCGTGGCAATCGCCGCGCCTAGCCCGCCGAACCGATACGCCAGGCCGTAACCCACACCGGCAATACCCGCCAGCAGCATCCACTGCCACCCCGCAGCAAAATGCACCAGGCCAAATAACAGCGAGGCCAGCAGCAGCGCCAGGTTCTCGCCATAGGGCAGGTGTTTGAAGCGTTGGCTCAGACCGCCCTGGATATACCCGCGAAACAGCGCTTCTTCGACCAACGTCACCAGCAGCAGGTTGTTCAACACCCACAGCCACGCCTCGTCCGGCCACTTGGGCGCCCAACTGATCATCCCCAGCAGGGCCGCGCCACCCAAGGCGGCGATGGCGGCCAGGGTCAGCGCCACGGCCGTGACGCAGATCGACAGGCGCAATGAGCGTCGCGCCACGATCCACGGGCAGGCCAGCAACAGCCAGAAGCCGATCAGGGGTTTGTCCTGGTTCAGGTACATCGAGAAGGGCACTGAGTCGGGAGTAAAACGCTGGGGCGCAATACCGCGGCCGTTATAGAAACCCGGCAGCCAGTGCATCGCCAGGCCCAAGGCCAGGACAATAAACAAGCCGTGGCCCAGGTAGCGCGCCCAAGGGTTGCGTTGCTGGCGCACGGCGTACCCGGCCACCAGCAGCAGTGCGATGGATACCGCCGCCAGTACGCCCAGTTGGCCGTAGATCAAAGCCACGACATAGCCAATGGAAAGTAGGGTGAGGTACAGCCAGGGCAAAGCAATCATGTGAAATCCCTCGAAAAATCCGGGCAGCATTATAGCGAGTGGCCAGGTTCTAGGGCATGAAAACGCCTCCACGTACAAGGCAAGGGGGAAAGGATTGCAAAGTATGTTTGCGGCTGGTTATAGTCGTCGCGTCTTAATCCCTTCAAAAAAGATCAGCACATGCCAGCTTCCCAGCGCATAGCGGTAGTCGATTCAGCGGTCAACGCTGTGGTCGTGCCGTGCCGTGGCAAGCAGCCTGCGCAGATCAGTCATTACCCCCCACCTGTCAGTAGCACGCCGGTGCACGCAGTCGTAGCACCGCCGGGTGTTGGCATTTCGGGCTGATCAGCGATTCGCTGTTGCCCGTGCCTGCCTGAAAAAAAACCTACTGAAATTCAGTTTTTTACTGAGTCGGCTTTTTTGCCTGATAACAGGTGGTAACCATGTCTGTGCTTTCAAAACAATCCGTGGCCGCGGCGGCCTCGACGAGCTTGTTTGTCTTGCTGTGGAGCAGCGGGGCGATCTTCTCCAAGTTAGGCCTTGCCCATGCTTCGCCCTTTGCCTTTCTGTTGATCCGGTTTGCCATCGCCCTGATGGGGTTGGTGGTACTGGTACCGATCCTCAAGTTGAAGCTGCCACGTCCCGGCAAGCCCCTGCTGTATGCGGCCGCGACGGGCCTGGTACTGCTGGGGGCCTACCAGATCTTCTATCTGCTGGCCCTGGACCTCAACGTCACCCCCGGGGTGATGGCGACCATCATGGGCGTGCAGCCGATCCTTACCGTGGTATTGATGGAGCGCCAACGCTCCTGGCGCCGGCTGTTCGGCCTGGGGTTGGGGTTGGCGGGCTTGATCATGGTGGTGTATCAGGGCATCGGGCTGGCGGGCATGTCCCTGGCGGGGATGCTGTTCGGGCTGCTGGCGCTGGCGAGCATGACGTTTGGCTCGATCATGCAAAAACGCATCACCGACAATCCCTTGGGCACGCTGCCACTGCAATACCTGGCCGGGTTGCTGCTGTGCGCGGTGTTCGTGCCGTTCCAGCCGTTCCACTTTGAACACGGTGCACGTTTTTACCTGCCGGTACTGTGGATGGGGCTGGTGGTGTCCGTGCTGGCGACGTTGTTGCTGTACCGCCTGATCGCCCGGGGCAACCTGGTGAATGTCACCAGTCTGTTCTATCTGGTGCCGGCGGTAACCGCGGTGATGGATTACCTGATCTTCGGCAATCGTCTGGCGCTGTTGAGCGTGCTGGGAATGGCGTTGATCATCGTCGGTTTGATCTTCGTGTTCCGTAAGAACTAAAAACCACCCCCTGTAGGAGCGAGCTTGCTGTGGCGAGCAAGCTTGCTTGCGCTGGGGTGCGAAGCACCCCCAGGAGCTTGCGACTGCTACGCAGTCGAGCGGGAGCAAGCTCCCTCGCCACAGGGGCGCTCCTACAGTTTTTGCGGGCGCAGCACCAACCACAACGCCCCGGCAATCAACACCCCGCCATACAGATGGGCCATGGACAATGGCTCATCCAACAGCAGCGCCCCCCACAACACGCCGAACGGCGGGATCATAAAGGTCACGGTCATCGACTTGACCGGGCCAATGGATGACAGCAGGCGGAAGTACAGGATGTAGGCAAACGCCGTACACACCAGCCCCAACCCCAGCAGCGACGACCACACCTGCCAGCCGCCCCAGCTCGCCGGTGGATGGCTGATGGCGCTGTAGGCAAAGAACGGCAACAGGAACAACGTCGCCCCCAACATGCTGCCCAAGGCCGAGAGGCGGCTGTCCAACCCGCCGCGCTGGTCCAGCCAACGCCGCGCCAGGAAACCGGCAAAGCCATAGCAGGTGGTTGCCAGCAGGCACGCCAATGCGCCCATCAATAATTCCAGATCAAAGGCCACCGGCCCCGCACGCGTGAGCACGGCAACGCCAAACAGCCCCAAGGCGACACCTGCGATTTTCGACGGCGTCAGGCGTTCGCTGAAAAACAATCCGCCAATCAGCACGCCCATCAGCGGTGTGGTGGCGTTGAAAATCGCCGAATAACCCGCCGGCAGTACCTGCGCCGCCACTGAATACATGGTCGCCGGAATCCCGGAGTTGATCACCCCCAGCAGCAAAACGGTTTTGAACTTGCCCTGGAAATCCCAGCTCACGCGCATCATCGCCAGGATCACCAATAAACCCGCGGCGGCAATCGACACGCGGAAAAACGCGGTGGGCACTGTGCCGATTTCCGGCGCGATAATGCGCATGAACAGGAAACTCGCGCCCCAGATGGCAGCCAGCCCCAGCAGATACAGGGTGTCAACAGGTCTCACGGAAAACTCCTACGCCAATCGGGCGCAGAAGTGTTGCCCAGCGGGCAGGTCGGCACAATGGCTAATTGCAGTCAGTTCACCCCTGCGCAAAATCATTCTTCTCCTGCCTCGGTTCACTGGCTAAGCTCTGGGCTTCCAGATACCCGTTCGAGGTTTCCCGCATGTCGCAGTCCGCCCTCGCTATCGCCCGGATGATCCTCGACGGTTTCGACGATTACCGTGAGCACTTCCGCCAGATCACCGATGGCGCCCGTGAGCGTTTCGAGAAGGCCCAGTGGCAGCAGGGGCAGGCCGCGTCGGCCGCGCGCATCAACCTCTATGAAGAGAAAGTCGCTGAGGTCACGACCCGCCTGCGCGCCAGTTTTGACCCTGCAGCGTTGCAGGACATCGGCCAGTGGCCCCTGGTAAAAAGCGCCTATATCGGCCTGATCGATCTGCGTTTTGACGATGAACTGTCCGAGACCTGGTACAACTCGATCTTCTGCGGCCTGTTCAGCCATGACCTGATCAGCGACGGCTGCATGTTCATCCACACCACCCGACCGAGTCTGCGCCGGGCGCGGGCGGCGCAAACCCGTATCTACACGCCGGCCGGTAAAATAGCGGACATGCTCGCACAGGTTTTCTCTGACTACAGCTTCAGCGAGCCCTACGCCGACCTGCCCGCCGACCTGCGCCGTCTCGAAGCCCAGTTGCGGGAAAACCTGCCGGATTGGGTGTGCAAGGACCCGGACCTCAAAGTCGAGTTGTTTTCCTCGGTGCTGTACCGCAACAAAGGCGCCTACCTCGTGGGGCGCATCTACACCCGCGACGAACAATGGCCGCTGGTGATTCCGCTGCTGCATCGCGAAGGGCGTGGCATCCAGATCGATGCGTTGATCACCGACGAAGCCGACGTGTCGATCATCTTCTCGTTCACCCGTTCCTATTTCATGGTCGACGTGCCCGTGCCAGCAGAATTCATCGGCTTTCTCAAGCGCATCCTGCCGGGCAAGCACATTGCCGAGCTGTACACCTCCATCGGTTTCTACAAGCACGGCAAATCCGAGTTCTACCGCGCGCTGATCAACCACCTGGCCACCACCGATGACCAGTTCATCATGGCCCCCGGCGTGCGCGGCATGGTCATGAGCGTGTTCACGCTGCCGGGTTTCAATACGGTGTTCAAGATCATCAAGGACCGCTTCTCGCCGTCGAAAAACGTCAACCGCGCCACGGTGATCGAAAAGTACCGCCTGGTAAAAAGCGTCGACCGCGTAGGGCGCATGGCCGATACCCAGGAGTTCGCCGACTTCCGCTTCCCCTTGAGCAAGTTCGAGCCCGAGTGCCTGGCCGAGTTGCTGGAAGTCGCCGCCGGTACTGTCGAAGTGGAGGGCGACACCGTGCTTATCCGCCACTGCTGGACCGAGCGACGCATGACCCCGCTCAACCTCTACCTCGACAACGCCAACCCCGCCCAGGTGCGCGAAGCATTGGAGGATTACGGCCTGGCGATCAAGCAACTGGCGGCAGCGAATATCTTCCCCGGCGACATGCTGCTGAAGAACTTTGGCGTCACCCGCCACGGCCGCGTGGTGTTCTACGACTACGACGAAATCTGCTTTCTCACCGAAGCCAACTTTCGCCATATCCCCGCGCCGCGCACCCCCGAGGATGAAATGGCCTCCGAGCCCTGGTACTCCATCGGCCCGCTGGATGTGTTCCCCGAGGAGTTCCCGCCGTTCCTGTTTGCCGACGCCGGGCAACGCAGATTGTTCGATGAGCTGCATGGCGAGCTGTACAACGCTGATTACTGGAAAGGCCTGCAGGACGCGATTCGTGCCGGTAAGGTGATCGACGTATTCCCCTACCGCCGCAAAGACCCGCTTTAACCTATTGCCCCTGTGGGAGCGGGCTTGCTCGCGAATACGGTGGTTCAGTTGATACATCTGTGACTGACACACCGCTTTCGCGAGCAAGCCCGCTCCCACATTTTGGTTCGGTTTACACCCGTTGAAGCTCAACTGCCTGCCAGATGGGCTGCTTTTCTGCCACACTTGCCGGCCGTGCATAAATAGATGACCGTCGAAATAGCTGATGACAGACCAAGCACCCACCATCGACCAACTGCTCAAAACCCTCGATCACGCCATGCTCGCAGACCGCCACCGCTTGCGGCGCCAGTTGCTTGAGCTGCGCAAGAAGCCCGACGAGGAGAAGCTGGCGCAGTGGGTGGCGCGCATGCAGGCATCGTGCGCGCAGGTCACGGCGCGGCGCGCCAGCCTGCCGGTGATTCGCTATGACGACAGCCTGCCGATTGCCGCCAAGCGCGATGAGATCAAGGACGCGCTCAATAAACACCAGGTGCTGATCATTGCCGGTGAGACCGGCTCGGGTAAAACCACGCAGTTGCCGAAAATCTGCCTGGAAATCGGCCGCGGCCAGTTCGGCCTGATCGGTCATACCCAGCCACGTCGGATCGCCGCGCGCAGTGTCGCCAGCCGCGTCGCTGAAGAACTGGCCACACCATTGGGCGCGTTGGTCGGCTATCAAGTGCGCTTTGAAGACCAGAGCGATGCCAACACCCTGATCAAGCTGATGACCGACGGCATCCTGCTGGCCGAAACCCAGAACGACCGTTACCTGGAACGCTACGATACGATCATCGTCGACGAAGCCCACGAACGCAGCCTGAACATCGACTTCCTGCTCGGCTACCTCAAGACCCTGTTGCCGCGCCGCCCCGACCTGAAAGTCATCATCACCTCGGCCACCATCGACCTGGAGCGCTTTTCCAAGCACTTCGACGATGCGCCGATCGTCGAGGTGTCGGGCCGTACCTTCCCGGTGGACACCTGGTATCGCCCACTCACCCTGGAACAGGACGAGGAGGGCAACCGCGTCGAGGACGACCTGACCGTCGACCAGGCGATCCTCGCCACCCTCGATGAAATCGCCGCCTATGAGCGCAGCGAACGGCGCAGCCCAGGCGATGTGTTGGTGTTTTTACCCGGCGAGCGCGAGATTCGTGACGCGGCCGATATGCTGCGCAAGGCCCAGCTCAAGCACACCGAGATTTTGCCGTTGTACGCACGGCTGTCGCCGGCCGAGCAGCAGCGCATTTTCCAGTCCCACCCGGGCCGGCGCGTGGTACTGGCGACCAACGTCGCGGAAACCTCGCTGACCGTGCCGGGCATTCGCTATGTGATCGACAGCGGCACGGCGCGCATCAGCCGCTACAGCTACCGCGCCAAAGTGCAGCGTTTGCCCATTGAGGCGATTTCCCAAGCCAGCGCCAACCAGCGTAAAGGCCGTTGCGGCCGGGTTGAGCCGGGCATTTGCGTGCGCTTGTACAGCGAAGAAGATTTTATCGCGCGCCCGGAATTTACCGACCCGGAGATCCTGCGCACCAACCTCGCCGCCGTGATCCTGCAGATGCTGCACCTGCGCCTGGGCGAGATCACCGATTTCCCGTTTATCGAACCGCCGGATGGCAAGGCCATCAGCGACGGTTTCAACCTGCTGCAAGAACTCTCGGCGGTGGACCGCAACAGCCAGCTCACACCGCTGGGCCGCCAGCTCGCCCGCTTGCCGGTGGACCCGCGCATGGGTCGCATGTTGCTGGAAGCGGCCAAGCTCGGCAGTTTGCAGGAAGTGTTGATCGTCGCCAGCGCCATGTCGATCCAGGATCCGCGCGAGCGCCCACCAGAGCGTCAACAAGCGGCCGACCAGGCCCACGCGCAGTGGAAAGATCCGGATTCGGACTTCGCCGGGTTGGTCAACCTGTGGCGCGGTTTCGAGGAGCAGCGCCAGGAACTGACCGCCAGCCCGTTGCGCAACTGGTGCCGCAAAAACTTCCTCAACTACTTGCGCCTGCGCGAGTGGCGCGACTCCCATCGTCAATTGAGCCTGATCTGCCGCGACATGCAGCTGAGCCTCAACAAAGAGCCCGCCGACTATCCGAAGCTGCATAAAGCCGTGTTGTCCGGCCTGCTCAGCCAGATCGGCCAGAAGACCGAAGACGGCGATTACCTCGGAGCGCGCCAGCGTCGCTTCTGGATTCACCCGTCTTCGGGTATCGGCAAGAAGCGCCCGCAATGGCTGATGACCGCCGAACTGGTGGAGACCACCAAGCTCTATGCACGTATGGTGGCGAAAATCGACGCCGACTGGATCGAGCCGCTGGCCGGGCACCTGATCAAGAAAAACCACTTCGAACCCCATTGGGAGAAGAAGCGCGGCCAAGTGGTGGCCTTTGAACAGATCACCCTGTTCGGGCTGATCGTGGTCGGGCGCCGGCCGGTGCATTACGGGCCGATTGACCCGGTGGTGTCCCGCGAGCTGTTTATCCGTGAAGGCCTGGTGCGCGGCGAGATTCAGTCCCGTGCCAAGTGCCTGACGGCCAACCAGAAACTGCTGGAGCAACTCGACGAGCTGGAAGCCAAGGCTCGCCGTCGCGACATCCTGGCCGACGAAGAAACCCTGTACGCCTTCTACGATGCGCGCCTGCCCGCAGAGATTCACCAGACCGCCACCTTTGACAGTTGGTACAAGGTCAACAGCCAGAAAGACCCGCAACTGTTGATCATGCGTGAAGAAGACGTACTGGCCCGCGAGGCCAGTGAAGTCACCGCCGCGCATTACCCGGACACCTTGCACCTGGGCGACCTGGCCCTGGCCTTGAGTTACCACTTCGAACCCAACCACCCCCGTGACGGCGTGACCCTGCGGGTGCCGGCGCCGTTGTTGCCGGCGTTGCCAGCCGAGCGCCTGGAGTGGCTGGTGCCGGGGTTGATCGAGGCTAAGTGCATCGCCCTGGTGCGCAACTTGCCCAAGGCGTTGCGCAAAAACTTCGTACCGGTGCCGGACTTCGTCAAGGCCGCGCTGCAACGCATGGAATTCGGCCAGGGCTCGTTGCCCCAGGCGCTGGGACGTGAATTGCTGCGCATGACCGGTGCGCGGGTCAGCGATGAGGCGTGGGCCGAGGCGGCGCAACAGGTGGAAAACCACCTGAAGATGAACCTGGAAGTGGTCGACGGCCAGGGCAAGTTCCTTGGCGAAGGCCGTGACCTGGCTGAGCTGACCGCACGGTTCGCCGAAGCCAGCCAGGCCGCCTTGGCCGTGCCGCAAACCGCGAAAAGCCAGCAGCCGGTAGAGGCCAAGGTGTTTGCGGCGGTGGCGCAAAAGACCCAGCAGAACATCGCCGGCCTGTCGATGACGGTGTACCCGGCACTGGTGGAAGAGAACGGCACGGTCAAGGAGGGACGTTTCTCTACCGCCGCCGAAGCCGAGTTCCAGCACCGTCGCGCCTTGCAGCGCCTGCTGATGCAGCAATTGGCGGAACCGGCGAAATTCCTGCGCGGCAAATTGCCGGGGCTGACCGAACTGGGCTTGATGTACCGCGAATTGGGGCGTATCGACGCGCTGGTGGAAGACATCCTGCTGGCCAGCCTCGACACCTGCGTACTCGAAGGCGAAGCCAGCCTGCCAAGGGATGGCGCTGGCCTGGCGGCCTTGGCTGAACGCAAGCGCGGCACTTGGACTGAGCACGCCGAACGCCTGGCACGCCTGACCCTGGAGGTGCTGAAACTCTGGCACGGCCTGCAAAAACGCTTCAAGGGCAAGATCGACCTGGCCCAGGCCGTAGCCTTGAACGATATCAAGCAGCAACTGAGCAACCTGGTGTACCCAGGTTTTGTGCGGGAGACCCCGGCCCAGTGGTTCAAGGAACTGCCGCGTTTCCTTAAGGCCATCGAGCTGCGCCTGGAAAAACTGCCGAGCCAGGTGCAAAAGGACCGTGTGTGGAGCAGCGAATTGGGCGGCCTGTGGGCGCAGTACCAGAACCGCCTGAACAAACACACCCAGGAAGGCAAGCGCGACCCGCAACTGGAGCTGTACCGCTGGTGGCTGGAGGAATACCGAGTGTCGCTGTTTGCCCAGCAGTTGGGCACCAAGGTACCGATTTCCGATAAGCGCCTGAGCAAGCAATGGAGCCAGGTAGATCCCTGAAGCCCTTACCCACCTGTAGGAGCGAGCTTGCTCGCGAAAAACGTCAACGATAACGCGTGTTTCCTGGATAAACGCGGCGCCTATGAGTTTTTCGCGAGCGAGCTCGCCCCTACAGCTGGGTGTTTGTCTGGCCTATAGCGCCAAATCCCCAGTGTTGTGGCAAACTTCGCGGTTACAAGATTGAATAAAAGCATTGCCAGTTTGATGCCCGCTGGATGACATCAAACCACTTTAAGTTTGGTACGACGGTACCAATATCTTCTGCCTGACAGATTTAGAGGAACGACCGTGCATAACGTCGTCATCAGCGGCACTGGCCTGTACACCCCGGCCAACAGCATTTCCAACGAAGAGCTGGTGGAGTCTTTCAATGCCTACGTACAACAGTTCAACGCCGACAACGCCGCCGCTATCGAACGTGGCGATGTGCAGGCGCTGACCGAGTCGAGCGCGGCATTCATTGAAAAGGCATCCGGCATCAAGAGCCGTTTTGTGATGGACAAGGACGGCATCCTCGATCCGCAGCGCATGGCTCCACGGCTGCCCGAGCGCAGCAACGACGAATGGTCGGTGCTTTGCCAGATGGCCATCGGTGCCGCCGAACACGCCCTGCAGCGCGCCGGCAAGACCGCCGCCGACATCGACGGCGTCATCGTCGCCTGCTCCAACCTGCAACGCGCTTACCCGGCGATCGCCATCGAAGTCCAGGAAGCCCTGGGTATCCAGGGCTTCGGTTTCGACATGAACGTGGCGTGTTCCTCGGCCACCTTCGGTATCCAGAACGCGGCCAACAGCATCCAGTTGGGCCAGGCCCGGGCGATTCTGATGGTCAACCCGGAAGTCTGCACCGGCCACCTGAACTTTCGTGACCGTGACAGCCACTTCATCTTCGGTGATGCCGCCACGGCGGTGATCCTGGAGCGTGCTGACCTGGCGACGTCCGAGCATCAGTTCGATGTGGTGAGCACCAAGTTGCTGACCAAGTTTTCCAACAACATCCGCAACAACTTCGGCTTCCTCAACCGCACGGCGGAAGAGGGCATCGGCGCCCCCGACAAGCTGTTCGTGCAGGAAGGCCGCAAGGTGTTCCGTGATGTCTGCCCGATGGTGGCCGAATTGATCGGCGAGCACTTGGCAGAAAACCAGCTGAGTGTCACTGATGTGAAGCGTTTCTGGCTCCACCAGGCCAACCTGAGCATGAACCACCTGATCGTGAAGAAACTGCTGGGGCGCGACGCGTCGGTGGAAGAAGCACCGGTGATCCTTGATACTTACGCCAATACCAGCTCGGCCGGCTCGGTGATTGCGTTCCACACTTATCAGGATGACCTGCCCAAGGGCGCGGTTGCCGTACTCAGCTCCTTTGGCGCCGGGTATTCGATTGGCAGTGTGATCCTGCGCAAACGCTGAGTGTGTGGCCGGACGCGGTCAACTGTGGGAGCTGGCTTGCCTGCGAAGGCATCGGCTCGGTGTGCCTGAATCACCGAGTTGTCTGGATCGCAGGCAAGCCAGCTCCCACATTGACCGTATTTCCACGGCAAGATTGAGGTAAACGATGGCAGCAGCGGACGACGCGCACCTGCTTGAACGCCTGCTCAAGGGTGAGCAGCGGGCTTATAAGGAATTGGTCAACACTTACCAGAGTGCAATGCGTGCAGTGGCCTATGCCATCGTCGGCCAGCGCCACGCCGATGAGGTGGTGCAGGATGCCTGGCTCTCGGTGGTGCGCAACCTGGCCAAGTTCGAAGGGCGATCGAGCCTCAAGACCTGGCTGTTGACGATCACTGCCAACTCCGCAAAGAGCCGTTACAAACAAAATCGTCGGGAAGTGCTGCTCGACGATTTGCCCTCACCCCACGGCACTATTGGCGATGACCGCTTCAGCCCGGATGATGGCCATTGGGCTGTCGCCCCTTACGCTTGGCACCAGGACACCCCGGAAGCGCTGCTGACCGAAGATGAATTGCGCAAGTGCCTGGAGCATACGATTCTGAGTTTGTCTGAATTGCAAAGCAGTGTGCTGGTACTGCGTGAACGCCAGGGCCTGGAACTGGAAGAAATCTGTAATCTTCTGACCCTTTCACTCTCCAACGTCCGTGTGCTGTTGCATCGAGCACGGCTTAAAGTCTTCGCCACGGTGGAGCATTTTGAGGAAACGGGCGAATGTTGACCTGTAAAGAGCAAGTAGCGCGTTCCAGTGACTACCTCGATGGGCAATTGACCTTTCGGGAGCGTCTGCTGGTGCGTCATCACTTGATGTTCTGCCCGAACTGCCGGCGCTTTATCCGTCAGATGCGCCTGATGCAGGCGACACTCAAGCGTATGCCGCAGGAGCCGGTGGAAGGTGTTGATGCGCTGGCCGAACAGCTGGCCGCCGAGCGCCGTAAAGACATCATGTAGGAGCGAGGGGGACGCCTAGTTCTTGCTCGCGAAAAACGTCAACGATAACGCGGGTATCCTGGATAAACGCGTTGCCTGTGGGTTCTTCGCGAGCAAGAACTAGGCGTCCCCCTCGCTCCTACAAGTTAGGCGTTAGAACTTGGCTTCAGCATCCAGCTGCAAGGTGTTGGTATCGGCATCCCGCTGAGTCCGGCTGGCGAAGTCAGCCTTGGTCAGGAAGTAGGTGGCGCCGATGGCGAAGTTCTTGTCGATGTCGTAGCTCACTTTCATCTTATGACCGCGCGAACCGGTGGTGCCGTTGGCGAAGTCCGAATCGGTGAAGGCGCCTACGACGGCATTACGTTGAACGTCGCGGTAGTTGTAGTCCAGGTTCAAACCGAACACCTTGGACTTGGCACCCAGCAACCAGGCGGTGTCCTGGTCGGTCACCGCATCGTTGTTTTTCACGTACTGGCCGTAGAACGACAGCGGCACGGCCAGGCCGCCAATGTCTGCTTGCGCAAAGCCTTCGTACAGGCGGAATTCATTGTTGGCCGAGTTGCCGTTGACCGCCAGTGCGCAAGGCGTGGTGGTGGTTGTGCAGCGGCTGTCTTCGTCATTCTTGTAGGCGTAGATGCTGCCGCCCAAGGTCATTTTCAGGTTGTCGGTAACCGAGAAACGCGTGCCCAACTGGCCGGACGTCAGGCGCAGGTCATGGCGAAATTGCACGCCGTCACCGTCCACGTTGTCCTTGAGGTTGTAGTTACCCAGGCTACCGAACAGCTCAGCGCTGCTACCCAGTGGGTATTTGTAGGTGACGGCCAGGCCTTCAGGGTTGATGTCGCTATCCCAGATCACATCGCCCATGTTCACCCACGGCTGCAGCATCTTGCCGCCGATCACGTGCAGGTTCTTGATCTGGTCCGGGTGGTAGTCGATGTAGCCGAGGTCCAGCCAGATCGACTTCTTATCGAAGTAACCATCCTGGTCCTGGTTGGTGGAGCGAGCATCGTCGCCGCCGCCGGTGGCAATACGGATACCGGTGTCCACCTGCGGGTTGATTTCGGTGTAGGCACCCAGGCGGGCACGGATACGTTGACGGTCCTTGTCACGCCCACCGTTGTTGGGCTCGCCGTCGATCTTGATGGTTTCCTGGCGGAAGCGCACATCGCCCTTGAACTGGGTCTTGGCTGCCCATGCCAATTTCTGGTCGAAGCTGCTCAGCTCGTTGGTTTTTTTCGCAGTGGCCGCGATCTGCTCGTTGGTCTCTTGTTGAGCTTGGCGTGCGATCTGCTGTTCTTTCTGATCCCTGGCCAGTTCCATTTGCAGTTCGGTGTACTGCGCCGCGGTGATCTGGCCGTTGGCCTTGAGCATGTCGAGCAATTTAGCGTCGACTGCAGCGCTGGCTGGAACGCTCAGTGCCAGCAACAGGCCGCCACACAGGACCGCCGCAGTTTTAGTGGAAGCAAGACGCATATCAATCTCCGAAAGTGAGGAGGGATGGCAACACCCTCCAGGACACAACCGACCCATGACGGACGGAAAAATGTCGCCCGGTAGACCCGGACGCTCTAAAAACTGGCGTCAGTATCGCGACCGTTTATGACGGAGTAGTGGCTAAGTGATTTCATCTAGATGACAAATCGTTGCGCTACGGAACTAAGGGTTTTGGCGCCTGTCGGCGTGTTTTGAGGATGTGCGCGCGGCTGTGATCAGCGATACTCGCCAGGTTTTCATGCCAAGAAACAATGAGGATGCCGATGCCGCTGCAACGCCTGGACAGCCTGTCCGATATCGCTGCGCACACGTGGGATGCCCTGATGCCACAGGCCCAGCCGTTTATGCAGCATGGGTTTCTCAGCGCGCTGGAAGACAGCGCCAGTGTCGGCCCGCATTCGGGCTGGCAGACGGAGCACTTGCTGCACTGGGAAGGCGACCGGTTGATGGCGGCATTGCCGGGTTATCGCAAATGGCATTCGTATGGCGAGTACGTGTTCGATCACGGCTGGGCCGATGCCTGCGAGCGCGCCGGCATCGACTATTACCCCAAGTTGCTGACGGCCGTGCCGTTCAGCCCGGTCGGTGGGCCGCGTGTGTTGGCTGCCAGTGCCGCAGACGCTTTCGAATTGCTCAATAGCCTGCCGGGGTATCTGGAGATCGAAGGCCTGTCGAGCGCCCATATCAACTTTACCGATGCCCTGGCCGATGAAGCCATGGCCCAACACCCCGGCTGGTTGCAACGCTTGGGTTGCCAGTTTCATTGGCAGAACCGAGGCTACCGCGACTTCCAGGATTTTCTCGACGCCCTGAGTTCACGCAAGCGCAAACAGATGCGCAAAGAACGTGAACAAGTGGCAGGGCAAGGTATCGAGTTCGAGTGGTTGCAAGGCCATGAGCTGAGCGAAGCGCAATGGGACTTTGTCTATGCCTGCTATGCCAACACCTACGCGGTGCGCCGGCAATCGCCCTACCTGACCCGCGCTTTTTTCAGCCTGCTGGCTGAACGCATGCCCGCGGCCATCCGCGTAGTGCTGGCCAAACAAGGCACGCGGCCGGTGGCGATGGCCTTCAGCCTGCTCGGTGGCGACAGCTTCTATGGCCGCTACTGGGGTTGCCTGGCGGAATTCGACCGCCTGCATTTCGAAACCTGTTTCTACCAAGGCATGGACTACGCCATCGCCCACGGCCTGCAACGCTTCGATGCGGGTGCCCAGGGGGAGCACAAATTGATTCGCGGGTTTGAGCCGGTGATTACGCGGTCCTGGCACTACCTGCGCCACCCGGGGTTGAAGAACGCTGTGGAAGATTTTCTTGAGCGCGAACGGGTGGGGGTTCTGGCGTATGCCGAAGAGGCGAGGGCGGCCCTGCCTTATCGGCAGGTCTGAACCATCGGTCTGGCAACACCACCGATTAACAATAAAGCCGCTAGTATGTATGTACAAACGTACATACAGGATGTGCCATGCATTTTGAATGGGATGAATCTAAGAACAAAGCCAATATTACTAAGCACGGCATCGACTTTAACGACGTCCCAGATATTTTTCGGCATCCAATGCTGGCCTTGCGCGATGATCGGGCAGATTATGGCGAAGAGCGTTGGATCAGTATTGGCTGGATCAAATTGTTAATGGGTGTGGTCGTATATACCGAGCGGTGCGGTGATGTGATCCGTATCATCTCTGCGCGAAAAGCAACCAAGAAGGAGGCCAAATACTATGACGCAAACATCGAAAACTGATTGGGAGCGCCTGGCCAACATGAATGATAAAGAAATCGACACCAGCGATATTCCTGAGCTGGACGCCGAATTTTTCCGACGCGCCGAGTTACGTGTTCCGGTGAAGCAGGCGGTGACCATTCGGCTGGATGCCGATGTTCTGGAATGGTTCAAAGGCCAAGGCACCGGATACCAGACACGCATTAATCAATTGTTGCGTCAGTACATGCAAGCCCACCAGGGTTGAAGCGCATTCAATAGAGGTCAGGCCGTAAAACACACTGTAGGAGCGAGCTTGCTCGCGAAGAACGTGCAGACGACGCGGGATTACAGCTGTAAGCACCGCGTCATCGTTAGTGTTTTTCGCGAGCAAGCTCGCTCCTACAGGGATTGGGTCAAGCGGGTTTTTCTTCACCCAACCATCGGTAGGTAATGCCGCCGATCACCGCGCCGAGGATCGGCGCGAGCCAGAACAACCACAACTGCTGGAGTGCCCAGCCGCCGACAATCAACGCAGGCCCCGTGCTGCGGGCCGGGTTGACCGAGGTGTTGGTCACCGGGATGGAGATAAGGTGGATCAGCGTCAGCCCCAGGCCAATGGCGATGGGCGCGAAGCCTGCAGGGGCTCGACGGTCGGTAGCGCCAAGGATGATCAGCACGAACATCGCAGTCATCACCAGCTCGCAGACAAAGCCTGCCGCCATTGAATAACCACCGGGTGAGTGTTCGCCATAACCGTTGCTTGCCAGCCCGGACGCTAGCTCGAACCCTGGTTTGCCACTGGCGATGAAGTACAGCAGTGCGGCGGCGATGGCGCCACCGATCACTTGCGACACGATGTAGGCCGGCAACTCTCTGGCCGGAAATCTGCCGCCCACCACCAACCCCACCGAGACGGCCGGGTTAAGGTGGCAGCCGCTGATATGCCCGATGGCAAACGCCATGGTCAGTACCGTGAGTCCGAAAGCCAGGGATACGCCGAGCAGGCCGATGCCGACGTTGGGGAACGCTGCGGCCAACACGGCACTCCCGCAGCCACCCAACACCAGCCAAAACGTACCCAGTCCTTCCGTTACGGAACGTTTGAACAGTGACATGAACACTTCCTTAGATTGCTCTATCTGATTAACGGTCTGTGTGGCTTCCCTTCCGCCTTAAATCAGGGCCCTCCTGGGGCCTGATTGCAGTACAGCAGGATTGTGTCGCAAGACCAGCCAGATAGAGAAAGCTGTCAGAATTGTTCGGAATTGAGCGGGGCTTTACCCAGCGAAATCAGTCTATGCCGACAAAACCCCCGGTCTGATGCTGCCATAACCGCGAATAAAGCCCGCCGTATGCCAGCAACTCGGAATGGCTGCCGCTCTCGGCGATCTGGCCTTTTTCCAGCACCACCAGGCGGTCCATTCGTGCGATGGTCGACAACCGGTGTGCAATCGCAATCACCGTCTTGCCCTGCATCAAGGTTTCCAGGCTCTCCTGGATCGCCGCTTCCACTTCAGAGTCCAGCGCAGAGGTGGCTTCGTCCATGATCAGGATCGGCGCGTCCTTGAGCAGCACGCGGGCGATAGCGATACGCTGGCGTTGCCCGCCGGAGAGTTTCACCCCGCGCTCACCCACATGGGCATCCAGCCCGGTGCGGCCCTCGGAATCCGACAGCAGTGGGATGAACTCATCGGCGCGGGCCTTGTGCACCGCCGCCCACAGTTCCTCGTCAGTCGCGTCGGGCTTGCCATACAGCAGGTTGTCGCGGATCGAGCGGTGCAGCAACGAGGTGTCTTGGGTGATCATGCCGATTTGCGCGCGCAGGCTTTCCTGGGCGACTTCGGCGATGTCCTGGCCGTCGATGAGGATGCGCCCGCCCTGCAGGTCGTAAAGGCGCAGCAGCAGGTTGACTAGCGTCGACTTGCCCGCGCCGGATGGGCCGATCAAGCCGATCTTTTCCCCGGCCTTGATCTCGAGGTTGAGGCCGCCAATGATTCCGCTCTGCTTGCCGTAGTGGAAGTCCACCTGCTCGAAGCGCACCTGGCCGTGGGGCACCGTCAGGCGCGGAGCGTTTTCACGATCGACCACGGCCAGTGGCTGGGCGATGGTCTTCAGGCCGTCCTGCACGATACCGATGTTTTCGAAGATGCCGTTGACCACCCACATGATCCAGCCGGACATGTTGACGATGCGGATCACCAGGCCGGTGGCCAGGGCAATCGCGCCCACGGAAATCAGCGACTGGGTCCACAGCCACAGGGCCAGGCCAGTAGTGGTGACAATCAGCAGGCCGTTCAAAATACAGATCACGGTGTCCATGCTGGTGAGTACGCGGGCGGCCAGTTGGGTTTTTTCGGTCTGCTCGATGATCGCTTGCTTGGCGTATTCCTGTTCATTCTGCGTATGGGCGAACAGCTTCAAGGTGGTGATATTGGTATAGCCGTCGACAATCCGGCCCATCAACTTGGAGCGCGCCTCCGAGGAGACCACCGAGCGCTCTTTCACGCGAGGTACGAAGTAACGCAGGGCCAGGCTGTAGCAAACGATCCAGGTGATCAGCGGAATCATCAGCCGCCAGTCAGCCTCGGCAAACAACACCAGGGCACTGATGGCGTAGATCGACACGTGCCAGATAGCCTCTGCGGTCGCCACCGCCGAGTCACGCAAGGAATTGCCGGTTTGCATGATCCGCTGGGCGATGCGCCCGGCAAAATCGTTCTGGAAGAAATTCAGGCTCTGCTTGAGCACGTAGCTGTGGTTTTGCCAGCGAATCAGGCTGGTCATGCCGGGGTTGATGGTCTGGTGCACCAGCAAGTCATGCAGGCCGTTGAAGAGGGGGCGCAACAACAGGGCGACCACGGCCATCCAGATCAGCTCGGCGCTGTGGATCTGGAAGAAGTTCGCCGGTGGCGTGCCCTGGGCCAGGTCGATGATGCGGCTCAGGTAGCTGAACAACGCGACTTCGATCAGGGCGCCGACCAGCCCCACCACCAGCAGCGCGGCAAAGCACGGCCACACCTGGCGCAGGTAATAGAGATAGAAGGGCAGGACTTTTTCGGGAGGGGCCGCGCTGGGGGCGTCGCGGAAAATATCGATCAGTTGTTCAAAACGACGATAGAGCATTAGGTTTGACGCCCGCCGGGCGGGCTCTCCTTTCAAAGGTGCACGGTGCCGTGGGGGGCGCCGTGCAAAGCTGCCTGCGGACCTCAGTCGATGCGCTTGGCCGACTTGATGATCACAGGATCGATAGGCACGTTCTGCATGCCTTGCTTGGTGGTGGTCTGGGAGTTGACGATGACGTCGACGACGTCCATGCCCTTGACCACTTTGGCGAACACGGCATAACCGGCATCGCGGCCCGGGTCGAGGAAGGCATTGTCAGCCACGTTGATGAAGAATTGGCTGGTGGCCGAGTTCGGGTCATTGGTGCGAGCCATGGACAAGGTGCCACGCACGTTATGCAGGCCATTGCTAGCTTCGTTCTTGATCGGTGCTTCGGTCGGCTTTTGTGACATTTGCTGGGTGAACCCGCCGCCCTGGACCATGAAGCCCGGGATCACGCGGTGAAAGATCGTATTGGTGTAGAAGCCCTTGTCGACATAGGCCAGGAAGTTCTTGGTGCTGATCGGAGCCTTGACCGGGTCCAGTTCGATTTCAATCTGGCCGTTGGTGGTGTCGAGCAAAACATGTGGCGCCTTGGCCGGCTCAGCTGCCATCAGGTTGGCAGCGAACAAGGCGGAACCGGCAAAGAAGGCGATTTTTTTTAGCATGGGTCAGTGATCCTGGGTAGTGGTTTCGACGGTCTTTAGAAAATCGAGCAAGGTCGCGTTAAAGACCTCGGGTTGATCCAAGGGCGTGGCATGGCGGGAATCTTCGATCACCACCAGCCGCGCATCGGGCAGCAGTTTTACATAGATTTCTTTCTGCGCCACGGGGGTGTAGTCATGGTCAGCGCTGATGACCAGGGTTGGACAGGCAATTCTCGACAGTTGTTCCTGCACGCCCCAGCCCACAATGGCGTCGAAGCTGGCGAGATAAGCACGTTTGTCGTTTTTTACCCAGCGTTCGGCCATCTTGCGGCGCAGGTCGGCTTGCTCAGGTTTTGGGAACAGCCGATCGCCCAAGGCCTTGCCGATGGTGCCCAGGCTGAGCACGCGGGCCAGGGTCCAGCGTTTGGCCCATTGCCAATAGTCATCGGCACTGCGCACCTTGACCTCAGGCGCGCTGTTGACGATGCACAGGCTCTTGACCCGCAGGGGTTCATCCACTGCCAGTTGGAAGGCGATCATGCCGCCCATGGATAAACCCACCACGTGGGCCGCTGGCAGGTCCAGGTGTTCGATCAGGGCGATCAGGTCGAAGGTAAACCCCTTGATGCTGTAGCGCTCCCGGGGTTTGTCCGAGCGACCATGGCCACGCACGTCAACCACGATCAGGTGGTAGTGTCGGGCGAGTACCGGTACTTGCAGTTCCCAATCCTGGCTGCTGGAGCCCAGGCCGTGGATCAGGATCAGCGGGTTGCCATGGCCATATTCCTCGTAATGCAGGCTGCAGCCTTCATGGTCGAACCAGGCCATGGATGAACTCCGTTTCAGGCTTGTTGGGGAGCGGCAAAGGGCGCGTCCAGGGGAGCGGTGTCGAAGGTGCGCAGCAATTCCACGAGGATCTGCGTGGCGGGCCCCAAGGGTTTGTCTTTGTTGGAGTACAGGTAAAACGTCGGGTTGCGACTGCCGCCTTTTTCGAGGGGCAGCTGCTTGAGCACGCCCTCCTTGAGTTCGCGCTCGATCATGTGCCGGGGCAGCCAGGCAAAGCCCAGGCCGCTGGCGACGAAGGTGGCCGCGGTAGCGAGGCTGCCGACAGTCCAGCGCTGTTCAGCGCCGAGCCAGCCGACGTCGCGCGGTTGTTGGCGGCCGGAGTCACGGATCACCACCTGCATCTGGCTCTCCAGGTCGTGGAAACTCAGCTCACGGTTGAGGCGATGCAGCGAGTGATCGGGGTGGGCCACGGCGATGAACTCCACATCGCTCATTTCCGTGCCCAGGTAGCCCGGGATGATAAACCCGCAAATGGCCAGGTCCGCCATGCCGTCGAGCAGCAACTCTTCGACGCCGGACAGCACTTCTTCGCGCAGGCGCACCCGGCAGCCACGGCTTTGCGGCATAAAGGCGGTTAATGCGCGAACGAGACGTGCGCTGGGGTAGGCGGCATCCACCACCAGACGCACTTCGGCTTCCCAGCCCTGTTCCATGTGATGGGCGAGGTCTTCCAGCTGGCTGGCGTTTTTCACCAGTTGACGGGATCGGCGCAGCAGCACTTCACCGGCCTCGGTCAGCACCGCCTTGCGCCCGTCGATACGCAGCAAGGGGACTCCGAGTTGGTCCTGCATGCGCGCCACGGTGTAGCTCACTGAAGATTGCGAACGGTGCAGCGCTTCGGCGGCCTGAGCAAAGCCGCCATGGTCGACCACGGCTTGCAAGGTGCGCCATTGATCGAGGGTAACGCGGGGCGCTTTCAAGATGAGCTCCTCTTGTCCTAAGCTGGCGGTCCTTATTGGAGACTGCCGAATGAGAAAATTGTGTTGTGTGTTGCTGGCGCTGCTGCCGATGAGCGCGTTTGCCTACCCCATCGATGTGACGAAGAAGATCAACGGCGTAAGCGTTGACTACACAGCGTCCGATGTGGACGCCGACATCAGTTCGATCCAGCTAAGTAACTACGGCACCAACGACGCGGTATGTTCGGTAACCTTCACCAACGGCCCGGAATCGCCACGCCGTCGTACCGTGACCGTGCCTGCTGGCAAAAGCACTAACACCACGGTCAAGTTCAATCGCTCCATCATCAAGATGCGTATTGCTCTGAACTGCGCGCCAAAATAAAGCAACAGCGGAGCATGCCCACAGGAATACTCCGCTTATAAACAAATTTCTAGATGGGTTGTAGCAGTTTTTTGCGCTTTTTTATCGAACGGGCCCTGGTTAACCTTCTCTCCATCGACTTACAGCAATTACCGATGGAGCCTACGAAGCCATGTCCAATGTTCTGATCATCGAAAGCAGTGCGCGCCAGCAGGATTCCATTTCCCGCCAGCTCACCCAACAGTTCATCAGCCAATGGCAATTCGCCCATCCGGCAGACCGCATCACCGTGCGCGACGTCGCGCTCAATCCGGTACCCCACCTGGATGCCAACCTGCTAGGTGGCTGGATGAAGCCGGCGGAGCAGCGTAACGACGACGAACAGGTGTCCCTGGACCGCTCCAACGAGTTGACTGACGAACTGCTGGACGCCGACGTGTTGGTGATGGCCGCGCCGATGTACAACTTCGCCATCCCCAGCACCCTTAAAGCCTGGCTGGATCACGTGTTGCGGGCCGGTGTGACGTTCAAATACACCGCCACCGGGCCCCAGGGTCTGTTGACCGGCAAGCGCGCTATCGTGCTTACCGCACGCGGTGGTATCCACACCGGCGCCACCTCGGATCATCAGGAACCGTACCTGCGTCAGGTCATGGCATTTATCGGCATTCATGACGTCACCTTCATTCACGCCGAAGGCGTCAACCTGGGCGGCGACTTCCAGGAGAAGGGCGTCAATCACGCCAAGGCACTGCTGGCTCAGGTGGCCTGAGGCGTTAATCGTCAGATAATCCCGTGCTGCTTATATAGCCCCACGCAAACCCTTCAAGTACGCGTATCGAACCTCCCTTTGCACTTTTTGCTCCTGAGTGCTCCTGCCCGACTGCCGCTTTAGCGAGGTCGGGTTTTTTTTGCGCCGAGTTTCTTCAACCCCCAAAAAGCTTTAATGTCGCGCCCATTCGAAACGAGGCGCGCATGGGCTATCTACTGGTTGTCACCCTGATTCAGGCATTTTCCTTCAGCTTGATCGGCGAATACCTCGCCGGTCACGTCGACAGCTACTTCGCAGTGCTGGTGCGCGTGGTGCTGGCCGGGCTGATCTTTATTCCGCTGACGCGCTGGCGTTCGGTGGAGCCCGCGTTCATGCGCGGCATGTTAGTGATCGGTGCATTGCAGTTCGGCGTGACCTACGTATGCCTGTACCTGAGCTTTCGTGTGCTGACGGTGCCGGAAGTGCTGCTGTTCACCATCCTCACACCGCTGCATGTGACCCTGATCGAGGACGCGCTTAATCGCCGCTTCAATCCTTGGGCGCTGGTGGCGGCCCTGGTGGCGGTGGGTGGTGCGGCGGTGATTCGTTTCGATCAGATCACCCCGCACTTCCTGATGGGGTTCTTGCTGCTGCAATTGGCCAACTTCACCTACGCCGCCGGGCAAGTCATGTACAAGCACCTGGTGGCGCGTTATCCCAGTGACCAGCCGCACTTCCGGCGTTTCGGTTATTTCTACCTGGGCGCCTTGTTGGTGGTGTTGCCGGCGTTCCTGCTGTTCGGCAAGGCTGATTTCCTGCCGCAAGCGCCGCTGCAATGGGGCGTGCTGGTGTTCCTCGGGTTGGTCAGCACTGCGCTGGGCATGTACTGGTGGAACAAGGGCGCCTGCCTGGTCAATGGCGGCACCCTGGCGGTGATGAACAACCTGCATGTGCCGGTGGGGCTGTTGCTGAACTTGTTGATCTGGAACCAGCACGAACCGCTGGGCCGTTTGGCCCTGGGCGGTCTGGTGATTCTGGGGGCGGTTTGGATCAGCCGGCTGGGTGTGCGTCGGGCGGTGCCGTCCCCATCGTGATCACCACCTTGCCTTTGGCGCGGCCTTGTTCGACATAGTCCAGGGCCGCCGCTGTGAATTCGAAAGGAAAGGTACGGTCGATGACCGGCCGGATACTGCCGGACTCGACCAGCGCGGTGATTTCATCCAGTTGTGCGCCACTGGCACGCATGAAGACAAACTCATAGCTCACGCCTTGCTTGCGTGCTTTCCTGCGGATACCGCTGCTCAACAGGCCCATGACCAGGCCTAATAGCCATGGCAGGTTCTGGGCGCTGGCGAAGGCGGGAGTCGGCGGCCCGGAGATGGAGATGAGCTGACCGCCGGGCTTGAGAATCTTCAGTGACTTGGCCAGCGCACCCGGGCCAAGGCTGTTCAGCACCACATCGTAATCCCGCAGCACGGCCTCGAAAGCTTGCTGTTTGTAGTCGATCACTACATCCGCGCCCAATGCCTTGACCCACTCCACATTGGCGGTGCTGGTGGTGGTGGCGACAAAAGCGCCCAAATGCTTGGCCAACTGAATGGCGATACTGCCCACCCCGCCTGAGCCCGCATGAATGAACACCTTCTGGCCTTTCTTCAGCTTCGCGGTTTCCACCAGCACCTGCCACGCCGTCAGCGCGACCAGGGGCAAGGATGCGGCTTGCTCCATGCTGATGTTGCCGGGTTTGCGCGCCAGTGCGTCTTCGTGCACGGCAATCCGCTCGGCGAAGGTGCCGATACGTTGCTGGGGCGGGCGGGCGTAGACTTCGTCCCCCGGCTTGAAGCGTCGCACCGCAGCGCCGACGCTGAGCACCACGCCGGCCAGGTCATTGCCCAGTGTCAACGGCAACGCATAGGGCAGGATCAGTTTGAATTCGCCCTTGGCGATCTTTGCATCCAGCACATTGACGCTGCTGGCCCGCACCTGAACCAGCACGTCATGCTCGCCCACGACAGGCGCGGGGGCCTCGATGAGGCGGCCGGGCTGCTTGCTGTACCGTTCAATGGAAAATGCCTTCATGGTTCAACGCTCGTTGCTTCGATGAGAAGGGGCAGGCGCGGAGCGCGCCTGCTACCGGTTGATCAGGCGTTGGCCAGGTAACGTTCGGCAACCTGGGACTGCTTGATCTGCGCCAGCAAGCCTTGCCGCGCAGCCTGCAACGCGTCCCAACGGGCGCCGTCCTGCAACGGCGGGATGGTCACCGGCTCGCGGCGATCGAAACCAACCAGCGCCGCGTCCACCAGATCACCCACTTCCATCACGTCCGTGAGGGTGTTGATGTCAATGCCCGCACGCTCCCAGATCTCGGTACGCGTGGCAGCGGGCAGCACGGCTTGCACGTACACGCCTTTGGGCGCCAGCTCCAGGCTCATGCCCTGGGACAGGAACAGCACGAACGCCTTGGTCGCGCCGTACACCGTCATGCCGAATTCCGGGGCCAGGCCCACTACCGAGCCAATGTTGATGATAGCGCCGTTGCCGGCTGCCGCCAGGCGTGGGGCGATGGCACTGGCCAGGCGTACCAGCGCCGTGGTGTTGAGGGCGACCAACTGCGCGACGCTGTCGGTGGACTGTTCGATAAAACCGCCAGACTGCGCGGCGCCTGCATTGTTGACCAGAGTGCCAATGCTGGCGTCGTCGCGCAGGCGCGCTTCAACTGCGGCCAGGTCAGCGCTCTGGGTCAGGTCGGCCGGGAGGATATCAACGCTGACGGCATGCTGTTCACGCAGTCGGGCGGCGAGCGCTTCCAGGCGCGTGATATCACGGGCGACCAGTACGAGGTCATGGCCGCGTGCGGCAAAACGTTCGGCGTAGGCGGCACCAATGCCGGTCGAAGCGCCAGTGATCAGAACGGTGTTGGAAGTGCTCATGGTGTGGTGCTCTGTGAGTGCGAGGAGGTTTTATGATGTCGATCATAATCAAAGCTGTCAACGGTTTTGATTATGATCGACATCATAGTAATATGCCTATCTCGCAAGCTGGCAGGACCACAGACATGAAGATCACCAAGGCGCAGTCACAGAGCAATCGGGCCCATATCGTCGCGACAGCTTCCGAGCTGTTCCGCGAGCGGGGTTTCGATGGGGTGGGCGTGGCCGAGTTGATGGCTGCGGCCGGTTTTACCCAAGGCGGCTTTTACAAGCACTTCGGTTCCAAGGCGGACTTGATGGCGGAAGCGGCCGCCAACAGCCTGGCGCAGTCACTGGCTGATAGCGCGGAGATGGAGGTGGAGCAGTTTTTCGAGGTTTACCTGTCCAGGCAGCACCGCGATCATCGCGGCGGCGGATGCACATTGGCGGCGTTGTGTGCCGATGCTGCCCGTCAATCGGACACGCTGAAGGCGACCTTTGCCGACGGCTTGGAAAACACCCTGCAGGCCTTGGAAGCAAAGTACAACGCAGCTCATGAGACGCCACAAGAAGGCGTGCGCGCGAAAATGCTCGACAGCATGGCCCATGCCATCGGCGCAATCATGTTGTCGCGGGCGTGCCCGGATGATTCCGCCCTGGCCGATGAAGTGCTTGAGGTGTGCCGCAAGGAGATTACGGCGTCACTGCCGTAATCCCGTTCGCATCACCTCATGCCGTTTCGGCGACGGGTACCTGCGTGGCCCCAGCCAATGCCGGCAGCACACCAGCGCGCAGGTCATTACCGCTTGGCTGCTGATACAGGCTCAGCCCGAACTCCGGCAACACCGCCAACAGATAATCAAAAATATCCCCCTGGATCCGCTCGTAATCGCCCCACGCCGTGGTGCGGGTAAAGCAGTAGATCTCCAGCGGCACGCCCTGGGCGGTGGTTTGCATCTGGCGCACCATGCAGGTCATGTTCGGCTGGATGTCCGGGTGGCTTTGCAGGTACGCCAGGGCGTAGGCGCGGAAGGTGCCGAGGTTGGTCATGCGCCGACGGTTGGCCGACAGTTGCGCGCTGTGGCCCTGGGCCTCGTTCCAGGCCTTGAGTTCGGCCTGTTTGCGGCTGATATAGCCGCTGAGCAAGTGCACCTGGGTCATGCGCACTTCTTCCTCATCGTTCAGGAAGCGTACGCCGCTGGCGTCGATGTACAGGCTGCGCTTGATACGGCGCCCACCGGAGGCCTGCATGCCACGCCAGTTCTTGAACGACTCGGACATCAGGCGCCAGGTGGGGATGGAAACGATGGTCTTGTCGAAGTTCTGCACCTTCACCGTGTGCAGGGTAATATCGACCACATCGCCATCGGCACCGACCTGGGGCATTTCGATCCAGTCACCGACGCGCAGCATGTCGTTGCTGGTCAATTGCACACTGGCGACGAACGACAGCAGGGTGTCCTTGTACACCAACAGAATCACCGCCGACATCGCACCCAGGCCTGAGAGCAGCAACAGCGGCGAGCGGTCGATCAGGGTGGCGACGATGATGATCGCGCCGAACACGAACAGCACCATTTTCGCCAGTTGCACATAGCCTTTGATCGAACGGGTGCGTGCGTGTTCGGTGCGTGCGTAAATATCCAGCAGCGCGTTGAGCAGGGCACTCATGGCCAAAACCATGAACAAGATGCTGATCGCCAGGGCCACGTTGCCGATGAACAGGATGGCGGTCTTGCTCAGGTCCGGCACCAGGTACAGGCCGAACTGGACCACCAGCGACGGCGTCATCTGCGCCAGGCGATGGAAGACTTTGTTATGCCGCAGGTCGTTCAGCCAGTGCAGGGCCGGCTGCCGGCCGAGCAATTTGACCGCGTGCAGGATGAGGTAACGGGCGACGCGTCCCACCACCAATGCCACCACCAGCAACACCAGCAAGCCGAGGCTGGAATGCAGGACCGGGTGTTCATCGAGGGCGCCCCAAAGGTCTTGGACGTTGAGCCAGAGCTGTTTGATATCCATGAGTGAACCGATTCTTCTGTAAGACAACACGGGGCGATTAGAGCATTTAAGTGCAATAAAGTTGACGCTCTGGACAAAATCGCTGACAAAAAAGCAGCTGATTGGCCCCGTTCGCGTAAAGAAACTCGGTTTGGGCGCCCGAAACCGGTAACCTATGCAGCTGATATTTTGTATTTCTTCGAGGTAGCACCCGTGTTTTCCCAATTCGCCCTGCACGAACGCCTGCTCAAAGCCGTGGCCGAGCTTAAATTTGTCGAGCCTACGCCTGTGCAAGCAGCGGCCATCCCGCTCGCGCTGCAAGGGCGTGACCTGCGGGTGACGGCGCAAACCGGCAGCGGCAAGACTGCCGCTTTCGTCCTGCCGGTGCTTAACCGCCTGATTGGCCCGGCCAAAGTGCGCGTCAGCATCAAGACCCTGATCCTGCTGCCGACCCGCGAGCTGGCCCAGCAGACCCTGAAGGAAGTCGAGCGCTTCTCGCAGTTCACCTTCATCAAGTCCGGCATCATTACCGGTGGCGAAGACTTCAAAGTCCAGGCCGCGATGCTACGCAAGGTGCCGGACATCCTGATCGGCACCCCAGGGCGCATGATCGAGCAGCTCAACGCTGGCAACCTCGACCTCAAGGAAGTCGAGGTGCTGGTGCTCGACGAAGCCGACCGCATGCTCGACATGGGCTTTGCCGATGATGTGCAACGTCTGGTCGGCGAGTGCGTCAACCGTCAGCAGACCATGCTGTTCTCCGCCACCACCGGTGGTTCGACCCTGCGCGACATGGTCGCCAAGGTGCTGAACAACCCTGAGCACTTGCAGGTCAACAACGTCAGCGACCTGAACGCCACCACGCGCCAGCAGATCGTCACCGCTGACCATAACGTGCACAAAGAACAGATCCTCAACTGGTTGCTGGCCAACGAGACCTACCAAAAGGCCATCGTGTTCACCAACACCCGTGCCGCCGCCGACCGTATCTACGGGCGCCTGGTTGCGCAGGAATACAAGGCGTTCGTGCTGCACGGCGAGAAAGACCAGAAGGACCGCAAGCTGGCCATCGACCGTCTCAAGGCGGGCGGCGTGAAGATCCTGGTAGCCACCGACGTCGCTGCCCGTGGCCTGGACGTTGACGGCCTTGACCTGGTGATCAACTTCGATATGCCACGCAGCGGCGACGAATACGTGCACCGTATCGGCCGTACCGGACGGGCCGGCAACGATGGCCTGGCCATCTCGCTGATCTGCCACGGCGACTGGAACCTGATGTCGAGCATCGAACGCTACCTCAAGCAGTCGTTCGAGCGCCGCACCATCAAGGAAGTCAAAGGCACTTACACCGGGCCGAAGAAGGTCAAGGCGTCGGGCAAGGCCGTTGGCGTGAAGAAGAAAAAGACCGACGCCAAGGGCGACAAGAAGAAAACCGGCGCCAAGTCACCGACCAAGCGCAAGATCGCCAACCGGCCGAAGACCGACAACCTGTCGCTCGTCAGCAAGGACGGCATGGCGCCGCTCAAGCGCCGCAAGCCAGAAGCACCGGCTGCCGAATAAGCAGGCGGGCATAAAAAAACCGGACGATGTCCGGTTTTTTTTCGCCATCAGTTGTTGGTTTTGGCGGCCGCTTCCTTGAGCTCCTTGAGCCGCGCATCGATCAACTGGCACTTGTCGGGAAACTCGGCGCTTTCGGTATCCAGGTCCATCTTCTGCAGCTCGGCATTTATCTGCTTGGCCTTGGTCGGGTTCTGTTCTGTGAGCTTGGTCACTTCCTTGGCCAGCGCTTCACGCTTGGCCGTTGCCTCCTCGGGCGTGCAGGCCCAGGCGGGCAGGGCGCTTAACAGCGTGGCGGCGAGAGTCAGCTTCATCAAGGTTTTCATGGTCGGACTTCCTTGGCAGTGATGTGCAGTTGAGGTGGCGAACCTCTGGAAAGTTCAGAGAAATGACGCCCGTCTGTTCAGTTGAACGGCCAGTGCCAGGACATGTCACTCCCTTAGACGGGCTAACTCCATCGGCCTGCAGGAGGAATCAGGATGACGACTTACAATTGGGATCTGATCGAACGTCTGCTGCATGAAGTGCAGAACGGCGAGGGCAGCTTTGCGCCGCGCAAATACGCCGAGCAGGAAGCGGCCGAGAAGGCGACGGCCGGCGAGGCCACTGGCAACCTGGACGCACTGAAGAAGACCGCTGCCGATTACGAGGCGCTGCTGTTCAAGCGTGGCTTTATTGAATCGCGGCCAGAAGAAGAGGGCGGCAATGGCGAGAATTTCATTCTGACGGCGCTGGGTGCGCAATTGCTGGCGCTGATCGACAGCTCGATTCCGGGCAATGATCATCCGCGTCAGGTGTTGGATGAACAAGCGGATGCGCTTGATCCGGCAACGTTCGCTGAAGTGGCCTCCAAAGCCCAGATCGCCTGATCCTGTTATGCCCCGGCGCCCCTGAGGGTGCCGGGTGAACCTGTCGAATCGGTAATCTGCCGCTAAGGTTGCTGACAGCCGGCGACTCCTAATCTGCTGCCATTCAACTCACGGACTTGAATCGGCATGCACTCCACAACCTCCAGACGCACATTCGTCAAAGGCCTGGCCGCAGGCGGCCTGCTGGGCGGGCTCGGGCTTTGGCGCCCGCCTGTGTGGGCACTGACCAGCCCCGGCCAGCCCACGGTGCTCGCCGGCAGCGAGTTTGACCTGTTTATTGACCAGACCCCCGTCAACCTGACAGGCCAACCGCGCACCGCGTTGACCGTCAACGGCAGCCTGCCCGGCCCGCTGTTACGCTGGCGGGAGGGCGACACCGTGACCCTGCGCGTGAAAAACCGCCTTGGCGAGCCCACCTCGATCCACTGGCACGGCATTCTGTTGCCATCGACCATGGACGGCGTGCCCGGCCTGAGCTTCAAGGGCATCGAACCGGGCGGCCTTTACGTTTACCAGTTCAAGGTCAAGCAGCACGGCACCTACTGGTACCACAGCCATTCCGGGCTTCAGGAGCAGCAGGGCGTGTACGGCCCGCTGGTCATCGACCCCAAGGACCCCGAGCCGTATACCTACCAGCGCGATTACGTGGTGATGCTGTCGGACTGGACCGATGAAGACCCCATCGCCCTGATGAAGACCCTCAAGAAGCAGTCCGATTACTACAACCTGCACAAACCCACCCTGGGCGATTTTATCCGGGATGTGGGCAAACAAGGCTGGTCGGCCACGGCTGCCGACCGGCTGATGTGGGCGCAAATGAAGATGAACCCCACCGACCTTGCAGACGTCAGTGGCGAGACCTACACCTACTTGCTCAACGGCCAGCCGCCTGGGCAAAACTGGAGCGGGGTGTTCAAGGCGGGGGAAACGATTCGCCTGCGTTTTATCAATGGTTCGGCGATGACCTATTTTGATGTGCGCATTCCCGGGTTGAAGATGACCGTCATCGCCGCGGATGGTCAGCCGGTGAAGCCGGTAAGCGTCGACGAGTTCCGTATCGCCGTGGCGGAAACCTACGATGTGCTGGTCGAGCCCGTGGCAGACGCTTACACCCTGTTTGCCCAGTCCATGGACCGCACAGGCTATGCCCGTGGCACCCTCGCCCGGCAGGTGGGGGCGACGGCCTTGGTACCGCCGCTTGATCCGCGCCCGTGGCTGACCATGGAGGACATGGGTATGGGCGGCATGGACCACGGCGCCATGGCCGATATGCCGGGCATGGAAGGCATGGATCACAGCGCCATGGGCGCGATGGCGATGCAGAAACACCCCGCCAGCGAGCAGAACAACCCGCTGGTAGACATGCAGGCGATGAGCCCGGTGCCCAAGCTGGACGACCCTGGAATCGGCCTGCGCAACAATGGCCGCCGGGTGCTCACCTATGCCGACCTGCGCAGTACCTTCGAAGACCCCGATGGCCGCGACCCCTCGCGCACCGTCGAATTGCATCTCACCGGGCATATGGAAAAGTTCGCCTGGTCGTTCAACGGCGTGAAGTTTTCCGATGCCGAGCCTCTGCAACTGACCTATGGCGAGCGCGTGCGGGTGGTGTTGGTCAACGACACCATGATGGCCCATCCGATTCACCTGCATGGATTATGGAGCGACCTGGAGGACGAAAACGGCCAGTTCCAGGTGCGCAAACACACCATCGACATGCCACCGGGCTCCCGGCGCAGTTACCGCGTCACCGCCGATGCCTTGGGGCGCTGGGCCTATCACTGCCACCTGCTGTACCACATGGAAATGGGCATGTTCCGTGAGGTGCGCGTGCATGAATAAGGAAGCGAGCATGAACCGTTGCGTCTCGTCCCTTTGCATCGCTTTCGCCACGCTGGGGTTCGCCCCATGGACGTTGGCGGCCGAGGATGAATTTCAGGGCATGAGCCCGGCGACGCCGGCGCTGACGCAAAGCCGTACGCCGATTCCGGCGCTCACCGACGCAGACCGTGCAGCGGTCTACAACGCGCCGGGAGGGCATCAGGTGCACGACAGCAGCGTCAACTCGATGCTGCTGATCAACCAGTTGGAATGGCAGGGCGGCGACGGCAACACGCAGAGTTGGGACATCAAGGGTTGGGTCGGCGGTGACATCGACCGGTTGTGGCTACGCAGTGAAGGCGAACGCAGCGCGGGCCGCACTGAAAGCGCCGAAGCCCAAGCGTTATGGGGGCACGCAATCAGCCCGTGGTGGGATGTGATCGGCGGCGTGCGCCAGGACTTCAAGCCTGGTGCCAGCCAGACCTGGGCGGCCTTTGGCCTACAAGGCATGGCGCTCTACAACTTCGAGGCCGAAGCCACGTTGTTTGTCGGCGAATCGGGGCATACCGCCGCACGCCTTGAGGGTGACTACGACATTCTGCTCACCAATCGCCTGATCCTGCAGCCCACCGCAGAACTCAATTTTTATGCGCAGAACGATCCGCAACGCGGCGTTGGTTCGGGCTTGGCAAAAAGTGAACTGGGCCTGCGTTTGCGCTACGAAGTTCGCCGCGAGTTTGCGCCCTATGTTGGGGTCAGCTGGAACCGGGCTTATGGCCAGACCGCGCAATACGCACGGGACGAGGGCGAAGACATCCATCAACTGCGCTGGGTGGTCGGCGTGCGGTTGTGGTTCTGAAAGGTTTCCCTTTTTTATCATTCGCCGCCTCGCGCGGCCTGGAGTCTTGCATGTCTATGTTGAACACCATGCTGCTGGGTGCTGCGCTGTGGGTAGGCTTAAGTCTTAGCCTTCCAGCTTCGGCCCATCCAAAGCTGCTGTCGTCGCTTCCGGCGACAGGTGCACAGGGCGCTGCGCCTGCAGTCATTGAATTGCACTTCTCGGAAAATCTGTTGACTCAGTTTTCCGGGGCCAAGCTGACCATGACCGACATGCCGGGCATGCCCGATTCTCCGATGCCGGTGAAGGCCGCCGTGTCGGCGAGCAGCGACCCCAAGGTGATGTTGATCAAGCCGGTCTCCGCACTCACCACCGGCAGCTATCGGGTGGATTGGCGTGCCGTGTCGTCTGATACGCATCCGATCACGGGTAATGTGGTGTTCAGCGTGCAGCCATGAGTGAGCTGATCCCCATCGCATTGCGCTTCGCGCTCTATCTCGACCTGATGATGCTATTTGGACTGGGGCTGTTCGGCCTTTATGGTCTGCACGCTGAGCAACGCAGACGGCTCAATCTAAGGGCATGGATGGGATTGACGGGCGGCTTGGGGCTGGTGTTTTCGGTGGCGTCGCTATTGGTCATGACCCAATCCATGAGCGGAGCCACGGATTGGCAGGCGCTGTGGCCGCATGTACAGATGATGCTGTGGCAGACTGACCTGGGGCTGACGTGGTGGGTGCGTGTCGCGGCGCTGGTCCTGGCGACACTGAGCACTCACCTGGCGCTGGCCACGCTGTCGGCTGGCGTGGCGTTGGTCACCCTGGTGTGGACAGGGCACGGCGTGATGCACGAAGGCGTGCAAGGCGTGTGGCACATCGTCAGCGACAGTGCACACCTGTTGGCGGCGGCAGGTTGGGTGGGGGCGCTGGCGGCATTTGGTCTGCTGCTGATGCCTGCGTCGTTGCCACGGGGCGATCGGATCCAGGTTCTCGCCAGGGCGTTGGCGGGTTTCGAGCATATGGGCGCGGGATTTGTCTTGGTGCTGGCCGGCACGGGTGTGGCCAATTATCTGTTCGTCGTCGGACCAAACCTGGGGGGCATCACCGGTGGAGTCTACGCGGTGCTGCTTTGCCTGAAGCTGGGGTTGTTTGGCCTGATGCTGGCCTTGGCGGCCCTCAATCGCTTTCATCTGACGCCGCTTCTACATCGATCTATCGCGGCGGGCGACTATAGCGTGGCGATCCGTGCGTTACGGCGCAGCATGGTTATGGAGTTTGGTGCGGTGGTGCTCATCCTTGGCTTGGTGGCCTGGCTGGGCACCTTGGCGCCAGACTAAGACTGCGCGCTTTTCAGGCATTTGAGCGCCTGGAAGTCGCTGCGGACCTTGTCGATTTTCTGGGTAAGTTTCAGGCGCTGCGCTGGGGAGCTTTGGGCCATCACGTCGACGAGCAAGCTGCGCGCGGCGGCTTCGGTCTGTGCGTAGGCGGCGCGGTATTGCGGGGTCCACAGGCTTTCGCGATCCACCAGCAGTTGTTGGATTTTTTGCGGGAAATCGGCAGTGTGGCGTTGTTGCAGCGCCTCGATAAATTGCGCCTGCCAATGGGCGCGGTTGCCGATCCACGCTTGGTTTTGCGCGCCCAACTCGGCAGACCAGGCCGTCACGCGGTTTTGCTGGCCGGGGCTCAATGGGCCGATCCAGGCGTCCAGTCGCTTGCTCATGCGTTCGGCGCGTTCCTTGATTTGCTGGGCCAGCGGCGGCTTGAGGTATTCGTCCTGGCGTTTGCGCAGGTCCTTGGCCAGGGCGTCGCTCATGTCCTTGACCTGCTGATCGTCCAGGCCTTGCAGCAATTGCACGGCTGAGGGGGTGATTTCCCGCGCAATCTCGGCAATTGCCTGTTTGGCCTCGACAGTACGGGTTTGCAACGCGGCGTCGGTGACCTGGTTGCTGTCGACCATCTGCTGCAGGCGGTCGAGCCAGTCCAGGTAGCCAGGCAATTGCGTGGTGCAGTGCCAGGCCAGGTGCTCCTTGAGAGTGTCGTTGAACCAGCTCTTCTGCCCGGCATGCATGTCCAGGTAATCGTTGAGGGTCCATGGGATGATCACGTCGAGGTTACGGTAGGCCAGGCCCACGCGATTGCAGCCGGCGAGCACCAGGCTCAGGGTCAGCAGTACCATCAGGAGTTTGAGCCGGCGCAACATGGGCAGGTCCTTGCATGGAGGGCGTTAATGTATGTGAACCTGCGCGGGGTGCGACAGTTCAGCCCATCAATAAAACGACCGCGCGGCCTTCAAGGTCAACAGCCCATCACATTGCGAGTTGTGTCCGGAGTAGGCCGAGCAGTCACTGCCGCTGAGGCTGGAGCCGCTGTAGATCAGGTCCAGGTCAATGCCTTTCCAGGCCCGGGAAAACTGCACCGACCAATCGCTGAAACTGCTGATGGCGCCGTTCTCTACCGAGACCGGCGTGCCCAGTTGATGGGTGGTGTACTTCATGCTGACACCGATGCCGAAAGGCTGGGTGCCGCCCAGGTCGGCAAACAGGGTGCTGTCCTGGCGGTCGGGGTCGTTGCTGAAAGACACGCCAAAGCGGTTGCCCAACAGGTTCAGCCCGCCGTAGAACTCCTGGCTGTCGAGGGGGCTGACCTTGGGGTAGCTGTAATGGATCAAGCCGACTTCGTAGCCCAGGGTCTGGTCGAACGGACGCTTGAAGCCCATGTAGGAGTCGACTTCAAGGTTATTGGCCGACGACAGGCCCATGTTCGGGGAAAACTGGCCGAAATACAGGCCGCTGTCGTGGGTAAGGTCCAGGCCACCGTGGAACGAGTCGCTGCCAGGGGCGGTCGGCTTGACCAGGCCCTGGGCCATGGTGCGGCTGGGGGTGGTGCCTAATTTCAGGTCGAAGTCACCCAGTTCACGCTGGAAGATATGCGCTTGGGCCAAAGGGCTGGCGACCAGGATGCTGACCACGAAAATACAGCGTTTAAGCATGCTTCACTCCATGAAAAGCGAGGAGCAGTAACGGAAAGATTCAGGCGGATGCCCGTGCTAGACGTGTGCAAGGATACCGGCGAATGCCAGGCGTTGAGGCCCGTTCGTCGATTAGCTGCGTATTGAATGTATCGGGAGGGGGTGGCAACTCTAGTCCTAGCGCCTCGAAGGCAAGACGCTTAGGGACCAGATGCAGTGCGCGGGTATGACTATTACTTCTTGCCCAGGCTGATCTGCTTGGATGGGCCGAAAGTCTGGCCGCTCACGCCCTTGGCAATTTGCTGGATTTCGCCGCCGGACTTGAGGAACGCAGCGATCTGGCTGTTGATCGATTCGCTGGTTTCAACGGCGGGAGCTGGCTTTGCTTTGCTGTTGGATGCTTTTACACGCATGGCGGCCACTAACCTGTA
This sequence comes from Pseudomonas sp. AM4(2022), assembly GCF_036346515.1. Classification (NCBI taxonomy): domain Bacteria; kingdom Pseudomonadati; phylum Pseudomonadota; class Gammaproteobacteria; order Pseudomonadales; family Pseudomonadaceae; genus Pseudomonas; species Pseudomonas sp. AM4(2022). Next base: position 152,035 of record NZ_JAOTNW010000004.1, read on the forward strand.
GAAAATTAACTTGGCCAGGCATCGTACAGGAAATACTTGACAATTGCTTGGCAAATATCCCTCAGAAATAAGACGCAGCGCTGGAAATAACCGAAGTTCAGCGCTGAAATAAAGCGCTAACTTACTGTTTTAGCTGGAAACCACAGGCTGGTGGGCACGCTGATGGCCTGCTCAAAGTGAACCGAACGATCAGACGAGTGGGGCGGTGCCACTGGAACGCCATACCAGCCCGCGATTTTTCAGGCGTGTGCGCGTGCAGGGCACAACTCGGGTAGAATGCCGCCCACGCAATGAGGGTATTGGAAATGGCTTTAGTCGGGCGCTACAACAGCTTGCAAGTAGTCAAGCACACTAACTTTGGTTTGTACCTCGATGGTGCGCAAGAGGGGGAAATCCTCTTGCCTAATCGGTATATCCCTAAAGATATTCCCAGTGAAGATGAAGACTGGCTCAACGTTTTCATTTATCTGGACAGCGATGACAAACTTATCGCCACCACCGAAAAGCCCAAAGTTCAAGTCGGTGAATTTGCCAGTTTGAAAGTTGTGGAAGTCAACAGTATCGGCGTGTTCCTTGACTGGGGTTTGCCCAAGGACCTGCTGCTGCCGTACTCGGAAGAAAAACGCCAGCTGACCGCGGGCGAATACTGCGTGGTGCACGTTTACCTCGACAAGCACACCAAGCGCATCACCGCCACCGCTCGCCTTGACCGTTATCTGGACAAAACGCCGGCGAACTATCAGGTGGGTCAGGAAGTCGACCTGCTGGTGGCCGAAGCCACCGACATGGGCTTCAAGGCGATCATCAACAACAAGCACTGGGGCCTGATCCACAAGAACGAAGTGTTCAAGTTCCTGCGCCCGGGCAAGGAAGAGAAGGGCTTTATCAAAGAGATCCGCGCCGATGGCAACATCAGCCTGAGCCTGCAGCCGGTGGGCCAGGAAGCGGCCTCCAGCCTGAACTCGAAGATCCTCGCCAAGTTGCGCGATAACAATGGCAGCCTGCCGGTCAGCGACAAAAGCGACCCGGCGGTGATCAGCAACTTGTTCGGGGTGAGCAAGGGCAACTTCAAGAAGGCCATTGGTGCGCTTTATAAGCAGGGCCAGATCGTGATTCATGCGGACCGCATTGAACTAAGCTGAGTACAGGCTGCTCTCCTGTAGGAGCGAGCTTGTTGTGGCGAGGGAGCTTGCTCCCGCTCGACTGCGCAGCAGTCGCGAGCTTTTGGGGGCGCTTCGCACCCCAGCGCAAGCAAGCTTGCTCGCCACAACAAGCTCGCTCCTACAAAGGCTCGTGTCATGTCCAAGAGAACGCTCTTCGCCTACCTCGGTACCTTGCTCGCCTTCCTGGTCCTCGACGGCCTTTGGCTTGGCGTGCTCATGGGCTCCACCTACAAATCCCTGCTTGGCGCGCTGATGCTTGATCAGCCACGCCTGTTGCCTGCGGTATTGTTCTATCTCCTGTATGTCCTTGGCTGCGTAGTGTTGGTGGTCTTGCCCAGCGCCAGTTGGCAGCGCGCTGCGCGTTTGGGCGCCTTGCTTGGCCTGGTGGCCTATGGCACCTATGACCTGAGCAACTGGGCCACGCTTCAAGGCTGGTCCGCTGGGTTGGCGCTGATGGACATGGCGTGGGGCACGTGCCTAACAGCGATTAGCTGCACCGTTGGCCACTTGTGTGCAAATCGGCTGCGCCGGTAGAGGGCGGCTGATCAGTACTGAACCGGCTAATAACAACCCGGTACCGGCAACGACCAACGCCGGTTGCAGGCTGCCACTGAGGTGGCTGCTGACCGACGCCAACAGTGGCCCGCTCAATTGGCCGACGGCGAAGCTGGCGGTCAGTAACCCCGTGCTGCGTTGGTAGCCATGGGGCGCGACCTCCCGTAATCGCGCCATCACCAACTGCATGCAGGCCAGAAAGGGCGCACCGCACAGCAACACGCCCAGCGCCAAGCCCCAGCCATTGCCAAGCAGGCAGGCAAATACCCCGGCCGCTTGCAGCCATAAAGTCGCCATCAGCCAGCGACGGGTGGTGTTCGGGTGCTTGCGGCGCAGGCTTGCAACCCCCACTCCCAGCGCGGCCGCCAGGCCAAAGCAGGGCCAGAACAAGTCGGCCTGCCAGGCCCCGTGGAATTGAGCGCTGGCCATCTGCGACAGAAAAGTCGCCGGGATGATATAGCCCAGGCCATACAGGAAATAAATCCAGCATAGGTGCGCGATACTGCCGTTGTTTCCCGCGCTGGTGGCCTGTGTAACCTTCAGGGCCGGCTTGGGTAGAAACGGTAGGATCGCCAACAACATCACCAGCGCCACCGCCCCGTAGAGCAACCACAGCGTGGCAGAGCTTTGCCCCGATAGGTTCGACACCAGCGCCAGCAGCCCCGTCAACACAATCCCCAACCCCGGCCCTGCAAACACCAGCGCACCCAGGCGTGGACGACCGGCGGCAATCGCCAGTGGTTGGCTCAGGCTGGTAATCATCACCAGAGCCCACGCACTGGCGACCCCGGTGCCGAAGCGCAGCAGCACATGCGGCCAGAACCCGTGGGCCCAGTAGGACGCCAGGGTCAGCAATACGCACAACCACAGCCCGCCGTATAGGCGCCCGCGCACATGCTGATGGCTGCGGGCAAAGATCGAGTCCACCGCGCCGACAAAATAGCCCAGGTAATTGGCGGCTGCGATCAGGCCGGCGCCGGTCAGGTTGATCTGGCCTTCACTGAGCAAATGCGGCATTTGCGGAGTCAGGGCGAAGCGGCCAATGCCCATGGCCATCATCAGGGCGACGAAGCTGGCGAGTAAGCGAATCAGCGGGGACATGTTCAGGTTTCCTGCAAAGAAGCGAATGCCTTGCAGGCTAAGACGGATTGACTTTCTGTAAAATTGAATAATAGTGAGTAACTTGTTCAGTTTTGGAGAAAGTAATGGAGTTCAGTCAATTGCGCATTTTCCAGGCCGTGGCGGAAGAGGGCTCCATCACCCGCGCCGCTGAGCGCCTGCACCGCGTGCCCTCAAACCTGTCGACCCGGCTTAAACAAATGGAAGAGCAACTGGGCGTCGATCTGTTCGTGCGCGAGCGCCAACGCTTGCAGCTTTCTCCGGCAGGCAAGGTACTGCTGGACTACAGCACCCGCCTGCTGGCGCTGCACGACGAAGCCCACGGCGCCGTACAAGGCGGGCAGCCGGCCGGTGATTTCGTCTTGGGCAGCATGTACAGCACCGCCGCGGTTCATTTGCCGAAGCTGCTGGCGCGCTATCACAAGACTTACCCCATGGTGAACCTTCAGGTGCAGTCGGCGCCCAGTGGGGAGTTGCTGGAAGGGCTGATCACCGGGCGCCTGGACGCAGCCTTCGTCGACGGCCCGCTGACCATCGCCACCCTGGATGGCGTACCGCTGTGCGAAGAGCGCCTGGTGCTGATTTGCGAGGCCGATCACCCGCCGGTGCGTGGCCCCCAGGATGTGACGGGCCGTGCGGTGTTCACGTTTCGGCGCAGTTGCGCCTACCGCACGCGCCTGGAAACCTGGTTTTCCCATGAGCGTGTGGCGATGGGGCGGGCGATCGAGATCGAGTCCTACCAAGGCATGCTCGCCTGTGTGATTGCCGGTTCGGGGGTGGCGTTGATGTCTGAGTCCATGCTCGAAAGCCTGCCCGGCAAGGACAGCGTGTCCGTTCATCCGCTGACCGGGCCTTTTGCCACTGCGACCACCTGGCTGATGTGGCGAAAGGGTATGCTCGGCGCTAATCTCAATGCATGGATCGACCTGCAGCAAGACGGCAACCCACGATGCGTGCAAGACACGCGCGCGATTGCTTGAACGATCCGTCAGGATTTGGATCAATTTAGTAATAGTTCGTTGTGGTTTCCTTCAAGCATTACCTAGGACTTAGGGCTACTATCACTGTAGGAAACGGCGACAGAACTCACGCCGGCCAGCACTACCCTCAAAGGGGGCAATCATGAAAGAGAAAATCCAAAACTGGCTCCACGACCTTGGCGTTGCGTTGGGCTTGATCGAGCCTCCGCTGCAACCAGTGCCGATCCGCACGGATGACGAGCAGCGTCGGCCACGTCGCCGCTAATCACGCGGTCTAAAAAATGTGGGAGCGGCGGTGCGACGATTCGACTTGCTCGCGAAAGCGGTGTGTCAGGCAACGAAAAGGTTGAATGACACACCGCTTTCGCGAGCAAGCCCGCTCCCACAGTTGTTTTTCACCAGGCAAAAAAACGGGCGCGACCTCCGACGTCGCGCCCGCTGAAGAAAATATCCCCGTCCCTGTTATAGCTCAAACCACCGCAGCCGCCACTTTGTCGGGGCGACGCGACAGCAAACTCACCAGCACAAAGCTCACCAGCGCCACCGCCAGGCTGTAGTAGATCGGCGTGTTTGCATCCAACCCATCCTTGAACATAAACACCAGCGCGGTCACGAAGCCCAGGCTCATGGACGTGATTGCGCCCGAGGTCGTCGCGCGCTTCCAGAAGATCGCGCCGATCAAGGGCACCAACATACCGCCCACCAACAGGTTATAGGCCAGGGTCAGGGCGCTGATCACATCGTTCACCACCAAGGCGATACCCAGCACGGCAATGCCGGTCAACAGGGTAAACAGGCGATTGATGCGCAGGCTCGACGCCTTGCCGCCGCGCAGGCGGGGCAGCAGGTCTTCGGTCAACACGGTGGAGGCGGCGAGCAGGCCGGCGCTGGCGGTGGACATCATGGCGGCCAGCGCGGCCGCGATGACCAGGCCGCGAATGCCGTCCGGCAGCGAGGCTTTGACGATCGCGGCGAAGGCATTGTTGACGTTGTCCAGGTCCGGGATCAGCACATGGGCAGCCATGCCGATCAGCGCACAGGCCAAGCCGTACAGGATGCAATAGAAACCGGCGAAAGTGCCCGCGTACTGGGCGACCTTTTCATCTCGGGCAGTGAACACTCGTTGCCAGATATCCTGACCGATCAGGATGCCGAAGAAGTAGATCATGAAGTAGGTGATGATCGTGTCCCAGCCGATTGCGGTAAAGCTGAAGTTCGACGCCGGCAGCTTAGCCACCAGCTCATCCCAGCCACCGACGCGGTACAGGCAGATCGGTAACAGGATGAACATCAGGCCGACGGTCTTGATCACGAATTGCACAATGTCGGTGAGGGTCAGCGACCACATGCCACCGATGGTCGAATACACCACCACCACGCCGCCGCCCACCAGTACCGACAACCAGAACGGCAGGTCGAACAGCACTTGCAGCACGGTGCCGATGGCCAGAATCGAGGTCACGCCGATCATTAGCGCGTAGGCCAGCATGATCACCGCGCTGGCCTGGCGGGCCATGGGGTTGTAGCGTTTTTCCAGGACCTGGGTGACGGTGAAGATTTTCAGCTTCAACAGGGGCTTGGCCAAGAACAGGTTCAGGGCAATGATGCCCGCGCCGAGTGCGGCGCACAGCCAGAAACCCGAAATACCATGCACATACCCCAGGCGCACGGTGCCGACGGTGGAGGCACCGCCCAGCACCGTGGCAGCCATGGTGCCCATGTACAGCGATGGGCCGAGGTTGCGGCCGGCGACCAGGTAGTCTTCGTGGGTTTTGGCGCGACGCATGCCGTAGTAGCCGAGCACCAGCATGCCGGCGGCGTAGATGAGTACGACGAATAAATCCAAAGCCATGACGGCGGTTCTCCGATTATATTTTTTATGGGCGATCAGGCGGCAGTTGGCTCGGTAAACACGCGAGCGAAGGTCAGGTACATCGTTGTCGGGGATCTGTGCGACCCCCTTGGTTGTGAGTGTGAAGACGCGGTTTTTTTCGTTCTCAGCGCGTTCGCCCTTATCAGCGATGCGCGACGCCAGGCAATACGCAGAGCATTTCGTACAGCAAGTTGGCGCCCAGCAACGAGGTATTGCCGGTGGTGTCGTAAGGCGGCGAAACTTCTACCAGGTCGCAACCAATCAGATCGAGGCCCTGGCAGCCACGGATGATTTCGATGGCCTGGATGGTGGTCAGCCCGCCAATTTCCGGGGTGCCGGTGCCGGGCGCCCAGGCGGGGTCGATGCCATCGATGTCGAAGCTCAGGTACACCGGGCCGTCGCCGACTTTTTCCCGCACTTCGGCCATCAGCGGCGCGAGGGAGTGATGCCAGCATTCTTCGGCCTGGACCACACGGAAGCCTTGCTTGCGGCTCCAGTTGAAGTCTTCGGCGGTATAACCCTGGGCGCGCAGGCCGATCTGCACCACGCGGTCGCAATCGAGCAAGCCTTCTTCCACGGCGCGGCGGAAGGTGGTGCCGTGGGCAATTTTCTCGCCGAACATATGGTCGTTGACGTCGGCGTGGGCATCGATGTGCACCAGCCCGACCTTGCCATGTTTTTTGTGGATCGCCCGCAGGATCGGCAGGGTGATGGTGTGGTCGCCGCCCAGGGTCAGGGGGATGACGTCGTGCTCGAGGATCTCGTCGTAGGCCTCTTCGATGATGCGCACCGCGTCGAGCAGGTTGAAGGTATTGATCGCCACGTCGCCGATATCGGCCACCGACAATGAGTCGAAGGGGGCAGCGCCGGTGGCCATGTTATAGGGGCGGATCATCACCGACTCGGCGCGGATTTCCCGTGGGCCAAAGCGTGTACCGGCGCGCAGCGAGGTGCCGATATCCAGGGGCACGCCGATAAAGGCGGCGTCCAGGCCCTTGGCGGTTTGCAGGTGGGGAAGACGCATCATGGTGGCGATGCCGGCGAAGCGCGGCATTTCGTTGCCGCCCAGTGGTTGGTGGAAAATCTTGTCCACGGGATTGCCTCATCGTTGTTTTGTTTATTGATGGCCGATTCTGCGAAAAGCCTGGCTTAGGAAGAATCGGCAGAGGCAAATACTTAGTTCAGATTTTTCTAAACTAAAGTCTGGGGTAAACTCCATGGTCTCTGTAGGAGCGAGCTTGCTCGCGAAAAACGTCAACGATGATGCGCACGTCCAGAATGTACGCGGCGTTCTCAGGTTTTTCGCGAGCAAGCTCGCTCCTACAGTTAGTTGAAGTTTATGGAGCCCCCATGGCCAACGCCTTGCCCGACCTGAAACTCCTGCGCATCTTCGTCAGCGTCGTGCGCCATCAAGGGTTTGCCAATGCCCAGCACGAGCTCAACCTGTCGACGTCGGCCATCAGCACCTACATGAGCCAACTCGAGTCAGCCTTGGGGCTTGTGCTGTGCCATCGTGGCCGTGGCGGCTTCAGCCTGACCAGCAAGGGCGAGCTGTTTCATCAGGAAACCCTGCGCCTGCTGGGCGAACTCGAAGGTTTCGAGCAATACGCTGCCGCGTTGAAAGGCGAGTTGCGCGGCACCCTCAAGCTTGGGGTGCTCGACTCCACCGTCAGCGACAAGGCCTTGCCGTTCGCCGAAGTGATTGGCGCCTACAGCCTGGAGCACCCGGCGGTGCATTTGCACCTGTCGGTGATGAGCCCCTACGAATTGCAACTGGGGGTCCAGGACAATCGCCTGGACCTGGCCATCGGTGCGTTTTCCAACCGCATGAGTGGGCTGATCTACATGCCGCTGTACCGCGAACAGCACTGGTTGTATTGCAGCACCCGACATCCTCTGTTCAACGAGCGGCGCATCCCGGAGCAAGTGATCACCCAGCAACGCATGGTCGGGCGAGGTTACTGGAGCCAGGCCGAGCTGGCGCGCCACGGCTTCAAGCATAGCGCTGCCACGGTGGAAAGTATGGAAGCGCAACTGATTCTGGTGCTGTCGGGCGCTTATATTGGCTACCTGCCAGAGCACTACGCCCAGGCCTGGGCTGACAAGGGCGACCTGCGCGTTTTGCTGCCGGCCACCTTCGGTTATCAGGCACCGTTTTCGATGATCATGCGCCGTGGCCGTAGCCGCGAGCCCCTGATCCAGACCTTTCGCGATTTGCTCAAGACCCAGCTCAACCAGGCCTGAACACACCATGTCCCGACCCCACTGCCCGCGCTGCCTGCGCCCGACCACGCACTGCCTCTGTGCGCTGATCCCCCACCTCGACAGCCGCACCCGCGTGTTGCTGTTGCAGCACCCGAGCGAGGTCGGCCATGCGCTCAATACTGCGCGGTTGGCGGCGTTGGGCCTGAACAACGCGCAGTTGGTGGTGGGGGAGGTGTTTGATGACCTCGCGACGCTATTGAGCCCGCCTGGCTATCGGGCACGTCTGTTGTTTCCGGCGGATGACGCCGAGCCGCTGCACGCCTACGCACCTGACGATCAGCCACTGCTGTTGGTGGTTCCCGATGGCACCTGGCGCAAGGCGCGCAAACTGTTGCACCTCAACCCCTTGCTGGCGGCGTTGCCCCGGGTGACATTGGTCGAAGGTGGCGTTTCCCGCTATCGCTTGCGCAAGGCGCCGGGGCCTGGCGCCTTGTCGACGGTCGAAGCGATCACGCAAGCGTTGCAGGTATTGGAAGCGCCGACGTCGTTTGAGCCACTGCTCAAACCCTTTGAAGCGCTGATCGAAGGGCAGATTGCTGCGATGGGCGCTGAAGTATTCCAGCGCAACCATGGCGACCCGACGTAAACCCGGCTTATGCCTTTAAGCCATAAGCACCACACTTTGCGTGATATGGCCCGCCGGCCTTTCCCGGTATGATGTGCGCCCCGCAGTCTGGATTGCGAATACGCCATGACCTTGCAGTACCCAACAATCGCCGATTGTGTCGGCAACACGCCCCTGGTCCGCTTGCAACGCATGGCGGGTGAAACCAGCAATACCCTGTTGCTCAAACTCGAGGGCAACAACCCGGCCGGTTCCGTCAAAGACCGCCCGGCACTGTCGATGATCGCCCGCGCCGAGTTGCGTGGGCAGATCAAACCCGGCGACACCCTGATCGAAGCCACCTCGGGTAACACCGGGATCGCCCTGGCCATGGCCGCAGCGATCAAGGGTTACAAGATGGTGCTGATCATGCCTGACAACGGCAGCGCCGAGCGCAAGGCGGCGATGACCGCCTATGGCGCCCAACTGATCCTGGTTACCCAGGAAGAAGGCATGGAAGGCGCCCGCGATCTTGCCGAGCGCATGGCCGCCGAAGGCCGTGGCGTGGTGCTCGATCAGTTCGCCAACGGCGACAACCCCGAGGCGCACTACACCAGCACCGGCCCGGAGATCTGGCGCCAGACCCAGGGCACCATCACCCACTTCGTCAGCTCCATGGGCACCACCGGTACCATTATGGGCAACTCGCGCTACCTCAAGGAGCAGAACCCGGCGATCCAGATCGTCGGCCTGCAACCGATGGAAGGCGCGGCCATCCCGGGCATTCGTCGTTGGCCCGAAGAGTATTTGCCGAAGATCTACAACGCCACGCGCGTAGACCGCATCATCGACATGGCCCAGCGCGAAGCCGAAGACACCACGCGCCGCCTGGCCCGTGAAGAAGGCATCTTCTGCGGCGTGTCCTCCGGTGGCGCCGTGGCCGGTATGTTGCGCTTGTCCAAAGAAGTGGAAAACGCGGTGATCGTCGCGATCATCTGTGACCGAGGCGACCGTTACCTGTCGACCGGCATTTTCGACGAACCCAACTGATGGCCAAGCACGAGAGAGGCCTGCGCTTCCAACCGACGGGCGGCAGCCGGGCCCCACAGATACCCGTGGGCAAGAAACAGCGCCTGACCATCGAGCGCCTGGCCAATGATGGCCGGGGCATCGTGTTCTTTGAAGGCCGCACCTGGTTTGTGAATGGTGCGTTGGCCGGCGAAGAAGTGGAGGCCCGGGTGTTGGGCGCCCACGGCAAAGTGGTCGAAGCGCGTACCGAACGGGTATTCCAGGCCAGCGAGTTGCGTCGCCCGGCACCCTGCGCCCATGTTGGCCGCTGCGGCGGTTGCAGCGTGCAGCACCTGCCCCATGAAGAACAACTTGCCCTGAAACAGCGCATGCTTGCCGAGCAATTGTCCCGGGTAGCCGGCGTCGAGCCACAGGAGTGGGCAGCGCCGTTGAGCGGGCCGGAATTCGGTTACCGGCGCCGCGCCCGCGTAGCCGTGCGTTGGGACGCCAAGGCGAAGCAACTCGAAGTGGGTTTTCGCGCCGTGGCCAGCCAGGACATCGTCGCTATCGATGATTGCCCGGTGCTGGTACAGGCCTTGCAGCCGATCATGCAGCGTTTGCCCACGATGCTGCGTCGTTTGAGCAAACCGCAGGCGTTGGGGCATGTCGAGTTGTTCAGCGGCTCGTCCATCGCGGTGTTGCTGCGGCATATGGCGCCGTTGTCCGAGGCTGACCTGCAGGTCCTGAAGGAATTCTGCACCTTCCATGACGCCCAATTGTGGCTGCACGGGGAAGGGCAGCCGGAGCCTGTCGAACCGGGTCAGGCCCTGGGCTTCCGTTTGGAGGCGTGGGATCTGGAGCTGGCGTACCGTCCGGGCGACTTTGTGCAGGTCAACGCCGGGGTCAACCAGGCGATGGTCGCCCAAGCCCTGCAATGGCTGGCGCCACAAGCCGACGAACGGGTACTGGACCTGTTTTGCGGCCTGGGCAACTTTGCCCTGCCACTGGCTCGCCACGTACGCGAAGTGGTGGCGGTGGAGGGCGTACAGGCCATGGTGGACCGTGCGGCCCTCAATGCCGTCAGCAACCATTTGCATAACGCACAGTTTTTTCAAGCCGATTTGTCCCAGCCTTTGACCGACGCAGAATGGGCCAAACAGGGCTTTTCTGCGGTACTCTTGGACCCACCCCGCGATGGTGCCCTGGAGGTTGTGCGCAAACTTGCCGCCTTGGGGGCCAAGCGCCTGGTGTATGTGTCCTGCAACCCAGCCACGCTGGCGCGGGACACGGTTGAGTTGGTCAAGCAAGGCTACCGGCTAAAGCGTGCCGGGATCCTCGACATGTTTCCGCAGACCGCGCATGTCGAGGCCATGGCGTTATTTGAAGCGGGCTAGGATGCCCGTTTAATCCGACTGGCCTGCGTTCTCCAGGGCCTGAACACTGCCACGGAGTTCGCAGTAAAAGTCGGCGATGATTTTGGCGCATCGAAGGTGCGTCGTAGGGAAGGTAAGCAAGATGGTACAGGTGAGAGCACACCAGCCGATCAACACCGACGGCAGTATCAATCTCGAGGCATGGCTGGATCATGCCGTCAGTGTCGACCCGGCACTGGACCGTGAAGCCTTGAAAGCAGCCTGCGAGTTCGCTCGTGAGTCTGAACAGCAAGACAATGCGGCCAAGAACCTGTGGGCCGAAGGCACTTCAAGTTTTCGCACTGGCCTGGAAATCGCCGAGATCCTGGCCGATCTCAAGCTGGATCAGGATTCGCTGATCGCCGCCGTGCTCTATCGCGGCGTGCGCGAAGGGCACATTGCGTTGCCGCTGGTCAGCCAGCGTTTCGGCGCGGTGGTGGCCAAGCTGATCGACGGCGTGCTGCGCATGGCGGCCATCAGCGCCAGCCTCAGCCCGCGCCAGTCGATGGTGTTGGGCACCCAGGGCCAGGTAGAGAACCTGCGCAAAATGCTGGTAGCGATGGTCGACGACGTACGCGTCGCCCTGATCAAGCTGGCCGAGCGTACCTGCGCGATCCGTGCGGTGAAGACCGCCGATGACGAAAAGCGCAACCGTGTGGCCCGCGAAGTTTTCGATATCTACGCGCCGCTGGCCCATCGCCTGGGCATCGGCCACATCAAGTGGGAGCTGGAGGATTTGTCCTTCCGCTACCTGGAACCCGACCAGTACAAACAAATCGCCACGCTGCTGCATGAGCGGCGCCTGGACCGCGAGCGCTTTATCAGCGACGTGATGGGCCAGTTGCGTTCGGAGCTGCAGGCCACCGGCGTGGACGCCGACATCAGCGGCCGCGCCAAGCACATCTATTCCATCTGGCGCAAAATGCAGCGCAAGGGCCTGGCCTTCAGCCAGATCTACGACGTGCGTGCGGTGCGCGTGCTGGTGCCGGAAATGCGCGACTGCTACACCGCGCTGGGCATCGTCCACACCCTGTGGCGACACATTCCCAAGGAGTTCGACGACTACATCGCCAACCCCAAGGAAAACGGCTACCGCTCGCTGCACACGGCGGTAATCGGCCCTGAAGGCAAGGTGCTGGAAGTGCAGATCCGCACCCACGCCATGCACGAAGAGGCCGAGCTGGGGGTGTGCGCGCATTGGCGCTACAAGGGCACCGACGTCAAGGCCGGGTCCAACCAGTACGAAGAGAAAATTTCCTGGCTGCGCCAAGTGCTGGAGTGGCACGAAGAACTCGGCGACATCGGCGGCCTGGCCGAGCAACTGCGGGTGGATATCGAGCCGGACCGGGTCTATATCTTCACGCCTGACGGCCACGCCATCGACTTACCCAAGGGCGCCACACCGCTGGACTTTGCCTACCGCGTGCACACCGAAATCGGGCATAACTGCCGCGGCGCCAAGATCAACGGGCGCATCGTGCCGCTCAACTACAGCCTGCAAACCGGTGAACAGGTCGAGATCATCACCAGCAAGCACGGCACGCCGAGCCGCGATTGGCTGAACCCGAACCTGGGCTACATCACGACCTCGCGAGCGCGGGCGAAGATCGTCCACTGGTTCAAGCTGCAGGCGCGTGACCAGAACGTCGCCGCCGGCAAGACCTTGCTTGAACGCGAACTGGCGCGCCTGGGCCTGCCTCAGGTGGACTTCGACAAGCTGGCCGAAAAGGCCAACATGAAGATCGCCGAAGACATGTTCGCCGCCCTCGGCGCGGGCGACCTGCGCCTCGCGCAACTGGTCAACCTGGCCCAGCAACTGGTCGAGCCGGAGCGCGGCAACGAACAGCTCGAGCTGATCCCGCGCAAAGCCACTGGCTACAAGCCGGGCAAGCGTGGCGATATCCAGATCCAGGGCGTGGGCAACCTGATGACGCAAATGGCCGGCTGCTGCCAGCCGTTGCCGGGCGACGCCATTGTCGGCTACATCACCCAGGGCCGTGGCGTGAGCATTCACCGCCAGGACTGCGCCTCGGTGCTGCAACTGGGCGGGCGCGAACCGGAGCGGATCATCCAGGTCAGTTGGGGCCCGGTGCCGGTGCTCACGTATCCGGTGGACATCATCATCCGTGCCTACGACCGTTCCGGCTTGCTGCGTGACGTCTCGCAAGTGCTGCTCAACGAGCGGATCAACGTGCTGGCGGTCAACACCCGTTCGAACAAAGAAGACAACACTGCGTTGATGTCCCTGACCATCGAGATTCCGGGGTTGGACGCACTGGGACGGTTGCTGGGGCGGATTTCCCAGTTGCCGAACATCATCGAAACCCGGCGCAACCGCACCCCATGATTAGCTGAATGAACGCGCAGTAACCTGTGGGAGCGGCTTGCTCGCGAATGCGGTTTGTCAGTGCCGGATGTGTTGACTGGCCCACCGCCTTCGCGAGCAAGCCCGCTCCCACATTGGATTTTCAGTGTTTTCACTCCAGCGGAAAGAGACTGATGTATTCACTCGAAGACCTGCTGCACCTGATGAACCGCCTGCGCGACCCGCAATACGGCTGCCCATGGGACATCAAGCAAACCTACGCGACCATCGTCCCGCACACCTTGGAAGAAGCCTATGAAGTGGCCGACGCCATCGAGCGCGGCGACTTTGACCATCTGCAAGGCGAGCTGGGCGACCTGCTGTTCCAGGTGGTGTATTACAGCCAACTGGCGCGGGAAGAAGGGCGCTTCGAATTTGCCGGCGTGATCGACAGCATCACCCGTAAGTTGATTCGCCGGCATCCTCATGTGTTCCCAACCGGCGACCTGTACGCACCGCTGGATATCCCGCAGTTGAGCGAAGAACAGGTCAAGGAACGCTGGGAGCAGATCAAAGCTGAGGAGCGCGCAGAAAAGTCCGAGGCTCCCGAGCAACTCTCCCTGCTCGATGATGTGCCCACCGCCTTACCTTCGTTGTCCCGTGCGGCCAAATTGCAAAAGCGCGCTAGCCAGGTCGGTTTCGACTGGCCGTCCGCGTTGCCGGTGGTGGATAACGTGCGCGAAGAGTTGGACGAAGTGCTCGAAGCCATGGCCGATAACGACTCGGCGGCCATCGCCGATGAAGTCGGCGACCTGCTGTTTGCCGCGGTCAACCTGGCGCGTCACCTCAAGGTCGACCCGGAAACCGCCTTGCGCGGTGCCAATGCCAAGTTCGAACGACGTTTCCGATTTATCGAACAGGCATTGCGCGATACACACCAACCCATAGAAGATTGCACCCTCGAAGAGTTGGACGCCCTCTGGGGTGAAGCCAAACGTCAGGAAAAGAATGTGTCCAGCTGCGGTTGAGCAGTTGCCTAAGTGAGTAAGCACCATGAGCCTTTCCCTTCGCGACCAGTTGCTCAAAGCAGGTCTGGTCAACCAAAAGCAGGCCAAGCAGGTCGGCAAAGAGAAACAGAAACAGCAGCGCCTGGTCCACAAGGGCCAGGCCGAAGTCGATGATACCCAGGCGCGCCTGGCCGCTGAGGCACACGCCGAGAAGGTCAAGCGTGACCAGGAACTCAACCGCCAGCAGCAGGAAAAAGCCGAGGCCAAGGCGCGTACCGCCCAGGTCAAGCAACTGATCGAGACCTCGCGCCTGCCCAAGCTGACCACCGAGGACTACTACAACTTCGTGGATGACAAGAAGGTCAAGCGCCTGTCCGTCAACACGCTGATGCGCAACAAGCTGAGCAACGGCTCCCTGGCCATCGTGCACCACGGTGGCGGCTACGAGGTGATCCCGCGGGAAGCGGCGCTTAAGATCCAGGAGCGCGCGCCGGAGCGTATCGTGCAGCTCAACATCCTCACCGAAAGCCAGGTGCCGGATGAGGATGATCCGTACGCCGCATACCAGATCCCTGATGATCTGATGTGGTAAGCATCTAGAAACGACAAACCCCGCCAAAAGGCGGGGTTTGTGTTTTAGCGTGCAGCGTCAGCCTGTTACCAATCCACTGCGTAACTCAGGCTGAAGGTACGACCCTCGGCATTCGGGTACGGTGCGCGGGCGTTGGCCTGGGCGAACATGTTCTGGTAGTTGCGGTTGGTGAGGTTGTACACCGCACCTTCGAGGCGGCCTACCGGTAGCCTTACCGAGCCCAGCAGGTCGACCAGGGTGTAGCCCTGGATATCGCGACCGTTGTTGTCTTTGGCCGCAGCGTCATAATTGGCCAGGCGCATACCCTGCAAGCGCAGGCTGTAGTCGTCACGCTCATAGCCGACAAAGGCTGTGGTCTTGGCGGGGGAGATGCGGGTGGCAGGCAGGTCGATCCACTTGCCGTTCTGCTGGGTCTCGCCTTTGGCGTAAGCGTAAGTACCGCCGATGGACCATTGGTCGGTGATGTTATAGGTCAGGCCGGTTTCGACGCCACGCACGCGTTCTTTCTGATTGATCAGGCGCAGCACACGATCATTGGCATCATAGAACTGCGTGACATCCGAGGTGTTTTCGTACGCGGTGACACTGGCCTGCCACTTGTCCCAGTCGCCACGCCAGCCCAGCTCGTAGCTGTCGACTTTCAAGGCCTGGGCATTGAGATCCTGGATATCGTATTTGCTGTTCACGTCACGCAGGAAGCGCTGGATATCCGGTAGGGAAAAGCCCTGACTGAAGTTGACGAACACATCCTGGTTGTCGGTCAGGTGGTACACCGCACCGAGGTTATACAGCGTGTCATCGTATTTGAGCGTGCCACCGGGCAGTGTCGCGCGGTTGCCGGTCTGTACGATTTCGCCATACGCGATGCTGTCGGAGACCTTGCTCTCAATCCATTCGCGACGTACGCCACCGCGCAAGGTCCATTTGTCGATGTCGTAGGAGAGCTGGCCAAAGATGGCTTTGGTGGTGGTCTCGATATCTGGACCCAGTTCGAACGTGGTACCGGTTTTCGTGTAGGTCAGGCCATTGACCCGGTATTGGTCGCCACGCTGGCGTGAGGTTTCATGGTCGTAGTCCGCGCCCCATACCAGGTTGCCCGTTGCCGGGCCGATGTCCGGCATCTGGGTGTCGATCGCCGCACGCAGGCCGTAGACGTCCTGCACGCTGTTGTTATCTGACACGCCTGCCCGGCCTCGGGACAGGTCTGGAAAGAACAGGGCGTCGGCCCGCCGCCAGTAGCTTTCGACCTGCAGGCCCTGGCCGTAGAAATCCTTGTCGGCGTAGTTGAGGTTGACCGCCTGGTTGTGGGTGTAGGGTTGGTCGCCCAGGTCCAGACCTTTTACGGCGACTGCGTTGCTGGTGATGCGGGGGTTCTTGGTGTAGCGGGTGTCTTGTTCGTCCTTGTAGTCTTGCAGCGACAGGCTGATCTTCTTGTCGTCATCAAGCTCATAGCCGAAGCGACCTTGCAGGTCGTAGGTATCGGTGTCCATGTTGCTGCCCTGGGACGTGTCCTGGGGGATGCGCTTGCCATTACCGTCGAACTGATCGTTGCGCTGCACGGTGTTGCCCGAGAGGTACCAGTCCACCGGGCCCTTGCGCCCGGTGGCGCTTTGGAAGGCCTGGTAAGCGAACCCCTTGTGGCTGAGGTTGTTGCCGGCGGTCATGCCGATCTTGCTGCTGAACGCCAGGTCCTCACCTTGGTTGCGTTTGGTGATGATGTTGATGATGCCGCCCGATGCGCCTGCGCCGTAGACACTGCTGGCGCCGGAGATCACTTCGATACGCTCGATGCTTTCTGGCGCCACGCTGTTGAGTTGGCGGAAGTTATCGCGCGTGGCGTTTTGCGAAACCCCGTCGATCAGGATCAGGGTATTACGCCCGCGAAGCGTCTGGCCGAAGTTGCTCATGCCGCCGCTGGAAGGGGCAATGCCAGGCACCAGTTGGCCGAGGATATCTGCAACCCGACGTCCTGCCCCCGTCTGCTGGCGGATTTGCGCTTCATTGATCACCTGCACTGAGCCTGGAATCTGCGCAATGCTGGTTTCGCTGCGCGTGGCCGATACGACTGTCGCCTGTAATTGCAGGCTGGTCGGCGCTGCCTGTGTCTGTTCTGTCTGATCGGCCCAGGCAGGGGCACTTATTGACCCAAGAAGTGGCAGCAGTACTGCCAATTGCGATGTGTTCATGATCATGTCTCAGAGTTATTAGAAGTATTGACAGAAAAATCGGATGTTTCAGGCGCTCGGGCAAACGAACGGATGGCGCGGATACTCACGGCGGCCAAGGCGTAGGTCAGTGCGACCAGCCAGAAGCTGTGCGCCAGGCCCACCCACCCCATGCCGATACCGCCCAACAGTGCGCCGCACAGTGCACCTGCTTTGGCGGCGCTGTTGCCCATGCCCAGGGCAAAACCCTGCTGGCTGTGCGCTACGGTAGTGGCGATCAGTGTGTAGGCCACGGGCAACAAAGCACCCTGCCACACGCCCCACAGCAGCCGACTGGCGATAAACCCCGACCATTCACCGGCCAGCGCCGTGCAGGCCAGCGTGAAGGCGCAGGCCCACGTGACCCACTCGATGATGCGCAGCGTATGTGCTGGCTGATGTCGATCGAACAGGCGGCCCCACAACGGTGCGGACAGTGCCAGGGTCAGGGCGCTGGCGCCATAGCTGGCGCCGATCAGCCACGCGGGCGCGTGCAACACCTGGGCGACATATAAGGCGTAAAACGGTTGCGGCATCATCCTGGCTGCCTGGATCAATACGATGATCCCCAGCATCGCGCCAATCCAGCCTTTGGGGAGTGCGGCAGGCTTGGACGTGCGGGCAGGTCTGGATCGTGGTGAGTCACTGGGTAAAAACGCGCTGATTATCGCGCACAGCAGGCAGACGGCGGTGGCGCTGTAGCACAGCAATGCGAAACCGGATATGTCCATCAACCAGCCGCCCAACACCGGTCCGGCCAGGGAGCCTACGGCAGTGGCTGATTGCAGCCGGGCAAGAATGTGCCCCCGTCCGCCGTCGCCGCAGCGGGCCAGTGCGTAAGCTTGGGCTGCGGCGATGAAACCGGCCAATGCGCCTTGTACCACGCGGATGGCCACCAGCCACCATGGATCAGGCGTAATCGCAGCCAGCGCCTGGCACACCGCCAACGCCAGCAGCGCGCGGATAATCATGAGCTTATGGCCGGTACGGTCGCCGAGTCTTCCCCACAGGGGCGTGAGAATCATCGCCGCCATCATCGGCCCGGCATACACCAGCGAAGACAGCAGGCCGGTGTACTGGGCATTTGCAGTGCCCAGCAGCTTCTGGATTTGCAGCGGCCAGAACGGGCCGCTCATTTCCATCGCCCCCATCGACACCAACTGAATCACCACCAGCAGCCTTAGCGCTGTGTTGTTAGTCGGCATTGGCGGCCGCGCTCAACGGGTTAGGCAACCGCCCGACGATATCGGCATGACTCTCCAGCAGGCGCATGCGCATGAACGACTTGGCCGGCCACGCGTGCTCCAGCAGTGCTTCGCGCTCGGTGGCCCAGCGCTGCGGATCAACCTGCGAGCGCAGGTCGTCAAAACACTGGTTGACCTGAGCCGACAGTTCATTCCAGAGCAGCGCCTGGGGGATGTCGAAGTGGCGCGCGGCAAGCAGGATGAGCTCGCCCAGATGGCACATGAATACGGTGTGCAGCAGCTTGTCCCGTACGAAACCAGCGTCGTCGTACAGCGTCATCTTCGGGTCGTGCAGTTCAATGTCCAGGCCGTGGGCGTGCAAGGTCTTGCGGTCGATTCGAATATCGCCGAAGTCGCGCAACAGAAGGCGGCTTAATTGTCCGTCTGCGGCCATCACCATGAAGGAGTTCTGTTGATGGGCCTCAAAAGCGATGCCGTAGCGCAAATACATGCCCAGCAGCGCCGGCACACTGATCGCCGCGTAATCATGGAAGAAGGCGAGCATGGCCGCCGCGTCATCCTTGCCTTGGCTCAGGCGCACCCATTGGCGCAGTAGCGGCTGGCCGTGTTGATCAATGGCAAACAGGCTGCCCACCGGCACCGCCATTTCGTCCGGCTGGAGCTGGCTCTGGGGATTGTCGCGATAGAGCACCGCCAGGTGGCGAGAGTGCTCATCATTGGCCGGTTGTGGCTGGAAATGCACACCGATCCGCTCGGGCACGATGTTCAGGAGTTGTTGAATCGCAGGCTCGCGGTCCAGGATGCTCAGCAGCAGATGGCTGATCCGTGGGCCCATGCGTGCTGAACGCGGCGATACGGTGCGCTGTACGCTGGTCAGGCGCAGTGACACTGGCAGTTTGACCATCGGCGCATTGCGACGGCCTTCAGGCAACACGGTTCTGAATGACATGGTGGGGTGGGCGGTGAACGCGACGATATCGGTCAGCACCAGCAGTTTGTCGCCGATTTCGTTGGCGAACAGTTGAGGCAGCTCCTGATGGGCCTGCCAAGGATGGGCAGGCAACGGCAGATAATCGCTTGCCTGAAGGCCGTGTGCTTGCAGGGCTGCGGTCAATTGCTGTGCCGCTTGTGGAAAGTGCTCGCTCCACCACTGCCAGTAATCTGCGGTGC
Organism: Pseudomonas sp. AM4(2022); assembly: GCF_036346515.1. Classification (NCBI taxonomy): domain Bacteria; kingdom Pseudomonadati; phylum Pseudomonadota; class Gammaproteobacteria; order Pseudomonadales; family Pseudomonadaceae; genus Pseudomonas; species Pseudomonas sp. AM4(2022). Next base: position 171,437 of record NZ_JAOTNW010000004.1, read on the forward strand.
CGCCCAAGCGTTCGACATGGGCAAACTGGCGATGTAACGCGCACAGCAGCACCGGGAAGCGTGCTTCGAACTCAGGCGAATAGTCGATGACTTGTGCGGTATTCAGGCCCAGCTTGGTCTTGTAGTTGGGGTGCCATGGATGACCCAATGTTCCCCACTGTTCAAGCACGGAAGTCGGATTGATAACGCTCGGGCTGTTCTTGAGATGACTCAGCAGATTGTTTTGATGCACCGGGCCCATGGACGCATGCAGCTTGAGCGTCCATTGCTCATGGAAGGCGAGGCACAAGGTGTCGTTGATGAAGCTGTCGTCGATCTCGACGTTGAGGCGGTTGAGCACTTCCCGGTCGGCAGGCGACTCAAGGCTGGCGTTAAGCAACGTCAACAACTGTGATGGGAACTGGATTTTCTGTTCGGGCTGGCCTTCGCGCAACAGGATGACTTTGCCACGCAGGTCCCAGCTTGCCATGCGGCCAGGACGCAAATGATCAAAACGTAGGTGAGCCTGGCAAGGCAGTGTCAGCGAGCATTGCCCATGTTCGTCATAAGTGAGGGTGCTGGGGTCCAGCAGGCTTTCACGAAACAATGCTTGGATCAGGCGTTGGAAGCTACGTTCGGCGGCGGGGGCCAGCGTATTGATCAGGGCGTCGAGGCTGATGTGGCTGGCCTGAAATTGCGCGGTAGCAAGCGCTTCGCTCCAGCGTTCCAGCAACGCATTTTCTGGCTTCCTGCTATTTCCGTGCATCAAATTGATTCCCTAAACGTGAGCCTGAATGAAAGGCGCACGAATGATATCGAGAATCATTATTTGTGTGTGCTTTTGTTACATTAATTTATACCGAATCTTTGACAAAAAAACCGCGCTCGAATGGCGCGGTTTTTGATGTAGACGGCCCGGCTGCGTGGGCCGGGCGTCAACATGATTTCAGAGCTTCAGGAGCTTTTTGCCTGGCGTTGCAGTTCGAGAGTTTCCAGCTCGTTTTTATAATTGTGGGCGTCGCTCTCGTTGTGAAACATGCCGACCAATACGTCTTGCTGATGGACATCCCAGATGTGAATCCCGTGGCCTACTGCTTCATGGGACATATGTTCATCGTCGCGTTCAGTTACTTTTACAGTCATCTGCTTGCTCCAATCTCTGGTTGATCTGCGGCAAGTCGTCGCAGGCCTCTGTTATATGATTTGTTAGCTTGCTAAGTAAACTGATTTTGCGCGCAACAATTCATTGCAGGGAATGCAACAATGCTGGAGGCCGTGTAAACCAAGGCATTGCGTCGCCATCGCAGAGGTTTTATGACAAAAGTTTCATGTTCAGGCCGGCTAGGTTGACCTCGGCACCGCTATCGCAGGCAAGCCAGCTCCCATCTTGGAATGCATTCCACTGTGGGAGCTGGCTTGTCTGCGATAGCGGTAGTGGCTCCCCCTAAAAATCTCAGGCAAAAAAAAGCCCCGCATTCAGCGAGGCTCTTTTCCAGCACATCAGCGCAATCAGCTGCCTTTGACGGCCTTACCGTCAACGGTGCCATCCTGCAGCATGATGTTGTATTCCTTGCCGTCAGTCTCGACCTGACGCAGGGCAACCAGGATGCCGCCCTGGTCCTTGGCAAACCACATCTGCGTGATGCGTTTGCTCTGCGACGGGTCGCGCACGCGCTCGACCTTGATCGCGTCGATCGAACCGACCTTGGTCTGGACCTTTTCCGAGCCGATCACGCGGAAGTCGTAGGTATCGGTATCGGTACCCTCAACCACACGGTAGCTCATGCTCTTTTTGCCAGCGGCAACATCGCGTTGCAGAGCAAGCTGGTAGGTGGACTTGTCGAGCATGCCGCTTTCGAGAGTGACGTTGACCGGGTCTTTGTTTTCAAAGCCGGTGACTTTCTTGGCGCTCTGGTCGAAGTCCAGGTTGATCTTCTTCGCCTTGCCCAGGCCGCCGCGTTCGAAGCTGTAGCTCTTGGGTTGCAGGGTGTCCTTGTCGAACAGGATCACACTGGTTTCGGTCAGGCTGGCAATCATCATCGAGGCCTTGAAATTCAAGGTCCAGGTACCGTCGCCATTCTTGCTCAGGCTGCGTTCAGCCGAACCGCTCATGGGCAGTTGTTTCCAGTCGGCGGTGTAGCTGACGGAGAAGGGGTGAAGGTCTGCCGCTTGTACGGCAGGCAAAGCGAACAGCGCAAAAGCGAAAAGCAGGGCGCGACGCATAAAATCTCCTAGGTTCGAATCAAGTGGCCGCTGGCCGCGAGTAACTGGCCGTCCAATAATGCACCCTGGTCGCCAAGAATCAACCGTCCTTCGGCAAACCAGCGAACAGCCAGCGGGTAAATCCTGTGTTCCTGGGTATGAACCCGTTGCGCAAGCGTCTGCGCCGAGTCGCCTGACTCTACCGGAACCACTGCCTGTACGACCAGAGGCCCGCCATCGAGTTCCTCGGTCACAAAGTGCACGCTGCAGCCATGTTCACGGTCGCCGGCGTCGAGAGCGCGCTGGTGGGTGTGCATGCCTTTGTACTTGGGCAGCAGGGAGGGGTGGATATTGAGCAGGCGCCCTTCGTAGTGCCGGACGAAATCTGCGCTGAGGATGCGCATGAAACCGGCAAGGACCACGAGTTTGGGGTTGAAGGCGTCGATCAGTTCGATCAAGGCGCTATCGAAAGCCTCGCGACCGTCGAACGCCTTGTGATCCAGGGCGCGGGTGTCGATACCCGCGTCCCGGGCGCGTTGCAGACCGTAGGCGTCGCTGCGGTTGGAAATCACCGCAGCGATGCGCACCGGGCTGTCGCCGGTGCGCGTGCTGTCGATCAGGGCCTGCAAGTTACTGCCGGTGCCGGAAAGCAGCACCACGACATCACAGGTCTGGGGCATCAGTGAGCCTTGAGGTTCTTCAGTTCAACCTGGGCTGCGCCTTCGGCGGCAGTGGCGATCTGGCCAATGACCCAAGGTTGCTCGCCGGCCTCACGCAGCACGTTCAGCGCGGTTTCAACGTGTTCCTGCGCGACGCAGATCACCATGCCTACGCCGCAGTTCAGCACGCGGTGCATTTCGGTTTCGTTGACGTTGCCTTTTTCCTGCAGCCAATCGAAGACTGCCGGGCGCTGCCAGCTGGCCACGTCGACAATCGCCTGGGCGCCTTTTGGCAGTACGCGCGGGATGTTGTCCAGCAGGCCGCCACCGGTGATGTGGGCCATGGCCTTGACGGCGCCGGTGTCCTTGATCAGCTTGAGCAGTGGCTTGACGTAGATGCGGGTCGGCGCCATCAGCAGGTCGGTCAGTGGCTTGCCGTCGAGCTGGATGTTCTCGATGTCGGCGCCGGACACTTCGATGATCTTGCGGATCAGCGAGTAACCGTTGGAGTGCGGGCCGGACGATGGCAAGGCGAGCAGGGCGTCACCGGCGGCTACTTTGGAGCCGTCGATGATCTCGGCTTTTTCCACCACACCCACGCAGAAGCCGGCCAGGTCGTAGTCTTCGCCTTCGTACATGCCTGGCATTTCAGCAGTTTCACCGCCGACCAGGGAGCAACCCGACAGTTCGCAGCCAGCGCCGATGCCGGTCACGACCTGGGTCGCGGTCTCGACATTGAGCTTGCCGGTGGCGTAGTAGTCGAGGAAGAACAGCGGCTCGGCGCCGCACACCACCAGGTCGTTGACGCACATGGCGACCAGGTCGATGCCGATGCTGTCGTGCTTGTTCAGGTTCAGGGCCAGGCGCAGCTTGGTGCCCACGCCGTCGGTGCCGGACACCAGTACAGGCTGCTTGTAACCGGCCGGAATTTCGCAGAGGGCGCCGAAACCGCCCAGGCCACCCATGACTTCAGGGCGCGCAGTGCGCTTGGCGACGCTCTTGATGCGTTCGACCAATGCTTCACCGGCGTCGATGTCTACACCGGCGTCCTTGTAGCTCAGGGAGGGTTGCTTGCTCATGATCCAGGCCTTTAGGGGGGATTTCTGGGTAACGACCGGGCGGGCGGGGGCTTTTGGAAAGGGCCCTGCCGTTGACGGTCTGCGAAGGCGCGCGATTTTATCAGGCTTGAGGGGCAGCGGCCATCCTCGGGCCGACGGGCAGGGCATATGAGCTCAAAAAAATGCAAATCGGGCCGGTAATCGTGCGTATTAAGGTATAGCCTTGAACCCGCTATCGTTATGACAGTACAAAAACTTACCGAGGCCCTGTGAATGTTTTGCCGGGTGCTGTGGTCACAGCCTGGCTAAACCGATTCACGCGGTCTGTTCCAGCCGCTAAATTTGTCGTTCGGGAATCTTCCATGCGTCTGTGTAAATTCTTCTTTGTAGGCTGCTTGTCGTTGGTCAGCCTGGCGAGTCATGCCGAAACCCTCAATGGCCTCTATCAAGTACTCGAACCGGTCAGCAGCCAGTCGCCCCAAGAGCGCGACCAAGCCACCCAGCGTGCCGTACAGACCCTGGTGATCCGCCTGACCGGCGACGCCAAGGCCGCCGATGGCCCGGGCCTGGCGGCGATCCGCAAAGACCCGCAACAAATCATCAGCCAGTACGGCTACGACGCCGGCCCGCCGGAAAGCCTGCAAGTGGACTTCGACCCGGTCAGCACCGACCGCGCCTTGCGTGATGCGGGCCTGTCGATCTGGGGCAGCAACCGGCCGTCGATCCTGGGTTGGTGGCTGAACGATTCAACTGAAGGCAGCAGCCTGGTCGGCGATGGCCAGGCCGTTGCCCAAGCCTTGCGCCGGGCCGCGCAGCACCGGGGTCTGCCGCTGCGCTTGCCGCTGGGAGACCTGGATGAACAGGTAGTCGCCACCGCGCCGAATCTTGAAAGCCCGGACGCCACGCCTTTGCGTGCAGCGTCCGAGCGTTACGGTGCCGATGCTTTGCTGGCCGTGCATGCGCGCCAGGAAGGCAGTCAATGGCAGGCCAAATGGCGCCTGTGGCTGGGCGACAAGGCTGAGGAGGGTACCGCCCAAGGCGCTGACACTGCCGCGCTTGCCGACGCGGTATTGCTGGCGGTCAGCCAAAAGCTGGCGCCACGTTTTGCGGTCAAGCCTGGAGTGAGCAGTGAGCAACTGCTTGAAGTGCAAGGCATGAATCTGGAGCGCTACGCCGCCCTGGGTCGCTTGCTGGAGCCCTTTGGCGGCCAGCCGCAGTTAGTGGATGGCAACCGGATTGTGTATCGCGTCAATGGCAGCGCCGAACAACTGCGCACCCAATTGAGCCTGGCCAAGCTGCAGGAAATTCCTGCTGGTGAAGCCCCGGCCCAGCCAGCCGTGATCGAAGGCACGCAACCGGCTGTTGCACCTGAGCCACAGGCGCAACTGCGTTTTCGTTGGTAAATAGTGTTCCTCTTTCTATATAGAAGAAGGGCGTAAAACAGATGGAGTGGTTTATGGCGGATACGCGTCGTTGGGTGTGGCTTGGCGGGATTGTCCTGCTGTGCGTTTTTGTGTTCTTGCTGCATTCGATCCTGACGCCATTCCTGGTGGCGCTACTGCTCGCCTATCTGTTCGATCCCGTGGTGGATCGCCTGGAAAAAGTCGGCATGTCGCGCACCTGGGGCGTGATCACGGTGTTTGCGCTGTTCACGTTGATCATCACGGCGCTGGTGTTGATATTGGTGCCGATGTTGGCCAAGCAGCTGTTTCGTCTCTATGAACTGGCGCCGCAGATGCTCGACTGGTTGCAGCACACGGCAATGCCGTGGGCCCAGTCCAAGTTCGGGCTGGCGGATGGCTTCTGGAAGTTCGACAAGGTCAAGGCGGCCATCAGCGAGCATATGGACAAGACCACCGATATCGTCACGGTGGTGCTCAGCCAGGCGACTGCGTCGAGCCTGGCGCTGATCGGCTGGTTGACCAACCTGGTGCTGATCCCGGTGGTGGCGTTCTACCTGCTGCGAGACTGGGACATCATGATGGCCAAGATCCGCAGCCTGCTGCCTCGTGACCGCGAAGAGCGTGTTGTTTCCCTGGCGGCGGAGTGTCATGAGGTACTGGGCGCGTTCGTACGTGGCCAGTTGCTGGTGATGCTGGCCCTGGGGGTGATTTACGCTGCCGGCCTGATGGCGATCGGCCTGGAGCTGGGGCTGTTGATCGGCTTGATCGCGGGCCTGGCGGCCATCGTGCCCTACATGGGCTTTGTGATCGGCATCGGTGCGGCGCTGGTGGCTGGGCTGTTCCAGTTCGGCGGCGACCTGTATCCGATGCTCGGGATTGTCGCAGTGTTCATGGTGGGTCAGGCGTTGGAAGGCATGGTGCTGACACCGCTGTTGGTGGGCGATCGGATCGGCCTGCACCCAGTGGCAGTGATCTTTGCGATTTTGGCGGGTGGCGAGCTGTTCGGCTTTACCGGCATCCTGTTGGCGCTGCCGGTGGCGGCGGTGATCATGGTGCTGGTGCGCCATGTGCACGACCTGTACAAGGATTCGGACGTGTATACAGGGGTGGATGAGCCCGAGTTGTAATCGCGGTGTCACAAACCCGGCCCTGGCCGGGTTTGTTGTTTCTGGCACCGGGTGCGTCAAACAATCTGCGTAAAACCGCCGGGTTAACGCAAACCTTTGATTTTGCTTGTGGTCTGCTGCATTGTGCGCCCGGCGTCACGGGTATAAACTTTGCAAACTTTACATAGAGGCCACTAACGGTTCGATGGGAGCCGTTCAGTCAGCATGAAACCGATTCAGCTGCCCCTAGGTGTGCGTCTGCGTGATGACGCTACCTTTATCAACTACTACCCAGGCGCCAATGCCGCTGCACTCGGCTATGTGGAGCGGCTTTGCGAAGCCGACGCCGGGTGGACTGAAAGCCTGATCTATCTGTGGGGCAAGCATGGCGTGGGGCGTACCCACCTGCTGCAGGCCGCGTGCCTGCGTTTCGAGCAGACGGGCGAGCCGGCGGTCTACCTGCCCTTGGCCGAGTTGATGGACCGCGGGGTCGGTATCTTCGATAACCTTGAGCAATATGAACTGGTGTGTCTCGACGACCTGCAGGCAGTGGCCGGCAAGGCGGAGTGGGAAGAGGCGCTGTTTCATCTGTTCAACCGGCTGCGCGACAGCGGCCGGCGCTTGCTGATCGCCGCGTCCACCTCGCCGCGTGAACTGCCGGTGAAGCTGGCTGACCTCAAGTCGCGCCTGACCCTGGCGTTGATCTTCCAGATGCGCCCGTTATCCGATGAGGACAAGCTGCGTGCGCTGCAACTGCGCGCTTCCCGTCGTGGCCTGCACCTGACCGACGAGGTCGGGCACTTTATCCTCACCCGCGGCACCCGCAGCATGAGCGCGCTGTTCGATTTGCTTGAGCAACTCGACCAGGCTTCCCTGCAGGCGCAAAGAAAATTGACGATCCCTTTCCTGAAAGAAACCTTGGGCTGGTAAGGTCTTGATTTCCCTTGTGTCGGCATTTTCAAGGCGTCAGAAAACCTGCGTTTGAGCCCGAAGGGCTACGCAATTGCAGCGATAAATGGAATCACGGCTTAGATGGCATAGTCGAAACGATAAGTCACATAGATCGCGATTGAATTTGCAAATCGATGTGATAGAGGGCATAGTCTCGGCTTCTTTACACATCAGCCACGGTCGTGCCCATGCTAAATCGCTTCGCACCCCTCGTGCCTCTCGCACTCGTTACCCTGTTGTTTGGTTGCGCCTCCCACCCTCAGCAGGTGGCAGAACAGCAAAAACCACAGGTTCAAAATCAGGCAAAGTTCGTTGCTGCACAGTCTGCTTCTGTTTATGAAGAAGAGGTGGCAACCGAAAAAGAACTCGCCGAGTTCTCTGACAGCAAGCCTTACCAACTGCCTCTTCTGGCCGACAGCATCCTTGAGCGCGGCATGTCCTTGATCGGTACCCGTTACCGTTTCGGCGGTACCTCGGAAGCCGGTTTTGATTGCAGTGGTTTCATTGGCTACCTGTTTCGTGAAGAAGCCGGCATGAATCTGCCGCGCTCTACACGCGAGATGATCAACGTGAATGCACCGTTGGTCGCACGAAACAACCTCAAGCCCGGTGATCTGCTTTTCTTTAGTACCAGTGGCCGCGGTCGTGTCAGCCACGCCGGTATCTACCTGGGCGATAACCAGTTTATCCACTCCAGCAGCCGCCGCAGCGGTGGTGTTCGGGTCGATAACCTGGGCGACAGCTACTGGAGCAAAACCTTCATCGAAGCCAAGCGCGCACTCGCCATGGCCCCGACTACGGTTACCGCTAGTAAGTAAAGTTAAAGTGATACTTGAAGTTTGACGTGTAAGCGCTAGAATCCCTGGACATTGTTGTTATCCGTTCGCGCGAGCTTTGCTTGCGCGTTCTGGTTTTCAACGTTCGGCAGCGAAAGCCGCATCCAGACCAGGATTGTTCTGCACATGTCGACCTCGGCCCGCCTGATGCTTATTGTTTGCGCCGCGCTGCTCAGCGCCTGCGCCAGTCGTACACCGCCGCCCGCGCCCGTCGCGGTCAAGCCTAAGCCGGTGTTCAACTATGCCACCCAGAATTTCTCGCCTGCTGCCGAAGACGTGCTCTTTCGTGCGCTGGGCCTGGTCGGCACGCCTTACCGCTGGGGCGGCAACACACCAGACTCGGGGTTTGATTGCAGCGGCCTGATCGGCTTTGTATTCCGCGACGCTGCTGGCATCTCATTGCCGCGCACCACCCGTGAATTGATCGTGATGCGTGGCCAGGACGTCAGCGAACAAAACCTGCAAACCGGCGACCTGCTGTTCTTCGCCACCGGTGGTGGTTCGCGGGTCAGCCATGCGGGTATCTATGTGGGGGAGGGCCGCTTCGTACACGCGCCGCAAACCGGCGGTACGGTGAAGCTGGATACGCTATCCAAAGCGTATTGGCAGAATGCCTACCTGAGTGCCAAGCGAGTACTCCCGGGGAACCTGGCGCGTAACCCCTAGCCGAATACAGCACCCTATGTGGGAGCGGGCTTGCTCGCGAAAGCGGTGGTTCAGTCAGAAAATTTATTGACTGATACTCCGCCTTCGCGAGCAAGCCCGCTCCCACATTGTTTTTGTGGTGCTGTTCAAATGGATTATTTGGCCGCCGACACCCGCCAAACCTTATTGCCCACATCATCGGCCACCAGCAAATCCCCCTGCTGATCTATCACCACGCCAACCGGCCGGCCCATAGCTTTCTCATTGCTATCAAGAAACCCCGTCAGCACGTCCACCGGTTGCCCTTTCGGCTGTCCCCCTTCGAAGGGGACGAAAATTACCTTGTAGCCACTATGCGGCTTGCGGTTCCAGGAGCCATGCTGGCCGATAAATGCGCCATTACTGAAGGGGGCGGGGAGTTTGCTGCCCTCGGCGAAGGTCAGCCCCAGCGACGCAGTATGAGGGCCTACCGCATAGTCGGGAGCGATGGCCTTGGCGACCATGTCCAGGTTCTGCGGGGTCACACGCACATCCACATGCTGCCCGTAATAGCTGAAAGGCCAGCCATAGAAGCCGCCATCCTTGACCGAGGTGATGTAATCCGGCACCAGATCACTGCCGATTTCATCGCGCTCGTTGACCGCCGTCCACAGCTTGCCGCTCTGTGGTTCCCACGCCATGCCGTTGGGGTTGCGCAGGCCGGAGGCAAAAATGCGGTGTTGGCCGCTGGCGCGGTCGACTTCCCAAATGGCGGCGCGACCCTGTTCGGCTTCCAGGCCGTTTTCGCCGACGTTGCTGTTGGAGCCGACGCTCACGTACAGCTTGCTGCCGTCCTGGCTGGCCACCACGTTTTTGGTCCAGTGGTGGTTCAAAGGGCCACCGGGTAAATCCACCACCTTGGTGCCTGGGGAGGTGATTGCGGTTTCACCGGGCTGATAGGGGAAGCGCAGCAACTTATCCGAATCGGCCACATACAGGTCGTTGCCCACCAAGGTCATGCCAAAGGGCGAATTGAGGTTTTCCAGGAACACCGTGCGAGTTTCTGCCACACCGTCATGGTCGGCATCGCGCAGCAAGGTTATGCGGTTCGGGCTCGGCACCCCGGCGCCAGCGCGATCCATGACTTTTTCCATCACCCAGCCGCGCAGGCCTTTGGCATCGTCCGGCTTGGGCGGTGCATTGGTCTCGGCCACCAGCACGTCGCCGTTGGGCAGCACGTAGAGCCAGCGCGGATGATCCAGACCTTCGGCGAACGCGGCCACTTGGGTACCGACGGCAGCGACGGGCTTGGCGCCTTCGGGCCAGCCGATGGCCGGGGCGATATTGACGGTGGGGATCAGCGTCTTGTTTGGCTCCGGCAGCTTGGGCGAGGGCCCGGTGCCATCGGCGACCTGCAGGGTCGAGCTTTCGCCGCACGCAGCGAGGCTGCCGGCGAGCATGATCAGTAGGGCGAGGCGGGTCTTAGGCATGGTTTTCTCCTTGATACCTGTAGGGGTAGAGAAGCACGAACGGCAGATGGTTCAAGTCCAAGGCCAGCTTTAATTGACGCTCCACCCCCAACCCACTAACCTTCGCGGCTTGTTCCAGGTGCTCTGTGGCGTGCGCGTCGACAGAGTGAAACAGGGAAGCCGGTGAGTGAGCGCACTTGTACACAGTGCAGCCGCGATTCCGGCGCTGCCCCCGCAACGGTAAATGAGTCAAGACGGTGCTGTTTGCCACTGTATCGCGTGCGATATGGGAAGGCGCATCCTCGGCTGCTTTCTATCAAAAGCGCCACTCATGAGCCCGGAGACCGGCCTGGATCATCCAACAGCATCACGGTGGGCGATGCTTGGCTGTCTGTTTTTTCTTTTTCCTGCCCGCCGTTTTTGTCCAGCCCCAACGGAGAGCTGCCATGACTGATTCCCCCGACCGCGACGAGCGCCACCTGGCGCGCATGCTGCGCAAAAAAGCCGTGATTGACGAGCGCATCGCCAATTCCCCCAACGAGTGCGGCCTGCTGCTGGTGCTGACCGGCAACGGCAAAGGCAAGAGCAGTTCGGCGTTCGGCATGTTGGCCCGGGCCATGGGCCATGGCATGCAATGCGGTGTGGTGCAGTTCATCAAGGGGCGTAACAGCACTGGCGAAGAATTGTTCTTCCGCCGCTTCCCCGAGCAGGTACGGTTTCATGTGATGGGCGAAGGCTTCACCTGGGAAACCCAGGATCGCCAGCGCGATATCGCCGCTGCCGAAGCGGCTTGGGCGGTGTCCCGGGCCATGTTGAATGACCCCTCCATCGGCTTGGTGGTGCTGGACGAACTGAACATCGCCCTCAAGCACGGTTACCTTGACCTGGACCAGGTACTCAGCGACCTGCAAGCTCGCCCGCCCATGCAGCATGTGGTGGTCACCGGCCGTGGCGCCAAGCCTGAGCTGATCGAAATGGGCGACACCGTCACCGAAATGGGCATGCTCAAGCACGCGTTCCAGGCCGGTATCAAGGCACAGAAAGGCGTCGAACTTTGAATCAGCCCCGTCATTGCCCGGCCGTATTGATCGCCGCTCCGGCGTCCGGCCAGGGCAAAACCACGGTCACCGCCGCGCTGGCGCGTTTGCACCGCAACCTGGGACGCAAGGTGCGCGTGTTCAAATGCGGGCCGGACTTTCTCGACCCGATGATCCACGAGCGTGCCAGTGGCGCGCCGGTGTACCAGTTGGACATGTGGATGGTGGGCGAGCAGGAAAGCCGCCGCCTGCTCTGGGAGGCAGCGGGGGAGGCTGACCTGATCCTCATCGAAGGCGTGATGGGCCTGTTCGACGGCACGCCTTCCAGCGCTGACCTGGCGCGGCACTTCGGTGTACCGGTGCTGGGTGTGATCGATGGCACCGCCATGGCCCAGACGTTCGGCGCCCTGGCCCTGGGGCTGGCGCGCTATCAACCCGACCTGCCGTTTGCGGGCGTGCTGGCCAACCGTGTTGGCACTCTGCGCCATGCGCAATTGCTCGAAGGCAGCCTCACCGAGGGCTTGCGTTGGTACGGTGCATTGTCCCGCGAGACCGGCATCGAACTGCCCAGCCGCCACCTGGGCCTGGTGCAAGCCAGCGAACTGAATGACCTCGACGTGCGCCTCGACGCCGCCGCCCAGGCGTTGGGCAGCAGTTGCGAAGTGGCCCTGCCGCCGCCGGTGACCTTTGCCGCGCCACACGTGATCGAAGCCGAACCCTTGCTGGCCGGTGTGCGTATTGCCGTGGCCCGTGACGAAGCCTTTGCCTTCACCTACGGCGCCAGCCTGGATCTGTTGCGGGCGATGGGTGCGGAGCTGAAGTTCTTCTCACCGATCCATGATCGCCAATTGCCTGAAGCGGACAGCCTCTATTTGCCCGGCGGGTATCCGGAACTGCACCACCAGGCATTGTCGGCCAATACCTCGATGCTGGACGCCATTCGTGCTCATCACGTCGCTGGCAAGCCGCTGCTCGCTGAATGTGGCGGCATGCTCTATTTGCTCGACTCCTTGACCGATGTGGAGGGTAGGCGCGCCGAACTGGTTGGCTTGTTGCAAGGCGATGCGGTGATGCAGAAGAAACTCGCGGCCCTGGCTCTTCAAAGCGTTGAGCTGCCGGAGGGGACCCTGCGTGGGCATACCTATCACCACTCCTTGACCAACACCACGTGGGAGCCAATTGCCCGTGGCCTCAGCCCTAACGGCGGGCGCGGTGCCGAAGCGGTCTATCGGCAGGGGCGCATGACCGCGTCCTATGTGCACTTTTATTTTCCGTCGAATCCTGGCGCGGTGGCCGCGTTGTTCGCGCCAGACCTTCAGACCGCTATCGCAGGCAAGCCAGCTCCCACAGGGGAATGCATTCCAAATGTGGGAGGGGGCTTGCCCCCGATGAGGCCATGACTGACAACGCCTTCCCCGAGGCCGACCGCCAGGCCGTCTACCGCGCCATCGCCGAACGCCGCGACATGCGCCACTTCAGCGGTGGCAGTGTCGCGCCTGAACTGCTGCAGCGCCTGCTCCACGCTGCGCACCAGGCGCCCAGCGTCGGCCTGATGCAGCCGTGGCGTTTTATCCGCATCAGCGACCGCTCGTTGCGCAGCCAGATTCAACAGTTGGTGGAAGAAGAGCGCGTACGCACAGCCGAAGCATTGGGCGAGCGCTCCGATGCGTTCATGAAGCTCAAGGTCGAAGGCATCAACGATTGTGCCGAGGTATTGGTCGCCGCCTTGATGGACGACCGTGAGCGCCACATTTTCGGGCGCCGCACCTTGCCGGAAATGGACATGGCCTCGCTCTCCTGCGCCATCCAGAACCTGTGGCTGGCAGCGCGCGTGGAAGGGGTGGGCATGGGCTGGGTTTCGCTGTTCGACCCCCAGGCCCTGGCCGAACTGCTGGGCCTGCCGCCTGGGGCAAAACCCCTGGCAGTGTTGTGCCTGGGGCCGGTGAGCGAATTTTACCCGGCACCGATGTTGCAGCTTGAAGGCTGGGCCGAGCCGCGGCCGCTAAGTGACATGCTGTATGAAAACAAGTGGGGAGTGAGTCAATGAGTGTGGCCTTGCTGTGTGTCGCTGCGGTGGCGCTGGATGCGCTGCTGGGTGAGCCCAGGCGCTGGCATCCGCTGGTGGCGTTCGGCAATTTCGCCGGGCGCATCGAGCAACGCTTCAATACCGGTGGGCGTGGCTGGCGCAGCCATGGCGTGACCGCATGGTTTATCGCGGTGGTGCCGTTGACCCTGCTGGCCACGGCGTTGTCGTGGGCACCTTATATCGGCTGGCTGCTGGAGATCCTGGCGCTGTACTGCGCCCTGGGCATGCGCAGCCTGGGCGAGCACGTGATGCCAGTGGCCCAGGCCCTGCGCCGTGATGACCTGGACGAAGCGCGCACGCGAGTGAGTTACCTGGTCAGCCGCCAGACCAGCGAACTGGACCACACGGAAGTCGCCCGCGCAGCCACCGAATCGGTGCTGGAGAACGGCAGCGATGCGGTTTTCGCCGCGTTGTTCTGGTTTGTGGTGGCCGGTGTGCCAGGCGTGGTGCTCTATCGTCTGAGCAACACCCTGGACGCCATGTGGGGCTATCGCAATGAGCGCTTTGAGCGCTTTGGCTGGGCAGCTGCCAGGATCGATGATGTGCTCAACTATATTCCTGCGCGGTTGGTGGCTTTAACCTACGCGCTATTGGGTAAAACCCGCCTGGCGCTCAAATGCTGGCGCACCCAGGGCCCGACCTGGGACAGCCCCAACGCCGGCCCAGTGATGGCGGCGGGGGCCGGTGCCTTGGGTGTGGAACTGGGCGGCGCGGCGATTTATCACGGCGAGGTGCATCAGCGCCCGCCATTGGGCGAAGGCCCGCCGGCCGACGCCGATTCCATTGATCGCGGCTGGCAACTGGTGCAGCGCGGCGTATGGCTGTGGCTGCTGGTCCTGTGCGTGGGGGCGCAAATCTATGCTTGAACATGGTGGTCGGCTGCGTAAGGCCGCGATTGAGTACGGCATTGCCGAAGCGGATTGGCTCGACTTGTCCAGCGGCCTGGCGCCCTGGCCGTGGCCGATTCCCGAGATTCCCTTGCGTGCCTGGGCGCGCTTGCCGGAAACCGATGACGGCTTGGAGAAGGCTGCCAGCGAGTACTACGGCGCCGCCCCATTGCTGCCGGTGCCGGGCTCCCAGGCGGCGATCCAACTGCTGCCGCGCCTGCGTCGTTCCGGCAAGGTCGGCGTGCTTTCGCCCTGCTATGCCGAGCATGCCGAAGCCTGGCGCCGTGCCGGTTATGTGGTGCGCGAAGTGCAGGAGCAGGAAGTCGACTTCTTTCTCGACAGCCTCGACGTGCTGGTCGTGGTCAACCCCAACAACCCCACCGGCTTGAGCCTGAGCCCGCAACGCCTGCTGGACTGGCATGCACGCCTTGCCCAGCGCGGTGGCTGGCTGGTGGTGGACGAGGCGTTCATTGACGTGACCCCGGACTTGAGCCTGGCCAGCCATGCCGATCAGGTCGGCTTGATCGTACTGCGCTCATTCGGCAAGTTCTTCGGCCTGGCCGGCGTGCGCCTGGGCTTTGTGTTGGCCGAGCGCAAGTTGCTCAAGCTGTTGGCCGAACAGGTCGGACCCTGGGCCGTCAGTGGGCCGACGCGGGTGCTGGGCCAAGTGTGCCTGCGCGATACCGACGGGCATGCGCGCCAGCGCAGTCGTTGCATCGCAGCCGGCCAGCGTCTGTTCGAGTTGCTTGAGCGCCGCGGCCTTCAACCCCACGGTGGCTGCGCATTGTTCCAGTGGTTGATAACCCCCCACGCTGAACGGCTGTACGAGTTCATGGCCCAACGCGGTATCCTGCTGCGCCTGTTTGTGCACAACAGCAGCGTGCGCTTGGGCCTGCCCGACACCGAGGCCGACTGGCTGCGCCTTGACGAAGCCCTGGCCGCCTACAAGGACGCCACATGACCACGTTGATGGTGCAGGGCACCACCTCCGACGCCGGTAAAAGCACCCTGGTGACTGCGCTGTGTCGCTGGTTGGTACGCCAAGGCGTCGCGGTGGCGCCGTTCAAGCCGCAGAACATGGCGCTCAACAGCGCGGTGACCGCTGAAGGCGGCGAGATCGGCCGCGCCCAGGCGGTGCAGGCCCAGGCTGCCAACCTGGCGCCCCACACCGACATGAACCCGGTATTGCTCAAGCCCAACAGCGACACCGGCTCCCAAGTGATCATCCATGGCCGTGCTGTCACCAGCATGAATGCCGTGGCCTATCACGACTACAAAGCCATTGCGATGCAAGCGGTGCTGGCCTCCCACACGCGTTTGAGCCAGGCCTACCCGGTGGTGATGGTCGAAGGCGCGGGCTCACCGGCCGAGATCAACTTGCGCGCCAATGACATTGCCAATATGGGCTTCGCCGAAGCGGTGGACTGCCCGGTGCTGTTGATCGCGGACATCAATCGCGGCGGCGTGTTTGCCCATCTGGTCGGCACCCTGGACCTGCTGTCGCCCAGTGAGCAGGCGCGGGTCAAGGGCTTCATCATCAACCGTTTTCGCGGCGATATCGCGTTGCTGCAACCCGGGCTGGATTGGCTCGAAGCGCGCACCGGCAAACCGGTGGTCGGCGTGCTGCCCTACGTGATGGACCTGCACCTGGAGGCGGAGGACGGCATCGACCAGCGCCAGATCGACAAGGCTGCCCAGGTGCTCAAGGTGGTGGTGCCGGTGCTGCCGCGCATCAGCAACCATACCGACTTCGACCCGCTGCGCTTGCACCCCCAGGTGGACTTGCAGTTCGTCGGACCGGGCCAGGCGATACCTGCCGCTGACCTGATCATCCTGCCGGGCTCGAAAAGCGTGCGCAGTGACCTGGCCTATCTGCGTGCCAATGGTTGGGACACCGCCGTGGCGCGGCATCTGCGTTATGGCGGCAAGGTGCTGGGGATCTGCGGCGGCTTGCAGATGCTCGGCGAGCAGGTCCATGACCCGCTGGGCCTGGAAGGGCTCGCGGGCTCCAGTGATGGCCTTGGGTTGCTGGCGTTCAGCACCACCCTGGAACAAGAGAAACAACTGCGCAATGTGCGTGGACGCCTGGTGTTTGAAGATGCCGCAGTCAGCGGTTATGAAATCCATGCGGGGGTGACCTCCGGCGCTGCCTTATCCAACGCTGCGGTGCTGCTGGACGATGGCCGCAGCGATGGCGCGCAGAGCGCCGATGGGCAAATTCTAGGCACCTACCTGCATGGGTTGTTCGAGACTCCGGCGGCGTGCAGTGCGTTGCTGCGTTGGGCTGGATTGCAGGATGTGCAAGAGGTGGATTATCACGGCTTGCGCGAGCGCGATATCGAGCGGCTGGCGGACTTGGTGGAGCATCACTTGGACACCGATTTGTTGCGCAAGCTATGTGGGATCTGACGGTGTTCACACGGTCCAGCTGTGGGAGCTGGCTTGCCTGCGATAGCGCCCTGGCGGTCGCCTCATGTTCACCTGGCGCATCACAATCTAACTGTGGGAGCGGGCTTGCTCGCGAATGCGATGGATCAGCCATGGGTGCATTCACTGACACACCCTATTGGCGAGCAAACCCGCTCCCACATTGTTTGCCAGGGGCCTTTGCATGTATCAATTGATCCTCGGCGGTGCCCGTTCGGGTAAGAGCCGCCTGGCCGAAAAGCTTGCCGCAGAGAGCGGGCTTGCCGTCATTTATATCGCCACCAGCCAACCGCTCGACGGTGAGATGAGCGAGCGCGTCGCGCTGCACCGCCAGCGTCGCCCCGACCATTGGGGCCTGGTTGAAGAGCCCATCGACCTGGCGCGTGTGCTACAGGAAAACGCCGCCACTGATCGCTGCCTGCTGGTGGATTGCCTGACCTTATGGCTCACCAATCTTCTGATGCTCGAAGACCCGGCTCGCCTTGCATCCGAGCGTGGTCAACTGTTGCAAACCCTGGCCTCGCTGCCGGGGGAAATTATTTTTGTCAGCAACGAGACCGGCCTGGGTGTCGTGCCGCTGGGCGAGTTGACTCGTCGTTATGTGGATGAAGCCGGTTGGCTGCATCAAGCCTTGGCCGAGCAATGTCAGCGCGTTGTGCTGACGGTTGCCGGCCTGCCCCTGACTTTGAAAGGTACTGCGTTATGACCGATTCCTGGTGGCTCAACCCCTGCAAGGCGGTGGATACCACGGCCCACGAACAGGCGCTGGCGCGCCAGCAGCAGTTGACCAAGCCCGCCGGCTCCCTCGGCCAGTTGGAGGCGCTGGCGGTGCAGCTGGCGGGTTTGCAGGGCCAGGTCAAACCGTCGGTGGATCACCTATGGATCGCGATTTTTGCCGGCGATCACGGTGTGGTTGCTGAAGGTGTGTCGGCGTTTCCCCAGGAGGTCACCGGGCAGATGCTGCAAAACTTTGTTACCGGTGGCGCGGCGATCAGCGTGTTGGCGCGGCAACTGGAAGCGCAATTGGAAGTGATTGACCTCGGCACGGTCACGCCGTCCCTGGATTTGCCCGGCGTTCGTCACCTGAATATCGGCGCGGGCACGGCTAATTTCGTGCATGGCCCGGCGATGACCCAAGCCCAAGGGCAGTTGGCCTTGCAAGCTGGACGAGACAGCGCACGCCGTGCCCTGGAAAGCGGCGCGCAACTCTTTATCGGCGGTGAGATGGGCATCGGCAATACCACTGCCGCCAGTGCCTTGGCCTGCGCATTGCTGGATTGCCAGGTCACTGACCTCACAGGCCCTGGCACCGGTTTGAATGCCGCAGGGGTCAGCCACAAGGTCGCGGTCATTGAGCGCGCCTTGGCGTTGCACGCCGGCCAGCGCAGCGATGCGTTGCAAACCCTGTTCAATCTCGGCGGTTTTGAAATTGCTGCCTTGGTTGGCGCCTACCTGGCCTGCGCCCAGGAAGGCATCGTGGTGCTGGTGGATGGGTTCATCTGCAGCGTGGCCGCACTGGTGGCGGTGCGCTTGAACCCGGCGTGCCGCGAATGGTTGGTGTTCGGCCATCGAGGTGCCGAGCCGGGCCATCGTCATGTGCTGCACAGCCTCGATGCGCAACCGTTGCTGGAACTGGGCCTGCGCCTGGGCGAAGGCAGCGGCGCGGCGTTGGCGGTGCCGTTGTTGCGCTTGGCGTGTGCGCTGCACGGGCAGATGGCGACCTTCGCCGAAGCCGCCGTAGCGGACCGCCCCGCATGACTTTGCGCCTGGACCTGCTGCGCCACGGCGAAACCGAGCTGGGCGGCGGCCTGCGTGGCAGCCTGGACGATGCGCTGACCGCCAACGGCTGGCAGCAGATGCGCGACGCAGTGGTGAGGCAAGGGCCGTGGGATCGGCTGATCAGCTCACCGTTGCAACGCTGCGCTCTGTTCGCCCAGGCGTTGGGGGCACAGCTCGATGTGCCGGTGAGTCTCGAGCCTGACCTGCAGGAGCTTCACTTTGGCGCCTGGGAAGGGCAGAGCGCGGCCGCGTTGATGGACACCGATGCCGAAGGGCTGGGCTTGTTCTGGGCCAACCCCTATAGCTTCACGCCGCCGGAAGGCGAGCCTGTCATCCAGTTTTCCGAGCGCGTGCTTGGCGCTGTCGTCCGGCTGCATCAGGCCTATGCTGGCCAGCGCGTGCTGTTGATCAGCCATGGTGGTGTAATGCGCCTACTGCTGGCCAAGGCGCGAGGGTTGCCCCGTGAGCAACTGCTGAATGTCGAAGTTGGCCACGGCGCCTTGTTCGGCCTGCAGGTTGAGGCTGATGGCGTGTTGAAGGAAGGACGCTGACGATGCTGCCGTTCTGGATCGCCCTGCAATTTCTCAGCAGCCTGCCCATTCGCTTGCCGGGCATGCCGCAGCCTCAAGAGCTGGGCCGTTCGTTGCTGTTTTATCCGTTGGTTGGGTTGCTGTTCGGCGTGCTGTTATGGGGCCTCAACCAAGTGTTACAGGGCGCCCCGTTGCTGTTGCACGCGGCGTTGCTGCTCACAGCCTGGGTGTTGCTCAGCGGTGGCCTGCACCTGGACGGCCTGGCCGACAGCGCCGATGCCTGGCTGGGTGGCTTTGGCGACCGGGAGCGCACCCTCAGCATCATGAAAGACCCGCGCAGCGGCCCGATTGCGGTGGTCACCCTGGGGCTGGTGCTGCTGCTGAAGTTCAGTGCGCTGGTGGCATTGATCGAACAAGACAATGGCGCCGCCTTGATCCTGGCGCCCCTGATCGGACGCGCTTCGATGCTGGCGCTGTTTCTCACCACGCGCTATGTGCGGGCGGGTGGATTGGGCCAGGCACTGTCAGACCATCTGCCGCGAATTGTCGGCCAACAGGTGCTGATCCTCAGCGGCTTGGCCTGCATTCTGATCGGCGGTTTCAGCGGCGGCATCGCGGTGTTGCTGGCGGCCCTGTGTTTTGTGTGGCTGCGCCAGTTGATGGTCAAGCGTCTGGGCGGCACCACGGGCGACACCGCTGGCGCACTGCTGGAGCTGCTTGAAGTTGCGGTGCTGGTCGGGCTGGCGTTGTAACGCTTTCTTGCAATTGGTTAACTCCGGGTATATACACGCTCTATGCTTGCCTCCCAATGTTTATGCACCAACCTGCGACGTGCCGCTCGTGGCGTCAGCAGGCACTACGACGGCGCTCTCGACGGCTTCGGGATCAACGTTGCCCAGTATTCTCTGTTGTGCAACCTGCAGCGCCTCGATCAACCGAGCATCTCCAGCCTGGCGGACGCCATGGGCCTGGATCGCAGCACGCTGGGGCGCAACCTGCGCGTCCTGGAAGGTGAGGGGCTCGTGCAGTTGGTCGAGGGTGACGATTTGCGCAACCGCCTGGTGGTGTTGACTGACGCCGGCCATGAACGGCTAGCCGCTGCGTTGCCGGCGTGGGAAGCAGCGCAACAGAAACTGATTGATAAGCTCGGCGCCGAAAAGCGCGAAATGTTGTTGGCCTTGCTGGATGAACTCGCCTGAAAGGCGGTTTGTTCGACTACAAGCGGGTATATACCCGCGAACGGAGAATAAGAAATGACCTCGATGTGGCGCACCAGTGGTTGGGTCCTTTTAGGCAGTGCGCTGATCCTGGCGTTGTCCTTGGGCGTACGGCATGGCTTTGGCCTGTTCCTGGCGCCGATGAGCAGCGAATTCGGTTGGGGGCGTGAAACCTTTGCCTTTGCCATCGCCTTGCAGAACCTGATCTGGGGCTTGGCGCAGCCGTTTACCGGGGCCTTGGCCGACCGTTTCGGCGCGACCAAGGCCGTGTTTGTGGGCGGGGTGTTGTACGCCGTCGGCCTGGTGCTGATGGGCATGTCCGACTCTGCCTGGTCATTGTCGTTGAGCGCAGGTTTGCTGATTGGCATCGGCCTGTCTGGCACTTCGTTCTCGGTGATTCTCGGCGTGGTTGGCCGCGCCGTAGCGCCCGAAAAACGCAGCATGGCCATGGGTATTGCCAGCGCGGCCGGCTCGTTTGGTCAGTTCGCCATGGTGCCCGGCACCCTCGGCTTGATTGGTTGGCTCGGCTGGTCGGCAGCGCTGCTGGCGCTGGGCTTGATGGTGGCCCTGATCCTGCCGCTGGTCGCCATGCTCAAGGACCGTCCGCTGGCGGTCACGGTGGGCCAGCAAACCCTGGGCGAAGCGCTGAAAGAGGCCTGCTCCCACTCCGGCTTCTGGTTGCTGTCCTTCGGCTTTTTTGTGTGCGGTTTCCAAGTGGTTTTCATCGGTGTGCATTTGCCGGCCTACCTGGTTGACCAGCATCTGCCGGCCTCGGTGGGCACGACGGTGCTGGCCTTGATTGGGCTGTTCAATGTGTTCGGAACCTACACCGCCGGTTGGCTTGGTGGCCGCATGTCCAAGCCGCGCCTGCTCACCGGCTTGTATCTGTTGCGGGCGGTGGTGATTGTGCTGTTCCTGTGGGTGCCGGTCACCGAAGTCACGGCGTATCTGTTTGGCATGGCGATGGGATTCCTGTGGTTGTCCACGGTGCCGCTGACCAATGGCACCGTCGCGACCCTGTTTGGGGTGCGCAACCTCTCGATGCTCGGCGGGATTGTGTTCCTGTTCCACCAGCTTGGTTCGTTCCTCGGTGGGTGGCTGGGCGGGGTGGTCTATGACCGAACCGGCAGCTACGATTTGATCTGGCAGGTCGCAATTTTACTCAGCCTGCTCGCCGCCGCGCTGAATTGGCCAGTGCGTGAGCGGCCGGTGGCGCGCATTCAGGCGCAGATGGAGGCGGCATGAGCATGACAGCGCGTCTTATGCTGTTGGCTGTGGGGCTGGGGTTGTTGCTGCTGGCTTGGTGGGGCTGGCAGCGGGGCGGCCTGGCATTGATGCAACTGGGCATGGCGATCTGCTAAGTTGTGGGTCTGAACCGACTCAAGGACTTTTGACATGCAGATGCGCTGGCTCGCTGTACCCGTCCTGATGGCTATTGGCAGCGTGGCGATGGCCGCCAGTTGCCCGCCGTTACTGGAGGGCCAATTGCCCAAGCTGCGGGCCAAGGAATCCATCGACCTGTGCCAGCAATTCGCTGGCAAACCCTTGGTGATCGTCAACACGGCGAGCTTCTGCGGCTTTGCCCCCCAGTTCAAAGGCCTGGAAGCGTTATATCAGCGCTACAAGGGCCAAGGCCTGGAAGTGATCGGCGTGCCGTCCGATGACTTCAAGCAGGAAGCCAAGACCGGGGAGGAAACCGCCAAGGTCTGCTACGTGAACTATGGCGTGACCTTCACCATGACCGAGCCGCAGAAGGTCAAGGGGCCGGATGCGGTGCACCTGTTCAAGGTGCTTGCACAGCAGGCCGACGCCGCGCCCAAGTGGAACTTCTACAAGTACGTGGTAGATCGCCAGGGCAATGTTGTGGCCAGTTTTTCCAGCCTGACCAAGCCGGACAGTCCGGAGCTGATCAAGGCGGTGGAACAGGCATTGGCTTCCAAACCCTGATCGCCAGCCAAACAAAAGCCCCGCCTCCTTCACAGGAGAGCGGGGCTTTTTTATACGACTGCGGTTAGAACTTGTAGGTCATGCCCAAGCCGAAACCGTTGGCGCTGTTTTCATACTTGGCGTTGTAGCTGGCCAATTGGTTGGAGCGCGAAATCTTGACGTCCTCTTCCTTCAGGTAAGAGTAGGCCAGGTCGATGGTCATGTTATCCATGACCTGGTAGCCCAGGCCCAGGCTGAAGATAGTACGGTCGCCGGTCGGGATGCGCGGTGAGCGATCCGTGTTGTTGGTGGGCGACTGGTCAAACGTCAAGCCGGTACGCAGCACCACCTGTTTGGTGAGCTGGTACGAGGTACCCACGGCGTAGGCCCAGGTGTCGTGCCAGTTCTGGTCTTCCTTGATTGTGCTGACCAGGCCTGGGGCAAGCGCGCCGCCGGTAGCGCCGCTGACGCCTTCGTTCTTGACGGTGATGTCTTTCAGGCGGCTCCAGCGTGTCCAGGTCGCACCGGCGTAGAGTTTTCACGCGTCGGTCAGGTCTTGAGTGACGGACAGGTCGTAGGACTCAGGTGTGTCGATTTTCAGCGACGCGTCATAGCGGTTGCTGCGCAGGAACGGCGAGGTCGCGGTCGGTGCGGTGACTTCGGTGTGGCCTTCCAGCTTGTAGCTGACCTTGGAGTGGTAGGTCAGGCCGACACGGGTGGTATCGGTGGCTTGAACCAGCACGCCGATGTTGAAGCCCAGCGCGGTGTCGTCACCCTTGATCTTGATATTGGTGTCTGGCGCGCGAGGGTTCAGCGTCAGGTCCGATTCCAGGGTACCGGCGATGCGGTTGATGGTCGGGCCAAAACCCACGGAAACGCGGTCGTTGAAGGCGTAGCTGACGGTCGGTTGCAAGGTGATGACTTTCACTTCGCTCTTGCTGCCAAAGCCACGGCCCTGGAAGCCGCTTTCGTAGTCAGTCACCAGGCCGAACGGCGCATAGACGCCGAAGCCGACAGCCCACTGGTCGTTGAGTTTATTGGTGTAGAAACCGAAAGGCACGGCGGTGAAAGGCACCATATCGCCTTTGTTGCTGCCAGCGGAGCGGCCGCTGACATTGCTGATATCGGTGGAGGCATCAATGGCTGCAACGCCACCGGTGATCTGTTGGCCTTCCAGACGTGCCATACCGGCAGGGTTACCGAACACAGTGCTCGCATCATCGGCAGAAGAAGAGCGACCTGCGAAACCGGTACCCATCCCGCTCACGCTCTGTTCGTTGAGGGCAAAGCCGCTGGCGAACAGTTGGGAGGATGCCATGGCAACGGCGAGGCTAAGTGTGGTCTTGAGCATTACTTTTTTCATTATTAGAACTCCGTGTGATCACCGCTGCGGAAAGTATCAATAAATTTCACATCGCGCTATAGGCTGTAATGCAGGAGATAGAGCGTTTTTGTAGGACAATCCGACCAAAATTGCCGTTTTTTGGCGAATCTTGCAATTTGCCCGGTCAGCAAGCTGCCTGTTTCATTGGGATTACACAGGTTTGCCAGGCTTGGGTGAAATCTCGCAGGCGGCCCTGGGGGTGGAATATTTCTTTCCAGATACGCGCCATGGCCAGTACATCGCCGGGTGCGGGCAGGGCAGGACGATGTTGTTCCACCAGCAACCAGGCGATCGCGGTGGCGTAGCGCAGGTTTACCGTCAGCTCCAACTGGGGCGCGCTGAGGAACGCATGTTGGCTGGCCAGCCCGCGCACCAGGCTGGCGCGTTCCGGGTCCAGCGCCAGGTAGTTATCCCAGAGGGCGCGGTGGCGTGGTTCGGTGATGCTGTAGAGGCCATGGCCGCGGCGGTCATGCAGCGCCGAGCCCAGTTCTGACTGGCTGGCGGCAATGCCCAGCAGCAGGGATTCGGCTGTCGAGCTGTGGCGGCCGAGGTACATCAGCGTCGGCCTGATCACATAACGACACAATTCACTGGCGGCAATACCCATACGAGCCTCAGTCCTTGCAAAGAGTGGACGAGCCTGAGAAGGGGAGCTTGGCAGCGGTGAATCGGATCTCAGGCCCGTCGTAAGCGGATCACGCCGCTTGAGTTGAAGTGTAGTGTCATATTCACGATGTAAAGGACTGTTTTTAAAACATCTTCTGCAACCGGTTATAACGTTTATATCCATTTGTACTTAGCCCGGCGGACTCAGGGCCAAGTTCCAGGCAATAAAAAAACCTGTTATTCAAACAGGGTTTTTGAGGTTTCAGCGACGCGGGTCGATCAGGCAGTCAGTGCCTGACGGGTACGATCGATCACAGCCTGCAGCGGTTCTGCGCTGGAGTATTGATCGGGGTACAGGCGTTCGCTGTGACGAGCGATGCCGTGTTCGTTGACCAGGGTGAAGCTGAAGCAGCCTTTGCGAGCAGCCATGATCAGGCAGTTCATTGGGGCAAAAGCGTTGGTGAGGGTGCGAATGGCATCCTGAGTGTGGATTTGAGCGTTCATATTATTGGTGTTCCTACAAATGACACGGATAAGAACCGTGCAACGTTAAAACGTTCCAGTAACGCTGATCACCATTGATCAAACGAAGAACCCGACTGGAACAAAGCAGCCAGTTTGAAGCGCTATTAAATTAGGCGCGCTTGGGCTGGCAGGTAGGTACTTAGGAGGGCAGGCAACACAACAAGGGCAAAGGTTCTGGGCCCGGGGTGAAGATCCTGATCAATTTGCAGGTTGGTTCGGTCAGAGTATTGGAACTTCGCGACACCCTTTGCTTGTTCAAAGGCTGTGTCGTCGCAAGGAATACCTGGAAACCATCGAGGTGGCCGATCCCATGTGGTTCAGGGGACGTGTTCGACCAGAATTGACTTTCAGCTTGGTACTAACGCCGCGGATAGTAACGGATTGAAACAGGGAAGGGAAGGCCGACTGCAAAAAAACTTCAATCAGCCGCCGAGCAACTCGCGATAGACCAGCACGGTCATGGACGCGGCCAGTGCGCACCCCAGCCCGTAGGCGGCGAGCGTCAGTCGCAAGGACTGGCCGGTCTCGATCATGTGGATCACCTCGCGCATGTCATTGATCCTTCCGTCACTGAGTTCGATGCACAGGATCACGGCGGTAAAGGCGGCTGACAGCAAGATAGCAATGGCGAACAGTGCGCCGTCCGGAGAGGGGAGCGCGGCATTGATTCCCAGGGAGATCGCGCAGATGGCCAGTAGCAGCCCGGCGAATAACAGAATTCCTTTCATCGGCCCTACTGGTTTGCATTGTCGGTGGCGCAGTGTGGCGAGCCGAGGCGGATTTGAAAAGCCCTCGGGTTTGCCCGGTCAGTAACATGTTTAACCGGTGTTGAATCAAAAAACGCCGACTATATAACCAGTCGATCGGGACTTGTGCACATTTATGGCCAAGGGTGTAACCCTGCTGTCACTGGTGTGCAAGTGCGCCCATTTGCCTGTAATCAAAATTTAAGTCAATGAAAAATCTCGCTTTTTTTTATTGGTGAAAAAATCGTCAGTTTGACTGCGGCCCCCGTTCCATGGGGCTTTGCGCCTGTTCAAGGGTGGTTGTCCACTGAGTTATCCACAGCTTCTGTGGATTGTCCCGAGCGCTTGCTCTAGGACGGGCGTGCACGGTTTTTTCAGCTTTACCTGTACGAAAAAAAGAGTAGAGTGGCGCGCCTTCCGTTCTGCCCCACAGTGCTTTATGAAGTTTCGCTCAGTATCACCTTCTGTTACCGACACACCCCAAACTGTTACCGCACCCAAGCGTTTTTCCTTGAAGGTCGCTTTGTGGCTGCTCGACAGCCCGCGCCTTGGGCAGAGCACCAATATCAAGCATCTTGCCGGACGCTTGCTCAAGCAGCCCGCCCGCGAAGGCGTGGTGGCCGCTCAGAGCCGTCTTGGCCTACTGATGTGCCGCGAGTGCGGAAATGCCCGTGACCGGCGCATCGGCCACGATTTGTTGCGTTCGGCGGCTCGCGCCGGCGACCGTCGCGCCCAGCGCGAACTGGGCCAGGTCGAAGACTGAGCTGTCCTCCGGCCTTAGGCTTGGTTACCCTTGATCTTTTTCGGTGATGGCAGAAATGGCTATGGTGTTTGACTGGACCAGTATTGCCTTAGGTCTTGTGGGCGCAGCCGTGCCGCTACTGGCGCTGTGCTGGCAACTCCAGCGGCGCCTGACCGCACGCACCACCGGCTGGGAGCTGCTGGAAGAACGCCTGGCAACCGCGCAACTGGCCCAGGAAGGGCTCGCCGCCCAACTGGACGCCAGCCGCGATGAGATCAGCGACCTGAGCCAGGCCAATGCCGCCAAGCAAGCTGACCTGGCGGCGCTGCGCCGTGAAGTCGAGCTGTTGCAGATCGACCGCGATAACGCCCGCGATGCCGCGCACGCCTGGAACCTCGACCGCAGCGCCAAGGAAGCCGAACTGCGTCGTCTCGACGCCTTGGCCGCTGCCCTGAGCGCCGAATTGCGCGAGCAGCAAGAGAGTCATCAGCAACGCCTCACTGACCTGCAAGGCTCACGGGACGAGCTGCGTGCGCAATTTGCCGAGTTGGCCGGCAAGATCTTCGACGAGCGTGAGCAACGCTTTGCCGAAACCAGCCAGGAACGCCTCGGTCAACTGCTGGACCCGCTCAAGGAACGTATCCAGTCCTTCGAGAAACGTGTCGAAGAAAGCTATCAGAACGAAGCCCGTGAGCGCTTTTCCCTGGCCAAAGAGCTTGAGCGCCTGCAGCAATTGAACCTGCGTCTGTCGGACGAAGCTACCAACCTGACCCGCGCCCTCAAGGGTCAGAAAACCCAGGGCAACTGGGGTGAGCTGATTCTTGAGCGGGTGCTGGAGCACGCGGGCCTGGAGAAGGGCCGTGAGTACCAGACCCAGGTCAGCCTCAAAGGCCCGGATGGCGAGCGTTTCCAGCCCGACGTGCTGATCATGTTGCCGGGCGACAAGCAGGTGGTGGTCGACTCCAAGGTCAGCTTGACCGCCTATCAACAGTACGTCGCGGCGGATGACGAGGTGATTGGCCAGGCCGCCTTGAAGCAACACGTGCTGTCCCTGCGCAATCATGTCAAAGGCTTGGCCGGCAAGGACTACAAGCGCCTGGAGGGGTTGCACAGCCTGGATTTCGTGCTGCTGTTCGTACCGATCGAGGCTGCCTTTTCTGCGGCATTGCAGGCCGAGCCCAACCTGTTCCAGGAAGCCTTCGACCGCCATATCGTAATCGTCAGCCCCACGACTTTGCTCGCCACCCTGCGCGTGATCGACAGCCTGTGGAAGCAGGAACGCCAGAGCCAGAACGCACGGGAAATTGCCGAGCGTGCCGGTTGGCTGTATGACAAGTTCGTGCTGTTTATCCAGGACTTGGACGAGGTGGGCAACCGGCTGCAACAGTTGGACAAGGCCTACAGCGCGGCGCGCAACAAGCTGACGGATGGGCGTGGGAACCTGGTCAGCCGTACCGAGCAACTAAGGTTACTGGGTGCCCGCGCCAGTAAGAGCTTGCCGGCGGATCTGCTGGAGCGGGCGATGACCGATTCGGATGGCGTGGCGCATCTCCCGGAATAAATAGGGGCCTAAATTGTGGGAGCGGGCTTGCTCGCGAAGTCATCGTGTCAGTCAGCGCATCTAAAACTGAAATACCGCTTTCGCGAGCAAGCCCGCTCCCACAAATAGATCGAATACGGCCCCGTTATAGGGGCAAATGCCTGCTCAACAGCGCCCGCAACGCCGCCGGCTTCACCGGCTTGGCCAAGTAATCCAACCCTGCCCCATGCACCTCGGCCACCATCTCCGGGCGGCCATCGGCGCTGATCACCACGCCGGGAATCGGCTCGGCCAGTTGCGCACGCAGCCAGCCCATCAACTCGGTGCCGGTTTCGCCGTGGTCCAGGTGGTAATCCACCAACGCCAGTTGCGGGCGGATACCGTCGGCCAGCAGTGCCGCGCATTCGGCCTGGTTGGCGGCCGTCCAGACTTCACAGCCCCAGCGCGTGAGCAGGCTGCGCATACCGATCAGGATGCTGTCTTCGTTATCCACGCACAGCACCCGTGCGCCACTCAAGGGCAGGCCGGTTTCTGTGGGCGCCTTGGGTTGCACGCTGGCCTGGTTGCGGGCCAGCGGCACGCACACGCTGAAGACGCTGCCTTTGCCGGGCCAGGAGCGTACGCTCAGGCGATGGCGCAGTACGCGGCACAGGCCGTCGGCAATCGCCAGGCCCAGGCCCAGGCCTTTTTCGGCACGGGTCTGGTGGCTGTCCAGGCGCTTGAACTCTTCGAAGATCACCTTTTGTTTATCCGGCGCAATGCCAGGGCCGCGGTCCCAGACCTCCAGGCAGAGTTCGCCCTTGCGGCGACGTACGCCTAGCAGTACCGGGCCGTCGGCATAACGGAAGGCATTGGTCAGAAAGTTCTGCAAAATCCGCCGCAGCAGCTTGATGTCGCTGTCCACTCGCAAACGGCTGCCGCGCCAGCGAAAGCGCAAGTGTTGCTCCTGGGCCAACGCCTTGAATTCTGCGCCCAGGGTGTCGAACAACTCGTTAAGGACAAAGGGCTGGCGTTGTGGATTGATCTTGCCGTTTTCCAGGCGCGAAATATCCAGCAAATCACTGATCAAGTCTTCAGCCGAGCGCAGTGAGCTGTCCAGATGCTGCACCAACTGCCGTGCCTCGCCGGACAGGCCATCGGCCTGGTGGGAGAGGGCGGCGGAAAACAGTCGCGCAGCGTTCAGCGGCTGCATCAGGTCATGGCTCACGGCCGCCAGGAACCGGGTCTTCGACTGGCTGGCGGATTCGGCCACGCCCTTGGCGTCGGTGAGGGCCACGTTCAGTTGCGACAGTTCATGGGTGCGCTCGGTCACCCGCTGCTCAAGGCCCTCGTTGGCTTCGGTCAGCGCTTGTTCGGCTTCGCGGAACGCGGTGATGTCGGTGAAGCTCATGACAAACCCGCCGCCGGGCATCGGGTTGCCGATCAACTCGATCACTCGGCCATTGGGGAACAGGCGCTCGGAGGTGTGCGCACGCCCCTGGCGCATCCAGTGCAGGCGACGCGCCACGTGCACTTGCGCTTCGCCAGGGCCACACAGGCCGCGCTCGGCGTTGTAGCGAATGATGTCTGCAATTGGCCGGCCCACGCTGATCAAGCCGTCCGGGTAGTTGAACAGTTCCAGGTAACGCCGGTTCCAGGCCACCAGCTTGAGCGACTGGTCCACCACGCTGATGCCCTGGGTGATGTTCTCGATGGCGCCTTGCAGCAGGGCGCGGTTGAACTGCAGCACCTCCGAGGCTTCGTCGGCGATACGGACCACGTCCTCCAGCTGCATTTCCCGCCCTTCGATTGCCGCTTTCACCACCGCCCGCGTCGAGGAGGCGCCGAGTACGCCCGCCAGCAAGCGTTCGGTGTGGGCGATCCAATCGTTATCGGCATTCTGGTTGGGGTTGAAGCCTTTGCCCTGGCGATAGGCGAAGCGAATAAAACTCTGCTGGGCCCGTTCTTCCCCGACGAAGCGTGCCGCCAGGCTGAGCAGGTCGCTGATCTGCACCGACAGCATGGAGCGCGCACT
The DNA here is from genome assembly GCF_036346515.1 of Pseudomonas sp. AM4(2022). NCBI lineage: Bacteria > Pseudomonadati > Pseudomonadota > Gammaproteobacteria > Pseudomonadales > Pseudomonadaceae > Pseudomonas > Pseudomonas sp. AM4(2022). Next base: position 201,170 of record NZ_JAOTNW010000004.1, read on the forward strand.
CGCACGTTGGCTGATTTCCTGGCCGATAAAACGGCCTGCCTGCCAGTGCTCGGAAACCCGTGTGCGCGACAGCATCGACACCCACACGAAGAGGGTGAAGTTACCTGCCAGGGAGAACACGGTGCCCAGGGTCAGCGAGGTGACCGACAGCCCGAACGGGTGGGAGTGCATCCAGGTCAGGCCGGGGAAAAGGTTGAGCGACCAGCCCAGGCTTTTGGCCGTCACCGGCAGCACCAAGGTGTAGAACCACAGGAAGGTACCGGTGGCTAAGCCGGCAAACACGCCACGTCGGTTGGCCTGCTTCCAATAGAGTGCGCCGAGCATCGCCGGGGCCAGCTGGGTCACAGCGGCAAAGGCGATCTGGCCGATGGTCGCCAGGCTGGCGGTAGAGCCCAGCAAGCGGTAGCTCACGTACGCCAGCAGCAGGATGATCACAATGCTCACCCGGCGTACCGACAGCATCCAGTGACGGAAGACTTCGAATGGCCGCTCGGCGCTGGAACGCCGCAATAGCCAGGGCAGCAGCATGTCGTTGGAGACCATGGTCGACAAGGCGATGCTCGCCACGATCACCATGCCAGTGGCCGCCGATGCACCGCCAATGAATGCCAGCACGGCGAGGGCAGGATGGGCCTCGGCCATTGGCAGGCTGATCACATAGGAGTCCGGCAGCACCGAGCTGGGCAGCAGCATCTTGCCACCCAGGGCGATGGGCACCACGAAGAGTGCCGCGAGAATCAAATAAGCCGGGAATACCCACTTGGCCAGGCGTAAATCCTGGGGGTCGATGTTCTCCACCACCGTCACATGAAATTGTCGTGGCAGGCAGATGATCGCCATCATGGCGACGCCGGTCTGTACCACCATCGATGGCCAGTTGATGGTCTCTTTCCAGTACTCCTCCAGGCGCGGGGCGAGCATGGCCTGGCTGAACAGGTCGCCGAAACCGTCGTACAAGCCGTAGGTGACAAACGCACCGACGGCGAGAAAAGCGAACAGCTTGACCAGCGACTCAAAGGCAATCGCCAACACCATACCGCGGTGGTGTTCGGTGGCATCGAGGTTGCGTGTACCGAACACGATGGTAAACAGCGCCAATACCAGCGACACAATCAAGGCCGTGTCCTGGGCGCGGGTGCCGGTGGTGTCGGGGCCGGCGCCGATCAGCAGGTTCACACCCAGCACGATACCTTTGAGCTGCAGCGCGATATAGGGCAGCACGCCGACCAGGCAAATCAGCGCCACCACCACCGCCAGGGACTGGGACTTGCCGTAGCGGGCGGCGATAAAGTCGGCGATGGAGGTGATGTTTTCCTGCTTGCTGATCAGGATCATCTTCTGCAGCACCCAGGGTGCCAGTACCAGCAACAGCACAGGTCCCAGGTAGATCGGCAAGAACGCCCACAGTTGTTCGGCCGCTTGGCCTACGGCGCCGAAGAAGGTCCAACTGGTGCAGTACACCGCCAGCGACAGGCTATACACCCAGGCACGCACGCGCGGCGGCAGCGGCGCATGGCGGCGGTCACCGTAAAAGGCGATGGCAAACATGGTGGCCATATAGGCCAGGGCAACGGCGGCGATCAGCCCGCTGGACAGCGTCATGGTAACTCCGAGCATAAGAACACCCGGGCATTCCAGGCCCGGTTGGACAGTCTCGCATGATGCCTGGTGTTAGTCAGTGTCGACCAAGGTCGTGTGGGATCGAATGTCGCAGGCGGCGCTCAGCGTGGCGGCAGGGTTTTCTGACGCAAGATGTAGATCGTCACCAGCACCGCACTGGTCAGCATAAAGCCCCGTGCCCACGGCAGTGGCACCAGGTAGCAGGAGATCGAGATGCTCAACCACATCAAGCCAATGGCGTAAACCTTGCCTTTGAGCGGGATGCCATTGCCGTCCAGGTAATCGCGCACCCAGGGCCCCAGGCGCGGGTGTTCCACCAGCCAGTGGTAGAAGCGCGGGGAGCTGCGAGCGAAGCAGGCGGCGGCGAGTAGCAAAAAGGGTGTGGTTGGCAATACCGGCAGGAAAATACCGATGACTCCCAGCGCTACGCTTAGCCAGCCGATGGCCAGCAGCGCATAGCGCAGGAGCAGTGGACGGTTGCCCATGGGGTCCACGGGCAAGCGACTCAGTGGTGACGTGGTTTGAGGATCGCCGGTTTTTCGTCAGGCGCGTTGCACAGCAGGTACAGCGCGGTCAGGGCTTCCGGGATCTGCACGATCATGTCGTCCATCAGGTTGGCGTCAGCGGCGATGTCGGAGAACTCTGCTTCCTCTTCGAACAGGCCCGAACCGACCATGATCGGCAGCAGCATTTCGCTGACTTCTTCTTCGGCGGTTTCGAACCAGGCGGCTTCGCGCAGGAACACGCCTTCCATGAAGCCGATGCACCAGCCGCGCAGGTCGGAGTCATCCGGATCGTCGCCCAGGTCCAGCTCGCACGGCAGCTCGAACTCTTCGTCGGAGGCCAGTTGGCGTGCGATGTGGGCCTTAAGGGCGAGCAGGGTGGATTCGATTTCTGCGCGCTGGGCGTCGTCGCTGTAGTGAGGCTCTTCAGCGAACAGCGCGTCGATCCATTCACGGTCCGGGACGGGGTCGGAGCAGATCGACAGGGCGGTCAGGTAGCCGTGGGCGGCCACGTAGTCCAGCGCCTCGTCATGCAGCTCATCGGCGTCGAGGAAGGCTTGCAGGCGGGTTAGTTGCTCAGCGAAGGACATTGAAGGGCTACCTTGGGAATAAACGATGCTGAATTCTAGGCTTTCTTGAGCGCCCAGGCCAGCCGCACGGCATATTTGCCCGGTTTTAGCGTGGTGCGTCTATTCGTCAGTCGCGCCCTTTGGTGGATAACGCTCGGGTATACTGCCGCGTTTTGTGATGCCCCTGCAGGCCCAGCGCCAATCCGGGAAAACTTCGCTTACGGATTATTTTTCGTGAACGCGGATTTTTTCGGCCAGCCTGTATAGAGGGATTTCGGCACCATTTTGGAGTTTTACATGCTCGAGCAGGCTCAACGCGTCCTCAAGGACATCTTCGGCTACGACAGTTTTCGTGGCCGCCAGGGTGCGATCATTGAGCGCGTGGCCAGTGGCGGCGATGCCCTGGTGCTGATGCCTACCGGTGGCGGCAAGTCGTTGTGCTTCCAGGTGCCGGCGTTGTTGCGCAATGGCCTGGCCGTAGTGGTGTCGCCGCTGATTGCGTTGATGGACGATCAGGTCGCCACCCTTGAAGAACTCGGTGTCGCCGCCGCGTCGTTGAACTCCACTCTCAGCGCCGAGCAGCAGCGCGACCTGGCCGCACGCATCAAGCGTGGCGAGGTGAAAATGCTTTACCTGGCGCCGGAGCGCCTGGTGCAACCACGCATGCTGGCTTTTTTGCAGAGCCTGGAAATCGCCCTGTTCGCCATCGACGAAGCGCACTGTGTGTCGCAGTGGGGTCACGATTTCCGGCGCGAATACCTGCAGCTTGGCCAATTGGCCGAACTGTTTCCCGATGTGCCGCGTATCGCGCTTACCGCCACCGCCGACAAGCGTACCCGCGAAGAGATCGTCGAGCGCCTGCATTTGCAGAACGCCGAGCGCTTCCTGTCGAGTTTTGACCGGCCCAATATTTTCTACCGCATCGTGCCCAAGGAGCAGCCGCGCAAACAGTTGCTGGCGTTCCTCTCCGAGCGGCGCAGTGACGCCGGCATCGTGTATTGCCTGTCGCGCAAGAAAGTCGACGAGGTCGCCGCGTTCCTCTGTGAACAAGGCTACCCGGCACTGCCTTACCATGCCGGCCTGCCCAATGAAACGCGATCAGCGCACCAAAAACGCTTCCTGAACGAGGAAGGCCTGATCATGGTGGCGACCATTGCCTTCGGCATGGGCATCGACAAATCCAACGTGCGTTTCGTGGCGCACATGGACCTGCCCAAGTCCCTTGAGGCCTATTACCAGGAAACCGGGCGTGCCGGCCGCGATGGCCTGCCGGCGGATGCCTGGATGGTCTACGGCCTGCAAGACGTGGTGATGCTCAAACAGATGCTGCAGAACTCCGAGGGCGACGAGCGCCACAAACGCCTGGAACAGCACAAGCTCGACGCCATGCTCTCGTTGTGCGAAGAGACTCGCTGCCGCCGCCAGACCCTGCTGGCGTATTTCGACGAAGACATGCCTGAGCCCTGCGGCCACTGCGATAACTGCATCGACGGCGTGCAAACCTGGGACGCTACCGAGCCGGCGCGCCAGGCGTTGTCGACGATCTATCGCACCGGCCAGCGTTATGGCGTGGGCCATCTGGTGGATGTCCTGCTGGGCAAGGACAACGAAAAAATCCGCAGCTTCGGCCACGAGAAACTCTCGGTGTACGGTGTCGGCAAAGCTCGCGCCGAAGGTGAGTGGCGTTCGCTGTTTCGCCAGATGGTTGCCCGTGGGCTTGTCGACATCGATATAGAAGGCTACGGCGGGCTGCGCCTGAATGACAGTTGCCGGCCCTTGCTCAAGGGCGAAGTGAGCCTGGAACTGCGCCGTGACCTCAAGCCGCAGACCACCGCCAAAAGCAGCAGCACCAGCCAGGCCAGCCAGCTCGTACGGGGTGAAGAGCGCGAACAATGGGAAGCGTTGCGCACCCTGCGGCGCAAACTGGCGCAGGAGCACAGCGTGCCACCCTACGTTATCTTCCCCGACTCCACCTTGCTGGAGATGCTCCGCGAGCAGCCCACCACCATGGCCGAGATGGCCCGGGTCAGCGGTGTGGGCGCGCGCAAACTGGAACGCTACGGCCAGGCCTTCCTGGAAGTGCTCGGCGGCCAGGCCGAAGCGCCGAAGGAAATCGCCGATATTCGCCACGAACTGATCAGCCTGGCCCGCGCCGGTATGACCCCGATCCAGATCGCCGGCCAGCTGCAATGCTCGGAAAAAAACGTGTACACCTTGCTCGCCGAAGCCATCGGCAAGCAGCAATTGTCCCTGGAACAGGCCCTTGATTTGCCTGAGGATTTGCTCGGTGAAATCCAGGACGCTTTTCTCGATGGAGAAGGCGAATTGCCAGCTGTGACGGAGATTGCGCCGTTGTTTACCGGGCGTGTTCCGGAAGGCGTTTTGTACTGCGTGCGTGCTGCTTTGCAGTCGGAATTCGAAATTTAGTGTGCCAATTACGACAATGTAACGAATCAGTACATAGCGGGCCTTGCCTACGGGCAGGGCTCATGCTTAGCTGACTAATAATTAGCCATACTTTATTTTCAGTCTTAAACACGAGTTTTTTATGCCGTTAACCGATCAACACCGTTTTGGCATGCAGTTAGCGCAAATGTCCCGAGGTTGGCGCGCCGAACTGGACCGCCGCCTGGCGGGGCTGGGCTTGTCCCAGGCGCGTTGGCTGGTGCTGCTGCACCTGGCCCGTTTTGTCGAAGCACCCACCCAGCGTGAATTGGCCCAAAGTGTCGGCGTGGAAGGGCCCACCCTGGCCCGTCTGCTCGATAGCCTGGAAGGCCAGGGCCTGGTGCAACGCCAAGCCGTGGTGGAAGACCGCCGCGCCAAACGTATCGTGCTGTGCGATACCGCCCAACCGCTGATCGACCAGATCGAAACCATCGCCACGGCGTTGCGCCATGAATTGTTCGTGGGCGTGAATGAGGAAGACCTGCGGGTGTGCATGCGGGTGCATGAGCACATCCTGGCGAACCTGGAAAAGTCCTGATCTTGCCTGCGAAGCCTTCTGTAGGAGCGAGCTTGCTCGCGAAAAAACGTCAACGATAACGCGCGTTTCCTGAATAAACGCGGTGTCTGTGGGTTTTTCGCGAGCAAGCTCGCTCCTACAAAAAATCCTTGGCAATCCCTCTCCCACATTTGGGTTTGGCTTGCCTAGAAGGTCTGGCCCAGGTTCAAGTACACCGCTTTCTGATTATCATCATTGAACCCATAGCTGAAATTCAGCGGCCCCAAGGGTGTATCAAACCCCAGGAAAATACTCGCGGCGTTGATATAGCCGCTGTCGAACTCGTTATCGTTGTTCCACGCCCGGCCCCGTTCCAGGGATGCACCCAGGTACAACGGGAAGTCCAGCGGCAGGTAAGAGCGTGGGGTGAGCCTGCGGAAGTACACCGCGCGCATCAGGCTGATGTTCTGCCCCGAAATCGCATCTTGGCGGAAGCCCGACAATTGCCGTGCGCCTCCCAGCAGGAAGCTGGAGATCACTACATCCGAATTATCCAGTGTGCGACCGTAACGACCGCCCAGTATCAAGGTATCCGGGCCGTGGCTCATGGCCTTGTCCAGCTTGAATTCCCACTGGCGGTAGCGCTGGTCGGAGCCCAGGCCGGGCTCGAACTCGCGAAAGGCCAGGCCGATGTCTTCGCCGCTGTGGGGGAAGTACACGTTGTCCAGGGAGTCGAAGGAATATTTGAGTTCATAGAAGCCTTCGCTGAAGCTCACGCTCGGCAGGTCGCGGTCGCCAATGCGCACGTCTGCTTTGCCCCAGGCTTCGCCCACGCCAAAGCGGATCTCGCCGCTGTTGCCGATCTGCCGGCCTACGTTCAAACCAAAGCCATAGCGTTCCAGGCGGTATTCGGAGATGGGGTCGTTGTCCAGGATCAGCTCGACGTTCTGCGCCTCGGCCCTGATGTAGGGGGCCACAAAGTAGCGTGAGCCGGTGTCCATGGGTTGGTAGAACTCGCTATAGAGCTCCTGGCGATCACCAATTTGCACCCGTGTGAGCCATTCCGCGCCGAGGCGGTTGATGCCGTTCACACGGTAACTGGCGCCGAGGTTGAAGGCGCTGTCGCCGCGCATGTCGTCCGACAGGTTCAAGCCCAGGCGCAGGTAGTCGGTGCCGCTGCGCTTGCCACGTGCGCTGATCACCAGGGTGTTGTCCTGGCCCTTTTTCACTACGCGGTATTGCACCTGCTCGAAGTAGTCCAGGCCGTACAGGGTGCCCATGTCTGATTGCAGGCGGCCCAGGTTCAACGGTTCTCCCAGCCCCTGGCGGATGTAGTAGCGGATGACGTCGTCGCTGACCTTGGAGTCGTTCTCCACCTGGATCGCGGTGATCACCGGGGTGCGTTCGCCCGGCGTGCGCGCGGCTATCAGGTCGGCGTCGATGGGTTCGGCAGGGCGCAGGTGTGCCAGGCGTACGTCGAGGGCACGGGTGGCGCGGTAGCCGGCATCGATCATGTCCTTGGCGCGGCCGAAATCGGTGACGCCATAAGCGGCCAGCGGCGGTTGGATCAACACATCCTTGGGGTACAGGGCCTTGAGTTGTTCCTCGGAGTTACGCCGGGTCATCAGGGTGATGGACTGGTTGAGCACGTCCACCACGGTGGCCAGTTGTTTGCGTGAGCGCAGCGGGGTGCCGATGTCGACCACGATAGCGATATCGACGCCCATCTCCCGCGCCACGTCCAGAGGGATATTGTCGGTCATGCCGCCGTCCACCAGCAGGCGCCCATCCAGCTCCACGGGGGCGAACACCGCGGGGATCGACATGCTGGCGCGTATCACCTGGGGCAGGTGGCCCTTGCTGAACACCACTTTTTCGCCGGTGGTGATGTCGGTGGCCACGGCACGGAAGGGGATCGGCAGCTTGTCGAAGTTACGCGTGTTGCTGCTGTGGGCGAACATGCTCTCCAGCAGCAGCGCCAGGTTCTGGCCCTGGATCACACCCAGCGGCAGGCCGAGGCTGCCATCGTCGCGGAAACTGAGTTTTTGTTTGACCAGGAAATCCCGGTCATCCTGTTTGCGCCGAAACGGTACGTCTTCACGCGGTGGTGCGTCGGACAGGGCCTGCTGCCAGTCGATACCCAGCGCCAACTTCTCCAGCTCGTCAATTTTGTAGCCCGACGCGTACAACCCGCCAATCACCGCACCCATACTGGTGCCGGCAATCGCATCGATATGAATACCTTGCTCTTCGAGCGCCTTGAGCACGCCGATATGCGCCAGGCCACGGGCGGCGCCGCCGGACAGCACCAGGCCGATTTTTGGGCGGGGGGCTTCTACCGCGTCGGCAAGTAGGGGGACAAGGCACAGGAACAGGCAAGACAGCAGGCGGCGCATCATCAATCTCGTGGCTGGGCGACAAAGGCCGCTATTATAGCCACCCGATTCGCTGAGCCTGTTACGCCAGGAGCCGCTTAATGATGTCTGCATGCAAACCCGAGATCGTTATCACTTACTGCACACAGTGCCAGTGGTTGCTGCGCGCCGCGTGGCTGGCCCAGGAGTTACTCAGCACCTTTGCCGATGATCTGGGGCGCGTGGCGCTGGAACCGGCCACCGGCGGCGCGTTTCGCATCACCTGTGATGGCGTGCAGATTTGGGAGCGCAAGGCCGATGGCGGTTTTCCCGAGGCCAAGGTGCTCAAGCAGCGAGTGCGCGACCAGATTGATCCCGAGCGCGACCTGGGCCATAACGATCGTACGCAATGAAGGTCACCGCCACTGGGGGACGGTGACCCCTCTCGCTATTTGGCGGCGAGTTTCTGCTTGATAAACCCGACCACCCACGTCAGTACCAACCCGCCGACACCACCGCCGACAATATTGCTGCCAACCGCGGCCACATCCAGCGCTTCGCCGCTGGTGGTGCCTGTCAGTGCGGCGACAACCTGGCCCAGCACGAGGCCACCGACCCCGCCGAGGAAAGTATTGAGTCCGGTCCCCAGGCCTTGTTTGGTCATGCCGGCGATGTTGCCACCGACGGCACCGCTGATGATCTGGACCAGCAAGCTGATAAGCATTTCCATGATGAAGTCTCCTGCATCGCATTGAGAGGTGACCACTCGCTTGCAGCAACTTCAGAAAACGCCAAGGCTGTCGTCGAGGAGTCTTTATCCGTAGAACGACTACTGACTGTTGAGGACGTTTAAAGTATAGATCAGGCCGTTGCCACCGGTTGCTTGGCCTGGCTGGCGCTGCCCATCAGGCCGGAGAGCACAATGGCGACGATGATCAAGGCGCCGCCCAGCAGCATGCGCAAGGTCGGGGTTTCGGCAAACAACAGCCAGGCCACGGTGATGCCGTAGACCGGTTCCATGGCAAACACCACCGAGGCGGTGCGTGCCTTGATCACGGCGAGGCTGGCGACAAACAGGCTGTGGGCCAGGCCGGTACAAAACACCCCCAGCAGCCCGATCCACAGCCAGTCGATTGCACGCACATCTGCCAGCCCCGGCGCGGCCACGGGCAGCAGGCAGGCGGCAACTACGACGTTCTGGCACAGCGCGGCCTGTACCGCTGGAATGCGCCCGGAACTGGCGCGATTGTTCAGCGACAACAACGAGAACAACAGCCCCGAGGCGATGCCCCACAGCAGGCCGCCCGTGGCCTCGCTAGCGAGATTGAAATCCGGGGTCACAAGCACCAGGCCAACGGTGACCAGCACCACCAGCAGCACTTCATTGGCGCGAATGCGCTCGCGGAAGATCAGCCCTTCAAGGATCACGGTAAAGGCCGGAAAGGCGGTGAACCCCAAGGTCGCCACGGCCACGCCGGCGACTTTGACGGCGATAAAGAACGTCACCCAATGGGCGGCCAGCAAGACGCCGCTGACCAGCAGGCGGCGCCAGTCACGCATCTCCAGTTTTTTCCAGGGAGCGTTGCTGGCAAAGCGGGCGAATACCGCCAGCGCCAGCACGGCAAACGCCGCCCGGCCAAACACGATGATGGCGGGGGAGGCGGCTGCGAGTTTGCCGAACACGCCGGTAAGGCCAAACATCAATGCGCCGATATGCAGGGCGCCAAGGGCTGAGCGGGGAGTCATTGCGATCCTTGATCCAACAGGGGGTGACAGCCTCGCAGTCTAGAGGGTTGGCGGGTGTGCGTCTGTCGCGGACGGGGTGATTTTTAGCGCAAGACTCTTGCTAGCCCTCCCGACGCAATGCCCCGGGCGAGGCGCCAAACGCCCGTAGCATGGCCGCGCAAAATGCGCTTTGCGAGGCGTAGCCTACGCGCTCGGCAATCTCGCCGATGGGCAGGGGGGTTTCGCGTAACAGCCTGAGCGCCATGTGCAGGCGACGACCGCGTAGATAGTCCATCGGCGTCTGCCCGCACTCAGCCATAAACCGTGCATGCAGACGCGGCACTGACAACTCGGCAATCCGTGCCAGGTCGGCCACCTGTAACGGGCGCGCCGCATGGCGTTCGATATGGGCATTGAACGCGGCATAAGGCAGACGCCGGCCCGGCAGCGGTTGGGCCTGAGGATGGTTGAGGCTGGCCAGTAACAGCACTGCGCCTTGCTGGACAATCAGCGGATCGTGCACCGGGCTCTGTGCCAGCCACTGCACCAGTTGGTGTTGCCGGGCATCCAACGCCAGGCGCGTGGGTTGGTCGAGCAAGCGGCGGCTGGCATCGGCATGTTCGCCCAAGGATTGCACCATCCAGTTTTCCGTCGGCACATCCAGCACCAGGCAGCGGCTGCCATCGCGGCTGATACAGGCGTGATGGGCGCAGAAGGGCAGCACCATCACGCTGCTTTCGCGCACCTGGCTGCCACGGCCATCGACTTCCAGGTCCAGATGCCCGGACAGGCCGAATACCAACTGTGCATGGTCATGGCTGTGGGCAATGGGCGCTTCGAGGTAGTGGCGTAGCGTGAGAGTCGGGCTCATCGCGGTCTCCAGGGCGGCAAGCCGTCAGTCTACAACGCTTGGCGGGCAGCGGGCGCTGTCATCAGACTGACGCACGCTTGTCATGGGCTATTAATCGCCAAGGCGCAAGCTCGCCAAAACAGCGTCGAGGGATGCCCATGACCCGTGCCGAGTTCACCAAGCCCAGCCGCAAGCAACGGGTGCGAACCCTGTGGATTTCCGACGTGCACCTGGGCACTCGGGATTGCCAGGCCGAACATCTATCGCACTTTCTCAAGGGCTATCACGCCGACAAGGTCTACCTGGTCGGTGACATCATCGATGGTTGGAAAATGCGCGGCGGCATGTATTGGCCCCAGGCCCACACCAACGTGATCCGCCGCTTGCTGACCATGGCCAAGCGTGGCACCGAGGTGATCTATGTCACGGGCAACCATGACGAGTTCCTGCGTCGCTATTCCAAGCTGATCCTGGGCAATATCCAATTGGTCGATGAGGCTGTGCACGTCACTGCTGATGGCCGCCACTTGCTGGTGATTCATGGCGACCAGTTTGATGTGATCACGCGCTATCACCGCTGGCTCGCCTTCCTCGGCGACTCGGCCTACGAATTCACCCTGACGCTGAACCGGTGGCTGAACCACTGGCGAGCACGGTATGGCTACGGCTACTGGTCGTTGTCGGCGTACCTGAAGCACAAGGTCAAGACGGCGGTGAGTTTTATCAGCGATTTCGAAGAGGCGATCGCCCACGAAGTGACCAAGCGGGAATTGCACGGCGTGGTGTGCGGGCATATTCACCATGCCGAGATTCGCAAGGTGGGCGAGGTGGATTACCTCAACTGCGGGGATTGGGTGGAGTCGTGCACGGCCTTGATCGAGCACTGGGATGGGCATATCGAGTTGTATCGGTTGGCGGATGCGCAGGCCAAAGAGGCACTGCTAAAGGCTGAAATGGTTGCCGGCTAAAGGCTTTTTGTAGGAGCGAGCTTGCTCGCGAAAAACTCGCAGGCGCCGTGTTCATTCAGAACGCAGGCGTTATCGTTGACGTTTTTCGCGAGCAAGCTCGCTCCTACAGAAGGCGTTCAGTTGGAGACGTCAGCGATGGCTTGAGCCAGCAACGTCAAGCGCGTTGCATCAACCCCGGCCACGTTAGCCCGCCCCGAACTGACCATATACACGCTGTGCTTCTCGCGCAGTTGCTTGACCTGCTCGGCACTCAAGCCGGTATAGGAAAACATCCCGCGCTGCGCGCCGATATGTGCGAATTTCTCGGCCAGGCCATGGGGCGCAAGCGCTTCCACCAACCCTGCGCGCAACTGGGCGATCCGCGAACGCATAGCCTCGACTTCCTCGCTCCACTGCTTTTTCAGCTGTGCATCACCGAGGATGGTCGCCACCACGGCTGCACCGTGATCCGGCGGCGTCGACCACAGGTTGCGCGCGATATTCGCCAGTTGGCTGCGTACATCGGTGAGCTTTTCAGCGTCCGCCGCACACACAATCAATGCACCTACACGGTCGCGATACAGGCCGAAGTTCTTCGAGCAGGAACTGGTGATCAGCACTTCCGGCAACTCGGCGGCAAACAGGCGCACCGCCCAGGCGTCCTGCTCCAGGCCATCGCCAAAGCCCTGATAGGCGAAGTCGATCAGCGGCAGCAACTGGCGTTCACGCACGATCTGCAAGACCTGGCGCCAGTCATCCTGGGACAGGTCAAAGCCGGTCGGGTTATGGCAGCACGCGTGCAGTAATACCACGTCGCCCTTGGGCACGCTGGACAGGGTTGCCAGCATCGCCGTCACATCCAGGCGGTTGTCGCTGCCCACGTAAGGGTAATGACTGACCTTGAGCCCGGCTTTGGCAAAAATGGTTTCGTGGATCGGCCAGGTCGGGTTGCTCAGCCACACGCCACGGCCCGGCAGGCTGTGGGCGATAAAGTCGGCACTCAAGCGCAGGGCGCCGGTGCCGCCTGGGGTTTGCGTGGCGCCAGCGCGGCGGTCACGCAGCAAGGCCGAGTCGGCGCCGAGCACCAGTTCGCTGATCAGGCTGCCAAAGGCCGCATCGCCATGGCCACCGATATAGGTCTTGGTCACTTGGGTCTCGACCAGGCGCTGTTCCGCCAGCTTCACCGAGTGGGGAATCGGCGTCAGGCCCTGGTCGTCCTTATAGACACCTACGCCCAGGTCGAACTTGTTCGGGTTGGCGTCCTGGGTATACAGGTCCATCAGCCCGAGGATTGGGTCGCCAGGCACGCGGTCGATGGCATCGAAATGCATTACTTGCGGCCCTCGGCAGTCTTGGCCACTTCGTCGGTGCGCGCGGCCATGATGAAGTCGTTACGGTGCAGGCCCTTGATGGAGTGGCTCCACCAGGTCACGGTGACTTTGCCCCACTCGGTGAGCAGGCCTGGGTGATGGCCTTCGGCTTCGGAGATTTCACCCATCGCGTTGGTGAAGGCCAGGGCGAATTTGAAGTTCTTGAACAGGAAAACCTTTTCCAGCTGCATTACGCCGTCGCGCACTTCGATGTTCCAGTCAGGGATCTGCTTGATCAGTACCGGCAGTTCTTCATCGCTGACTTGCGGGGCATCGGCGCGGCAGGCTTCGCAGTGGGCTTGGTTCAAGGTGGTCATGGAAGGTGTCCTGAATTCGAATGATTGAAGGTCAGTGGCGTTACCCTAAAGCAACGCGGGGCCAGGGAACAGACTCACCTGGCCTTAAAACGCAAGGTTCACGCGGCTTTGGGTTTGGGCGGAAATTTCGGGGCGTGCAGACCCAGCTGCATACCGCGCTCGACCATGCCCATGATGTCTTCCTGCGCCACGTCGAACAGGCGCTTGAGCTCGGGCAATACGAAATACAAAGGTTGCAGGATGTCGATGCGATAGGGCGTGCGCATCGCTTCCAGCGGGTCGAAGGCCTGGTGCTCGGGCTCGTCCGACAGGCAATACACACTTTCTTTAGGTGACGACAGAATGCCGCCACCGTAGATACGCCGGCCCTGAGGCGTGTCCACCAGGCCGAACTCGATGGTCATCCAGTACAGGCGCGCCAGGTACACCCGTTGTTCCTTGGTGGCCGCCAGGCCGAGCTTGCCGTAGGTGTGGGTGAATTCAGCGAACCAGGGGTTGGTCAGCAGTGGGCAGTGGCCAAAGATCTCGTGAAAAATATCCGGCTCTTGCAGGTAGTCCAGTTCTTCATGGGTGCGAATAAAGGTCGCCACCGGAAACTGCTTGCTGGCCAGCAATTCAAAAAAGGTCTGGAAGGGAATCAGCGCCGGCACGCGGGCGACTTGCCAGCCGGTGGTGTCGGCCAGCACCTTGTTGATCTCGCCCAGTTGGGGAATGCGGTCCAGGGGCAGGCCGAGCTTGTCGATACCGTCTAGGTATTCCTGGCAGGCGCGGCCCTCAATCACTTTCAATTGGCGAGTGATCAGGGTGTTCCACACCGCATGTTCTTCTGGCGGGTAGTGGATAAAACCTTGCGCATCGGGCTCGCGGGCCACGTAGTGCGTCTGCTTCATACGGCTCTCCTGCTAGGCATTCGTTCTTGTTATGTCCTGGGATACACCTATTGATAACCGGATAGGCGCCGGATTCCATCAGCCTTTAACGGACGGACGTAGGAAAAATTACCGATTATCGTAAAGTATTCGTTACGATAGGCCCGCTCGTCGCAGCTGTGGGCTGGGAAAAGCCACCGAGCTGTCACATAATCTTGACGACTATCTACGCCCAGCGACAAAAAGACGCGGCGCCTACTCCCTTTTCGAGTTTTTCCATGCGTATCAAAGTGCACTGCCAGAACCGCATCGGCATCCTGCGGGACATCCTCAACCTGCTGGTGGAGTACGGCGTCAACGTCGCCAAGGGCGAAGTCGGCGGTGAGCATGGCAATGCCATCTATCTGTTCTGTCCCAACCTGGTGAACATGCAATTCCAGGCGCTGCGCCCGCAGTTCGAGGCGATTGCCGGGGTGTTCGGGGTCAAGCGGGTAGGGCTGATGCCCAGCGAGCGGCGGCATATGGAACTCAATGCGTTGCTCGGTGCCCTGGAGTTCCCGGTGCTGTCCATTGATATGGGCGGCTCCATCGTGGCCGCCAACCGGGCGGCGGCGCAGTTGCTTGGGGTGCGGGTGGATGAAGTACCGGGGATTCCCCTGTCGCGTTACGCCGAGGATTTCGATCTGCCGGAACTGGTGCGCGCCAGCAAGTCGCGAATCAATGGCCTGCGGGTCAAGGTCAAGGGCGACGTATTTCTGGCGGATATCGCGCCCCTGCAATCCTCCGAGCACGACGACAGCGAAGCCATGGCCGGCGCCGTGCTCACCCTGCACCGTGCCGACCGTGTCGGTGAGCGTATCTATAACGTGCGCAAGCAAGAGCTGCGCGGTTTCGACAGCATCTTCCAAAGCTCCAAGGTCATGGCCGCAGTGGTGCGTGAAGCGCGGCGCATGGCGCCGCTGGATGCGCCGCTATTAATAGAAGGCGAAACCGGCACCGGCAAGGAGCTGTTGGCCCGGGCCTGTCACTTGGCCAGCCCGCGTGGGCAGTCGCCGTTGATGGCGCTCAACTGCGCAGGGTTGCCCGAGTCGATGGCCGAGACTGAACTGTTTGGCTACGGCCCCGGCGCGTTTGAAGGGGCGCGGGCGGAAGGTAAATTGGGCCTGCTTGAGCTGACGGCGGGCGGTACTTTGTTTCTCGACGGTGTGGGAGAAATGAGCGCGCGCTTGCAGGTCAAGCTGCTGCGCTTTTTGCAGGACGGTTGTTTTCGCCGGGTGGGCAGTGATGAAGAGGTGTACTTGGATGTGCGGGTGATCTGCGCGACCCAGGTGGACTTGTCAGAACTCTGCGCCCGGGGTGAGTTTCGTCAGGACCTTTATCACCGGCTGAATGTGCTGTCGTTGCATATCCCGCCGTTGCGCGAATGCCTGGATGGTCTCGCACCGTTGGTCGAGCACTTTCTCGACCAGGCCAGCCGGCAGATTGGTTGCCCACTGCCCAAGCTGGCCCCAGCTGCCATGGACAAACTCAGCCACTACCACTGGCCGGGCAACGTGCGGCAACTGGAAAACGTGCTGTTCCAGGCGGTGTCGTTGTGCGAAGGCGGCACGGTCAAGGTTGAGCATATTCGGTTGCCGGATTACGGCGTGCGTCAGCCGCTGGGTGATTTTTCCCTGGAGGGGAGCCTGGAGGATATCGTCGGGCGCTTTGAGAAAGCGGTGTTGGAAAGCCTGTATGCCGAACACCCCAGCAGTCGCCAGTTGGGCAAGCGCCTGGGGGTGTCGCACACCACCATTGCCAACAAACTGCGCGATTACGAAGTGCTCAAGGCCGATCGCAGTTAAAACTGTGGGAGCGGGCTTGCCTGTGGCATATCAGTGCCTGCCCAATCGCTATCGCAGGCAAGCCAGCTCCCACATTGGTTGGGTATTGCCCACGCAATCAGCGTCCGGCATCAATCCCCTGTGGGAGCGGGCTTGCTCGCGAATGCGGTAGGTCATTCAACCTATCAGTGCCTGAGCCACCGCATTCGCGAGCAAGCCCGCTCCCACATTTGATCGTTGTCGTTTTCCAGGCCGGTGTTTGCCGCAGGCGGCAGTAGTCCGCCGTTTTTTCGACTGTTTCTCCCATCACCTCTTTCAGCTACCTCCACGAAACCCCCGCCCAGCCTGGATTTTCTCCTCTTTTAAAAAGTTGGTTCGCAAATTGCTTAAGCCTCCTCAGTACAGCGGTGGGCGGCAAGCGTCCGTCAGAAAGAGGATAGAGCGTGGACAAGTACCTTTATGTGGCAATGACCGGCGCCAGCCAGAATGCACTGGCGCAGAAGGCCCATGCCAACAATCTGGCGAACATTTCCACCAACGGTTTCCAGCGCGACCTGGAGCAGGCGCGTTCGATGCCGGTGTTCGGTGACAGCTTTCCGGCGCGGGCGTTTGCCATGACCGAGCGGCCGGCTACCGACTTTTCACCGGGCGCGATGATCGAGACCGGCCGCGACCTGGACGTAGCCGTCAGCGGTGACGGCTGGATGGCCGTGCAAACCCCGGATGGCGGCGAAGCCTACGTGCGCAGCGCCAGCATGAACGTGGATGCCCTGGGCGTGCTGCGGGCCGGCAACGGTATGCCGATCATGGGCAACGGTGGCCCGATTGCCGTGCCGCCCCAGCAGAAAATCGAAGTGGGTTCAGACGGCACCATCAGCATCCGTGCCATGGGCGAAGGCCCACGGGTAATGGCGGAAGTGGACCGTATCAAGATGGTCCAGCCTGACCTCAAGAACATGACCAAGGGCCTGGACGGCACCATCCACACCAAGGATGGCCAACCGGCCCAGGCCGACGCGAACGTGCGGCTGACCTCGGGCTTCCTGCAGGCGAGCAACGTCAATGCCGTGGAAGAAATGACCGCGGTGCTGGCGCTGGCCAAGCAGTTCGAGCTGCACATCAAGATGATGAACAGCGCTAAAGAAGACGACCAGGCCATGACACGCGTCATGCAGATGAGCTGATTCAAGCCCATTAACTAATTTGCAACGCAGCGCCAACCATCCGGCGCACGAAGGAGAACAGCATGCTTCCGGCTCTATGGGTTGCCAAGACAGGCCTGTCCGCCCAGGACACCAACCTGACGACCATTTCCAACAACCTGGCAAACGTGTCGACCACGGGCTTCAAACGTGACCGCGCCGAGTTCCAGGACTTGCTCTATCAGATCAAGAAGCAACCGGGCGCCCAATCGACCCAGGACAGCGAACTGCCGTCGGGCCTGCAACTGGGTACCGGTGTGCAGATCGTCGGCACCCAGAAAAACTTCAGCGCCGGCAACCTGCAGCAAACCGGCCAGCCCCTGGACATGGCGATCAATGGCCGGGGCTTTTTCCAGGTACTGCAGCCGGATGGCACCACCTCTTACACCCGTGACGGCACCTTCCACCTGGACTCCAACGGCCAGATCGTGACCGCCAACGGTTTCGCCCTGGAGCCTGCTGTCGTGGTGCCGCCCGACGCCAAGACCTTCACCGTCGGCAACGACGGCACCGTGTCCATCACCGTCGCTGGCAACCCGGCGTCTCAGGTGATCGGCAACCTGCAAACCGCCGACTTCATCAACCCGGCCGGCCTGCAGGCGATGGGCAACAACCTGTTCCTGGAAACCGCCTCCAGTGGCGCGCCGCAAATCGGCACCCCAGGCTTGAACGGCTTCGGCACCACGCTGCAAAGCACCCTGGAAACCTCCAACGTCAGCACCGTTGAGGAGATGGTCAACATGATCACCACTCAGCGCGCCTACGAGATGAACTCCAAGGTGATTTCCACCGCCGACCAGATGCTTTCGTTCGTTACGCAGAATCTGTAATCAGTCTATGGGGCGCCCTTGAGGGTGTCTGCAACACCGTGAGGTTAGGGTCATGAATCGCTATGTTTGTGTGTTGGCATTGAGTGGGATCGCCGTGCTTGCGGGCTGTGTCGCCCCCACGCCAAAGCCCAATGACCCGTACTACGCGCCGGTGTTGCCACGCACACCACTGCCGGCGGCGGCCAACAATGGCTCGATCTACCAGGCCGGTTTCGAGCAGAACCTGTACAGCGACCGCAAGGCGTTCCGGGTCGGTGACATCATCACCATTACCCTGAACGAGAAGACCCAGGCCAGCAAGAACGCCAACTCGCAAATCGGCAAGAACAGCAAGACCAGCATCGGCCTGACCTCGCTGTTCGGCGGCGGCCTCAACACCAACAACCCGCTGGGCAGTGGTGACCTGAGCCTGGACGCCGGCTACAGCGGCGACCGTGCCACCAACGGCAAGAGCGCGGCCGGGCAGGGCAACAGCCTGACCGGTTCGATTACCGTGACCGTCGCTGATGTATTGCCCAACGGCATCATTGCCGTGCGTGGTGAAAAGTGGATGACCCTCAACACCGGCGACGAGCTGGTGCGCATCGCCGGCATGGTCCGCGCCGATGACATCTCCACCGACAACACCGTGCCGTCGACGCGCATTGCCGATGCACGCATTACCTACTCGGGCACCGGTTCGTTTGCCGATGCGAGCCAGCCGGGCTGGTTCGACCGCTTCTTCCTCAGCCCGCTGTTCCCTTTCTAGGTGGCCATTTTGAAGTTCAAACAGCTGATGGCGATGGCGCTTTTGCTGGCCTTGAGCGCTGTGGCCCAGGCCGAGCGCCTGAAGGACATCGCCAGTATCTCCGGCGTGCGCTCCAACCAGTTAATCGGCTATGGCCTGGTCGTGGGGCTCAACGGCACGGGTGACCAAACCACCCAGACGCCGTTCACCCTGCAAACCTTCAACAACATGCTCTCGCAGTTCGGCATCAAGGTGCCGCCAGGCTCGGGCAACGTGCAGTTGAAGAACGTTGCAGCCGTGTCGATCAGCGCCGATCTGCCCGCGTTCGCCAAGCCGGGGCAGGTGGTGGACATCACTGTTTCGTCCATGGGTAACTCCAAGAGCCTGCGCGGCGGCACCTTGCTGATGACGCCGCTCAAAGGTATCGACGGCAACGTCTACGCCATCGCCCAGGGCAACCTGGTGGTCGGCGGTTTTGACGCCGAAGGCCGTGACGGTTCGAAGATCACCGTCAACGTGCCGTCGGCCGGGCGTATCCCCGGTGGTGCCACGGTTGAACGCACCGTGCCGAGTGGTTTCAACCAGGGCAACAGCCTGACCCTGAACCTCAACCGCTCCGACTTCACCACCGCCAAGCGCGTGGTCGATAAGATCAACGACATGCTCGGCCCTGGCGTGGCCCAGGCCATCGACGGCGGCTCGGTTCGCGTCACTGCGCCTTTGGACCCAAGCCAGCGTGTGGACTACCTGTCGATCCTGGAAAACCTTGAGGTGGACCCCGGCCAGGCCGTGGCCAAAGTCATCATCAACTCCCGCACTGGCACCATCGTGATCGGCCAGAACGTCAAGGTTTCGCCAGCGGCGGTGACCCACGGCAGCCTGACGGTGACCATCACCGAAGACCCGATCGTCAGCCAGCCTGGGCCGTTGTCCGGTGGCCAGACTGCCGTGGTCCCGCGTTCGCGCGTCAATGCCCAGCAAGAAGCCAAGCCGATGTTCAAGTTCGGCCCCGGCACCACTCTGGATGAGATTGTCCGTGCGGTGAACCAGGTGGGCGCTGCGCCCGGCGACTTGATGGCGATCCTCGAAGCTTTGAAGCAGGCCGGCGCGTTGCAAGCCGACCTGATCGTGATCTGAGGCCATGGCCATGGATATGCGCAAGAGCGGTATCAGCAGCACGGCGGACTCGGGGTCTTACTCCGACCTGAACCGGCTTAACCAGCTCAAGGTCGGTGCCGACAAAAACAGCGAAGGCAACCTGCGCAAAGTGGCGCAGGAATTCGAGTCGCTGTTTTTGAACGAGATGCTCAAGTCCATGCGTTCGGCCACCGAGGCCCTGGGCAAGGACAACCCGCTGAACACCCCGGCCGCCAAGCAGTACCAGGAAATGTACGACCAGCAATTGGCGGTGTCGATGTCCCGCGAAGGCGGTGGTATCGGCCTGGCCGATGTGCTGATGCGCCAGATGCAGAAGAACAAGCCGGTGGAGGCCCAGGCCGCCACCTTGCAAGGCCCGGCGGCGGATGCGCCGGTGAAGAAAGTCGATGTGCCGACCGAGATTGCCGCCGGTACCCAGGCCGAAGGCCCGTTAGGCCGCTCCAATGGCCAGCGGCCTTTGTGGGCGTATCGCGTGGCTGTGCCTGAGGGCGCCAGCACCCATGCCAACGACATGGAACTGATGAACCAGCGCCGTATCGCCTTGCCCAGCAAGCTGGCCGACCGCCTGCTGGCGGGCATCGTGCCGAACGCTCCGGTCGAGGCCAAAGCCGCGCCCCTGCGTAACAGCGCTGCCGACGACACGGTCATCAACAGCAGTGCGCGTAGCTTTGCCGTGCCGAGCGGGCGCATGCAGGTGTATGGCCGCGCCATTGCCCAGCCACCGCTGGCGCCGGCCAAGAAAGCCTTCAGCTCCCAGGATGAATTTGTCGCCACCATGCTGCCGATGGCCAAGGCCGCCGCCGCACGTATCGGTATCGACCCCAAGTACCTGGTGGCTCAAGCCGCGCTGGAAACCGGCTGGGGTAAATCGGTGATGCGCGCCGAGGACGGCAGCAGCAGCCACAACCTGTTCGGCATCAAGGCCGGCCAGAGCTGGCAGGGCGGTCAGGCCCGGGCGATCACCAGCGAGTTTCGCGATGGCGCGATGGTCAAGGAAACGGCGCAGTTCCGTTCCTACAGCTCCTACCAGGACAGCTTCCACGACCTCGTGACCCTGCTGCAAAGCCATGATCGCTATAAAGAAGTTGTGAAATCAGCCGACAACCCGGAACAGTTTGTACGCGAGTTGCAAAAAGCCGGTTATGCAACCGACCCGGATTACGCCAGCAAGATTTCGCAGATCGCAAAAACCATGAACAGTTACCAGAACTACGCTGCCGCTGGCGCAACCACACATTTATAAGGTCTGAACCATGAGTTTGCTCAGTATCGGGATGTCAGGGCTCAATGCCGCTCAAGGATCGTTGTCGGTCTTGAGTAATAACATCGCCAACGTGAATACCCCGGGGTACTCGCGTCAGCAGACCACGCAAAATACCAACGCGTCGAACCCGTTCGGCGGTGTGTTCATCGGCACCGGAACCACCCTGGCCGACGTGCGCCGGGTGTACAACGAATACCTGGACACCGCCTACCAGAACAGCACGGCCCTGAACAACGATGCCAAGGCGTACCTTGACCAGGTCGGTGCCGTCGACAAAGTGCTGTCGGACAAAACCACCGGTCTGTCCTCGGTGCTCAGTTCGTTCTTCGCCACCCTGCAAACCGCCGCGTCCAACCCCAGCGACCTGTCGGCCCGCCAATTGCTGGTGACCAACGCCCAGACCCTGAGCAGCCGTTTCAACGCGATCTCGACGCAGTTGACCCAGCAGAAAGAGACGATCAACAACCAACTGAGCAGCATGAGTGACCAGGTCAACCAATTGACCGCCTCGATTGCCTCGCTTAACAAGCAGATCTCCCAAGTGCAAGGCGCGTCGGGCAATGCACCGGCCAACCTGCTGGACTCGCGTAACGAGGCGGTACGCTCGCTCAATGAACTGATCGGCGTCACGGCCACCGAGAAGAACGGCCAGTTCAGCGTGACCACCGGCAGCGGCCAGTCGCTGGTGGAAGGCGGAATTTCCAACACGATTTCGGCGGTGCCGAGCAAAACCGATAACAGTCAGTACACCATTGAGTTGAACATGAACGGCACCACCATGGATCTGGGCGGCGTCATCAGTGGTGGCAGTATCGGCGGCCTGTTGCGTTATCGCAGTGACGCCTTGATGCCGGCTATCAACGACCTGGGCCGTATCGCCATCGCAACTGCAGACACCATCAATAACCAACTGGGCCAAGGCCTGGACCTCAATGGTGACTTTGGCGTTTCGTTGTTCAAAGACATCAACAGTGCCGCCGCCATTGCTTCGCGCAGCCAGGGCGCCTCGGGCAACAGTGCTGGTGCAGGCAACCTGAACGTGACGATCAAGGACAGCAGCCAGTTGTCCACGTTTGACTACACCGTGACCTTCAGCGACAAGACCGACCCCAATAAGGTCACGGTACTGCGCTCGGACGGCAAGGCCATGGGCACCTTCGACATGGGCGCTACACCGCCGCCGACCATGGATGGCTTTACCCTGGCGCTGGACGGCAAGGGCACCATGGCGTTTGGCGACAGCTTCAAGGTCAGCCCGACCGCCACTGGCGCCAGCGGTATTGGTGTGGTGCTCACCGATGCGAACAAACTGGCGTTCGCCGGCCCGTTGGCAGGTACCAGCAGCAAGACCAACAGCGGCACAGGCACCTTTACCCAGCCGGCCTTGACGGTGCCTTTGGATATCCATGGCGGCACCGACACCGCCCAGTTGCGCGCCGGTATTGAAAACTCGATGCCGGTGAAAATGGTGTTCGGCAAGCCTGCCGCCGACGGCACGCAGTCGTATACGATCAGCGACTCCAAGGGCAACCCGATTAGCACCGGCTCGATCATCCCGGGGCAGGGCAACAAGATCACCGTGGATGTGCCGATGCGCGACGCCAGCGGTGCAGCCATTCCTGGCAAGAGCTTCAAGTTCGACACCACCGTCAACGGCTCCCCGGCAGACGGCGACAGCACCACCTTCGCCTTCAATAGTGGCGGCAAGTCCGACGGCCGCAACGCCCAGGAACTGCTGAACCTGCAAACCAAGGCCACCGTCGGCATGGGCGAGGGCAACGGCGGCACCAGCCTGGTGGGGGCCAATAGCAAGCTAGTCTCCACTGTCGGTGCCAAGGCCAGCCAGGCCGGGGTCGACAGCGCCGCCACCGGTGCGTTGCTGAGCGCCAATAAAGATGCGCGCAACTCGGTGTCCGGGGTCAACCTGGATGACGAAGCGGGCGACATGATCAAGTTCCAGCAGTATTACACCGCGTCGTCGCAGATCATCAAGGCTGCGCAGGAAACCTTCACCACACTGATGAATGCTCTTTAAGGGAGGCTGGGACGATGCGTATTTCTACACAGCAGTATTTCGAGACCAGCTCTGCCAAGTACCAGAGCAACTATTCCAGCGTGGTCAAGGCCCAGGACCAGGCCAGCACCGGCGTCCGTGTGCAAACCGCCGCGGATGATCCGGTAGCGGCGGCGCGGTTGCTGATGCTGCAACAGCAGAAAGATATGCTGGCGCAATTCAACGGCAATATCGACACGTTGAAGAACTCGCTGACCACCCAGGACGGCGTGCTGGAAAACATCAATATCGCGATTCAACGGGCCAGTGAGTTGGCGCTGAAAGCGGGTAACGTCGGCATCAGCGACGCTGACCGCAAATCGACTGCCGCCGAGATCGGCGCCATTGAAGATCAGGTGCTGGGCCTGCTCAATACCAAGGACGCCAGCGGTAATTACTTGTTCTCCGGCAGCAAGACCGACACGCCGCCCTACGCCCGCAACAATGACGGCACTTACAGCTACCAGGGCGATGACACGCCGTTGAGCCTGAAGATCGCAGAGAACCTGTCGGTTGCCATGGGCAATACTGCCAAGAGCATGCTTGAAAGCTCGGCGAATACTGGCCGTACGCAAACCGCGCCGATCCTCGTGCCGCCAGCGGTCGACGATGGCAAGGTCACCGTATCCGCCGGGTTGATCGCGGCCAACAGCAGCTATAACAGCAGCTTTTCCGATGGGCAGCCGTACAAGTTGACCTTCACCAGCAGCACCCAATATGTCGTGACGGACAATGCCGGCAAGGACATCACCTCGGAGATTCCGGGCAACGGCACTTTCGATGCCACCAAGGAAGGCGGTTCGAGTATCAATCTGCGCGGGGTCAAGTTCGACATTGGGTTGAACCTGGGCAAAGACGCACTGGGCAAAGACATACTGCCTGGCGCGCCGTCGGACGCCATCGTCAAGGATCGCGAGTTCAGCCTGTCGGTCAAGCCGGACACCTTCAGCGTTTCGCGCACCCCGAGCAATCCGTCCACTGCCCAATTGAGCGGCGGCACGGTGAGCGATCCGGCGGCGTACGCCAGCACCTTTCCCAACTCGGGCGTGATCGTGAAGTTCGGTGCCGCTGGCGCCTATGACCTGTATGCCCAGCCGTATACCGCAGACAGCAAATCCATCGCCAGTGGCACCCTGGCGGCCGGCGCCACCACCATCACGGCGGCAGGGGTGACCTTTGATGTCACCACCGCACCGGCGCCGGCAGCCGGCGACCAGTTTTCGATAAGTGCCACCAGCAACAAGAACGAGAACGTCCTCGACACCCTGAGCCACTTGCGCAAAATCCTGGAAACGCCGTCAGACGGCAACCCGGCGGCGCAGAAGGAACTCAAGGATGTGGTGGCCAAGTCCATCGGCAACCTGACCAATGCCTACAGCCAGATCGACCAGGCGCGTGGCTCCCTGGGGGCGCGCCTCAATGGCCTGGACATTCAGTCCAAGGAAAACGTCAGCCTGGACCTGGCCAATACCACCACCATGAATGCCCTGGGCAATGTCGACTTCGCCGAAGCCGCCATCAACCTGAGCTTGCAGCAAACCATGTTGCAGGCCTCGCAATTGGCCTTTGTGAAAATCTCGCAGTTGAGCCTGTTCAACAAGATGTAAACGGCGTTTCGTCAAGCGGCCCGCTCTGTAAATAGAGCGGGCCGTTGTCGTTTCTGCGGTTTAATTGTTGAAACGTTTTGCATAAACCCCGCAAAATTGAGTGACCTGTGAGTCATAAAGCGCATCTTCACTGTATCGTGTGAAAAGGATAAGCCGTCACAGGGCCTTCATTGGGCGGCTTTCAGCGGGATTTTTATGGGGTTATCCCCTTTATTGTCAGCACTTCCGGCGCAGCCCGAGGGGTGTTCTCCAGCTATTTAGTATTGGGAAGCCACAATGATTGGCATAAAAAGCATCGCCAGTTACGTGCCGGCGGATGGGATCGATAACTACGCCCAGGGTGCCAAGTTCGCCAAGGATGAAGAGTTCATCATCGGCAAGATCGGCTCGGCGTTCCTGCCGCGCAAGGAAGCTGCACAGGAGACGTCCGATCTGTGCGTCGAAGCAGTCAACGCATTGTTTGCCAATAACCCGGATTTGAAGCGCGAGTCCATCGACGCGCTGATCGTCGTCACCCAGAACGGCGATGAAGAGGGCTTGCCCCACACCGCTGCAATCGTCCAGGACAAACTGGGCCTGCCCACTCACGTGGCCGCCTTCGACATTTCCCTGGGCTGCTCCGGCTACGTTTACGGCATCTACGCGATGAAGGGCTTCATGGAAGCCGCTGGCCTGAAAAACGGCCTGTTGATCACCGCCGACCCGTATTCGAAAATCGTCGACCCGGAAGACCGCAACACCACCATGCTGTTCGGCGATGCCGCCACCGCCACCTGGATGGGCGAAGACGCACCGTGGCTGCTGGGTAAATCCAAGTTCGGCACCGACGGCTCTGGCGCACCGCACCTGAAGGTCAGTGACGGCGTGTTCTTCATGAACGGCCGCCAAGTGTTCAACTTCGCTTTGCTCAAAGTGCCGGCGCACTTGCACGAGCTGCTCAAAGAGTCGGACCTCAAGGCCGATGACATCGACGCCTTCTGCATCCACCAGGGCAGCGCGGCCATCGTCGACGCCGTGGCGCGCCGCTTTGAAGAAGCGCCGGTGGACAAGTTCATCAAGGACATGGTCGAGACCGGCAACACCGTGTCGTCGAGCATCCCGCTGCTGCTCGAGAAGCACGTGATGGACGCCACCTGGAAGCGCGTGGCCATCAGCGGCTTTGGCGTGGGCCTGTCATGGGGCTCGGCGATTCTCTATCGTCCGTGATGCTTTAGCAGCTGTACAAAAAAACGCCGATGATCCCACGATCATCGGCGTTTTTTTTGCGCCAGTAACCCGTGATTACTGGCGTTTCACGCCGCTATAAGGCCTTGAAATACAAGGGCTGGCACAGGGCTACTAAAAAAAATCAAAAAAATCCTCAAGCAACCGGCTACCACGACGATAACTATTACGTAGGTTCTCTAGGCCACACCCGGCGGTCGCCAGGGCCGGAAGCCGCAGTATCCAAACCACGAGGATTTCGTCATGGCATTATCAGTAAACACCAACATCACCTCCCTGGGTGTCCAGAAGAACCTGAACAAAGCTTCCGACGCTCTGAGCCAGTCGATGAACCGTCTGTCCTCCGGCCTGAAAATCAACAGCGCCAAAGACGACGCTGCCGGCATGCAGATCGCTAACCGTCTGAACAACCAGGTCAAAGGCCTGAACGTTGCCATCGCCAACGCCAACAACGGCGTGTCGATTGCCCAGACCGCTGAAGGCGCGATGCAAGAATCCACCAACACCCTGCAGCGTCTGCGTGAACTCGCCCTGCAAGCTTCCAACGGTGATAAAAGCGACGCTGACCGTGTTTCCCTGCAACAGGAATTCACCGCTAAAGTGGGCGAACTGAACCGTATCGCCAGCACCACCACCTTCGGTGGTCGTAACCTGCTGGACGGCTCGTTCAGCAACGTAGCCTTCCAGATCGGCGCCAACGCCAACGAGACTATCTCGTTCGGTATGACCGACATCAGCTCGACTGCGCTGAAGGGTAACTACAGAGAAGCTGCTGTAAACGGTACTGCAATGACTGGCCTGGCTGCTACTGCCACTGGTTCGGTTGTGACTGATAAAGCTGTTACCACGGGTACTGCTGCTGCTGGTGTTCTGGCTGGTGAAGCCATCAACATCAACGGCACCGATATTACTCTCGGTTCGGGTGCTGCTGGTACCGCTGCAGCTACCTCTGCTGTCGCTGCCATCAACGCACAAACTGCAACCACGGGCGTAACCGCCAGTGCCGATGCTACCGGTAAAGTCAGCCTAGTTTCCGACAAGGCGATCGTTCTTGCAGCACCGACTGCCGGTACTGACGGTCTGACCGCTCTTGGGTTGACTGCGGGTACTAAGGCTGTCTCCACTGACATGACCTCTGCCGGTTCGATCACTGTAAACGGCAACGCTGTAGCTTGGGGTGTTGGCGATACCAAGGCTTCCCTGCTGACCAAACTCGAAACCGCAGCGGGTGGTACCGCCACCGGTGCTTCCGCCACTTTCGGTGCAGACGGTCGCTTCAAGGTAACTTCGGGTAACGGTGCTGACATCAAGCTGGCTAACACCTCCGCCGGTTCCCTGTCCCAACTGGGCCTGTCGGCTGGTACTACCCAAGCCAAACTGACCGCTGACACCTCCATCGATGTGAACGGCGTTGAAGTCAAGTTCAAGAAAGGTGACACCGCTGACGCGATCGTTTCTTCGATCAACAGCGCCAGCACCGGTGTTCAAGCCAGCAAAAACGCTGACGGCACCCTGAACCTGTTCGCTGACAAAGACATCACCATCAAGGATGGTAGCGCCGGTACTGGCCTGGCTGCACTGGGTCTGACCACCGTTGCTGCTGCCGGTACTAAAACTGCTGTCACCATGGAAACCAGCGTTTCCGACCTGAACATCCTGACTGCCGCTGCTTCGCAGCAGGCTACCCAGGCTCTGGACGATGCCATGCAGCAGATCGACAGCCAGCGTTCGCAGCTGGGTGCCGTACAAAACCGCTTCACCAGCACCGTCGCCAACCTGCAGAGCATTTCGCAGAACTCCTCCGCTGCCAAAGGCCGCGTAGAAGACGCTGACTTCGCTTCTGAAGCGGCTGAGCTGACCAAGCAACAAACCCTGCAACAGGCTTCCACTGCGATCCTGTCCCAGGCCAACCAACTGCCATCCGCTGTACTGAAGCTGCTTCAGTAATAGCGCTAGCGGTTAAATAACGGGAGGGTGCGTTTAACGACGTGCCCTTCCGTTTTTTCAGTTTGGAGGTGGTGACATGGACATGAGCATCAAGCTGACCTCGTCTTACCCCGCGGCCACGGCGCAGGCCAACCTGGGCGCAGTGGTGACCCAGGCCAAACCTGCGGCCAGCAATGAGCCGACCAAGAGTGAAGAGCCTCAGCGCGTGGCGCTGGAAAAGGCTGTTACCGATATGCGTGAGTTTGTGCAGGCTTCACAGCGCAACCTGGATTTTTCCATCGATGACTCCACCGGCAAGGTAGTGGTCAAGGTGATCGCCACTGACAGTGGTGAAGTGATTCGACAGATTCCATCGGAGACCGCGCTGAAATTGGCGCAGAACCTGAGCGATGCCGGCAGCCTGTTGTTTGATAGCAAGGCTTGAGTTGGCACGAAACATGTTTCTGATTGCGGTCTAGGCGTTTAAGCGCCAAAAAAACGGCCGCCGCAGGACAAGGAGAATGAAAAATGGCTAGTTCAACGATTTCCGGCCCTGGTTCGGGCTACGACACGCAAGCTATCGTCAAGGCGTTGGTGGGGGCTGAACAAGCGCCTAAACAACAGCAGATCACCAACGAGCAGAAAACTGCCACCGTCCAGTTGTCGGCAGTTGGTTCGATCAAGACGGCGTTGGAGGCCTATCAGGCGGCGATCACCAAGTTGAATAACCCCTCCGCGTTCAATGGGTTGGCGGCAAGTTCTTCGGAAGAGAAAAACGCCAAGGTGACTTTGGGTGACGGAGCATCCAGTGGCAAGTACGTGTTGCAAGTCGATAACCTGGCAACCGCTTCAAAAGTTACCACTGCGGTGAATGCTGAGGGTGCCTCGGGCAAGGCCAACACTACAGACGAAGACCAGACGCTGACCATCAACCAGTCGGGTAAAAGCTTCGATGTGGTGATTCCAGGTGGCGCGACCCTGCAACAGGTGCGAGAGTCAATCAATACCCAGCTTTCGTCCCAGGGTATCAGTGCCAACGTATTGAGCGACTCCAATGGTGCGCGACTGGTACTGACCTCGACCAATATGGGCGAAGGCACCGACATCACCCTCAGCGGTGATTCGCAACTGGCCAGCGGGTATGACAAAGGCACGCCGCCGACCAACGCCAAGTACTCCATCGACGGCATTGCAATGTCATCCAGCAGCAACAAAATCACGTCGGCGATCAGTGGCGTCACGTTGGAGCTGTTGGACACCATTGATGTGAAAAAGCCGACGACCATTACCGTGGCCAGTAACACTGACACGTTGAAAACCTCGGTACAGTCCTTCGTCAGTGCGTACAACACGCTGATGACCGCCATCAATACCCAGACCAAAGTTACTGCAACCGGTGACGCGTCGACTACCACTGCCGGTGCGTTGACCGGCGATGCATCAATGCGTCAATTGGTGAACAGCCTGCGTTCCGAACTGGTCAGCGGCTCCGGCGCGGGCACCATGACCAGCCTGGCCCAGATGGGTATCACCACCGATCAGAAAACCGGCCTGCTGAGCCTGGATGACAAGACGTGGGACAAGGCGGTAGTCAAAGGCGCTGGCGATATTGCCAAGCTGTTCACCGGCGACACTGGTTTGATCACGCGCATGAACAAGGCGACGAAGAGCTACGTGGGCACCACCGGTACCCTGGCAACCCGGGCGACGGATCTCAACAACAAGTTGACCGACTTGACCAAAGAGACGGCCGACCTGACACGACGTATGGACGCCTTGCAAAAATCCCTGACCGCCAAGTACACGGCCATGGACACCATGATCGCGCAGATCAACGCCAGCAGCTCCAGCATCCTGACCACCCTCAACTCGCTGAACAATCCGAAATCGAACTGATGGGCGGCGCGCTTTCAGGCCCTGATTCAGGGCCTTGGCGTATGGTTGGGGATTAAAGTTTTCGTCGCCACGGTCGAAAAACTGGTTAAGCAAACCTATTCGATTGTCGCCAGTAACGAGGTAGCAACATGAACCCGATGAGAGCCCTTCGCCAATACCAGAAGGTCAGTTCCCATGCCCAGGTCTCCGAAGCTAGCCCGCACCGCCTGGTGCAGATGCTGATGGAAGGAGGCCTGGATCGCATGGCGCAGGCCAAGGGCGCATTGAACCGTGGGGATATTGCCCAGAAAGGGCTGATGCTGGGAAAGGCGATTGAAATTATCTCTGGCCTGCGTGACGGCCTGGAGCCAGAAAAGGCCGAAGATCCGGCAGCAGTGCACCAGTTGGACGCCTTGTATGGCTATATGAGCAATCGTTTGGTCGAGGCCAACCAAGTCAATGACGCCGAGATAATCGACGAAGTCGCCCGCCTGCTGATCACCGTCAAGACCGGCTGGGATGCCATCGCTCCACAATAAGGCCGATCGCCTTGAGGTACACATCATGAGCCACGCACTGCAACGCATCGACGAAACCCGCGAAGCCCTGATCGGCGCGCTGGCCGAGCGCAACTGGGAAGCCGTTGGCGAGTTGGACCTGGGGTGCCGGGCGGTGATTGATGAGGTGCTCAGCGAGGCGCCGGTAGATGAGGATGCATTGCGCGAGAAGCTTGAAAGTTTGTTGGTGGTGTATCGGCAGTTGCTGGAGGTGACGACCGGCGAGCGCCAGGCGATTTTCGAAGAGATGTCGCAGATCAACCAAGCGAAAAATGCGTCAAAGGTTTACCATCTGTTCGGTTGAACGGGCGCAGTTAATCCGAACGGCGCGTCATATATTTGACTGTGCCAGCATTTTTGACTTAACTAGTGCTGTTTTCAGATTTCAGACGTCTAGAAGGTAAGAAATCTTACAGACGTCTAGATTGCCCTCATTCCGGGGCAGGAAGTTTTACTAGGGAAGTTGCTATTGCATGTGGCGTGAAACCAAAATTCTGCTGATCGATGACGATAGCGTCCGCCGCCGCGATTTAGCGGTGATTTTAAATTTTCTCGGTGAAGAAAATTTACCCTGCGGCAGCCACGATTGGCAGCAGGCGGTCAGCTCGTTGTCGTCGAGCCGTGAAGTCATTTGTGTATTGATCGGGACGGTAAACGCTCCTGGCGCAGTTCTGGGCCTGTTAAAGACACTGTCTACCTGGGATGAGTTCCTTCCGGTGTTGCTAATGGGCGATATTTCTTCCGTGGACCTGCCGGAAGACCAGCGCCGCCGTGTGTTGTCCAACCTGGAAATGCCGCCCAGCTACAGCAAATTGCTCGATTCCCTGCACCGCGCCCAGGTCTATCGCGAGATGTACGACCAGGCCCGCGAGCGCGGCCGTCACCGTGAGCCCAACCTGTTTCGCAGCCTCGTCGGCACCAGCCGTGCCATCCAGCACGTGCGCCAGATGATGCAGCAAGTGGCCGACACCGACGCCAGCGTGCTGATCCTTGGCGAGTCAGGTACCGGCAAGGAAGTGGTCGCGCGCAACCTGCACTATCACTCCAAGCGTCGCGACGGGCCCTTCGTGCCGGTCAACTGCGGGGCGATCCCGGCAGAGCTGCTGGAAAGCGAATTGTTCGGCCACGAGAAGGGCGCCTTTACCGGGGCGATCACCAGCCGTGCCGGGCGCTTTGAGCTGGCCAATGGCGGCACCCTGTTCCTCGACGAAATCGGCGACATGCCGTTGCCGATGCAGGTCAAGCTGCTGCGCGTATTGCAGGAGCGCACCTTCGAGCGCGTGGGCAGCAACAAGACCCAGAGCGTGGACGTGCGCATCATTGCCGCCACCCACAAGAACCTCGAAAGCATGATCGAGGTCGGCAGCTTCCGCGAAGACCTGTACTACCGCCTCAACGTATTCCCAATCGAGATGGCCCCGCTGCGCGAGCGCGTGGAAGACATCCCGTTGCTGATGAACGAACTGATCTCGCGCATGGAACACGAAAAGCGCGGCTCCATTCGTTTCAACTCTGCGGCAATCATGTCCCTGTGCCGCCACGGCTGGCCGGGCAACGTGCGTGAGCTGGCCAACCTGGTGGAGCGCATGGCGATCATGCATCCGTACGGGGTGATCGGCGTGGTCGAGTTGCCGAAGAAATTCCGCTACGTCGACGACGAAGACGAACAGATGGACAGCCTGCGCAGCGACATGGAAGAGCGCGTGGCGATCAACGGCCATACTCCGGACTTCGGCGCCACCGCGATGTTGCCGCCCGAAGGCCTGGACCTTAAGGACTACCTCGGCAACCTGGAACAAGGGTTGATCCAGCAGGCCCTGGACGATGCCCACGGCATCGTGGCCCGCGCCGCCGAGCGCCTGCGTATCCGTCGCACCACCCTGGTGGAAAAGATGCGCAAGTACGGTATGAGCCGCAAAGAAGGTGATGAACAGGCGGATGATTGACGCCTGTTTTTCAACTACTTGATTTATAGGTAGATTTTTTTCGGCACGGGTATTGCTACAGCCCTCGCAACGTTCCGTTTAACTGACGGTCAGCCAAGCGAGAGAGCATCATGCCCCACGCCGCCCAACTATCTTCGGCCCCTGCCATCCAGGGGCTGGTTTCGCCTGTAGAACCGCCGACCCGCCAGGGCCTGGAACAGGCGTTCTCGCAGTTCAACCAGATGTCGAGCCAGCTGACCGACTCCTACAGCCTGCTTGAGGCCCGGGTTTCCGAGCTTAAAGGCGAACTGGCGGTGGTCAGCGCCCAGCGTATGCAAGAGCTGGCCGAGAAAGAACGCCTGGCTAACCGTCTGCAAAACCTGCTGGACCTGTTGCCCGGTGGCGTGATCGTCATCGACGACCAGGGCCGCGTGCGCGAAGCCAACCCGGCGGCCTGCGACCTGCTCGGCCTGCCGCTGGAAGGCGAGCTGTGGCGTGAAGTCATCACCCGCTGTTTTGCCCCCCGTGAAGACGACGGTCACGAAGTCTCCCTCAAGGATGGGCGCCGGCTGTCTATCGCGACCCGTTCCCTGGACGCCGAGCCGGGCCAGCTTGTGCTGCTCAATGACCTGACAGAAACCCGGCACCTGCAAGATCAGTTGGCTCGCCATGAGCGGCTGTCGTCCCTGGGCCGGATGGTCGCTTCCTTGGCCCATCAGATTCGTACGCCGTTGTCGGCGGCATTGATCTACGCCAGTCATTTGACTGACGAGCAATTACCGGCGGCCACCCACCAACGCTTTGCCGGGCGCCTCAAGGAGCGCCTGCATGAGTTGGAGCACCAAGTGCGCGACATGCTGGTGTTTGCCCGTGGCGAACTGCCGCTGACGGATCGCGTTACCCCTGCCGGCTTGATGCAGTCCCTGCAAGCGGCAGCGGCGGCCCATGTGCAGGAGGCCAACCTGCGTTGGCAGTGCGACAGCCACCAGGGCGAATTGCTGTGCAATCGCGACACCCTGGTGGGTGCGCTGCTCAACCTGATCGAAAACGCCACCCAGGCCAGTGGCTCCGGGGCGCGGCTGAAAGTGCACCTGTACACCCGCGGGCAAACCCTGCGCCTGTGCGTCAGCGACAGCGGTAGCGGTATCGCCCCGCAAGTGCTGCAACGCCTGGGCGAGCCGTTTTTTACCACCAAGACCAACGGCACTGGCCTGGGCCTGACCGTGGTCAAGGCAGTGGCCCGTGCCCATCAGGGACAATTGCAGCTGCGTTCCCGCCTGGGGCGTGGCACCTGTGCATTGATGACCTTGCCGCTGTTTTCCAGCGCGGCAAGCGCGGAGTAAGAGGATGATGGCTATCAAGGTTTTATTGGTGGAAGACGATCGCGCCCTGCGTGAAGCATTGGCTGACACGCTGCTGTTAGCAGGCCATGACTACCGTGCGGTCGGCTCTGCCGAGGAAGCCTTGGAGGCGGTCGAACAGGAGTCCTTCAGCCTGGTGGTCAGCGACGTCAACATGCCCGGCATGGACGGCCACCAATTGCTCGGCCTGCTGCGGGTGCGCCAGCCGCAACTGCCGGTGCTGCTGATGACCGCCCATGGCGCGGTGGAGCGGGCGGTGGATGCCATGCGTCAGGGCGCGGCGGATTACCTGGTCAAGCCGTTCGAACCCAAGGCGTTGATCGAACTGGTTGCTCGGCATGCCCTAGGTGTGATGCCGGCAGCCGAGGGTGATGGCCCGATTGCCTTTGAGCCGGCCAGCGCGCAATTGCTGGAGCTGGCGGCGCGGGTGGCGCGCAGTGATTCCACTGTGCTGATTTCCGGCGAGTCCGGCACCGGTAAAGAAGTGCTGGCGCGGTATATCCACCAGCAATCGGGCCGCGCCAAGCAACCGTTCATTGCGATCAACTGCGCGGCGATCCCCGACAACATGCTCGAGGCCACCTTGTTTGGCCATGAAAAGGGCTCGTTCACCGGCGCCATCGCGGCCCAGGCCGGCAAGTTCGAACAGGCCGACGGCGGCACCATCCTGCTCGACGAAATCTCGGAAATGCCCCTGGGCCTGCAAGCCAAGTTGCTGCGGGTATTGCAGGAGCGTGAGGTGGAGCGCGTGGGCGCACGCAAGCCGATCCAGCTGGATATCCGCGTGGTCGCCACCACCAACCGCGACCTGGCGGGCGAAGTGGCAGCGGGGCGCTTCCGTGAAGACCTGTTCTACCGACTGTCGGTGTTCCCGCTGGCCTGGCGCCCATTGCGTGAGCGCCCGGCGGATATCATCCCCTTGGCTGAGCGCCTGCTGAACAACCACGTCAAAAAAATGAAGCATGCCCAGGCGCGTTTATCGCCCGAGGCCCAGGCCTGCCTGGTCAGTTACCCATGGCCGGGCAACGTGCGCGAGCTGGACAACGCGATCCAGCGAGCGTTGATTTTGCAGCAGGGCGGCTTGATCCAGCCCCAGGATTTTTGCCTGGCCATGGGCAATGGTGCTGCGCCGTTGCCCAGCCTGGCGCCAGCGCCGGTGGTTGCCGAGGCAGAATCGGCCGGTGCCCTGGGCGATGACCTGCGCCGCCGTGAATTCCAGAT
Source organism: Pseudomonas sp. AM4(2022) (assembly GCF_036346515.1). Taxonomy (NCBI): domain Bacteria; kingdom Pseudomonadati; phylum Pseudomonadota; class Gammaproteobacteria; order Pseudomonadales; family Pseudomonadaceae; genus Pseudomonas; species Pseudomonas sp. AM4(2022). The sequence continues at coordinate 235,988 of NZ_JAOTNW010000004.1, forward strand.
GATCATCGACACCCTGCGCGCCGAGCGTGGCCGCCGCAAAGAAGCGGCCGAGCGCCTGGGCATCAGCCCGCGCACCTTGCGCTACAAGCTGGCGCAGATGCGCGACGCCGGTATGGATGTGGAAGCCTATCTTTTCGCCACATGACCGCGCGCCAATACCGTTTGTTTGCAGGAGCGAGCTGGCTCGCGAAAAACGTCAACGATAACGCGTGCTTCCTGGATGCTCGCGGCGCCCATGAGTTCTTCGCGAGCAAGCTCGCTCCTACAAAAAAACGTGCGGTAACAAGTTCGACAAGCTTTGTCGCCTTTTCTTACGAGTTGCTCCAGAGCTGGCACCCTTGTTGCTACCACCCCTAGTAACCGCTGCGTAGTGTCAAAAAATTGCGGGTCGTCGGAGAGAGAAGGTCATGAGCCAGGGTATTGAGTTCAATCGGTTGATGTTGGATATGCGCGCCATGCAAATGGATGCCATGGCTCAACCGAAATCCGTCGCGCCAGCGCCGGAATTGGGCCAAAGCAATTTTGCCGACATGCTCGGTCAGGCAATCAATAAAGTCAGCGATACCCAGCAGGCGTCCAGCCAGTTGGCGACGGCTTTCGAGATCGGTAAAAGCGGCGTGGACCTCACCGATGTGATGGTCGCCTCGCAAAAGGCCAGTGTGTCCTTCCAAGCCTTGACCCAAGTGCGTAACAAGCTGGTTCAGGCGTATCAAGACATCATGCAGATGCCGGTTTAAGGACGAGATTTAAGTCATGGCAGAAGCACTCTCCGACAACCTCCCCGCCAAGGCAGACGGCAAGCCGCCGTTGTTTGGCCTGTCGTTCCTGGAAAACCTCTCGCAAATGACCATGCTGCGTCAGGTGGGCCTGATGGTGGGCCTGGCAGCCAGCGTGGCGATTGGTTTTGCCGTGGTGCTGTGGTCGCAGCAACCCGATTACCGCCCCCTGTACGGCAGCCTGTCGGGCATGGATTCCAAGCAGATCATGGAAACCCTCGCCGCCGCCGACATCGCCTACACCGTGGAACCCAACTCCGGCGCGTTGCTGGTCAAGGCCGATGACGTAGCCCGCGCACGGATGAAACTGGCCGCCGCTGGCGTGGCGCCGTCCGACAGCAATATCGGTTTTGAGATCCTCGACAAAGACCAAGGCCTGGGCACCAGCCAGTTCATGGAAGCCACCCGCTATCGTCGTGGCCTGGAAGGTGAGCTGGCGCGCACCATTTCCAGCCTCAATAACGTCAAGGCCGCCCGTGTGCACCTGGCGATTCCGAAAAGCTCGGTGTTCGTGCGTGACGAACGCAAGCCCAGCGCCTCGGTCTTGGTCGAGTTGTTTGCTGGCCGCTCCCTGGAGCCTGGCCAGGTACTGGCGATCGTCAACCTGGTGGCCACCAGTGTTCCCGAATTGAGCAAGTCGCAAATCACCGTGGTGGACCAGAAGGGTAACCTGCTGTCCGACATGGCCGAAAACTCCGCACTGACCCAGGCCGGCAAGCAGTTCGACTACAGCCGCCGCATGGAAAGCATGCTCACCCAGCGCGTGCACAACATCCTGCAACCGGTATTGGGTAACGACCGCTACAAGGCTGAAGTGTCGGCCGATGTGGACTTCAGCGCTGTCGAGTCCACCTCCGAGCAGTTCAACCCCGACCAGCCGGCCCTGCGCAGCGAGCAGTCCACCAGCGAACAACGCACCGCCAGCAATGGCCCCCAAGGTGTGCCGGGCGCCCTGAGCAATCAGCCACCCGCGCCGGCCTCCGCACCGCAAACCACCGGTGGCGCCGCCGCTACCGCTGGCGCGATCCAGCCCGGCCAACCATTGCTGGACGCCAACGGCCAGCAGATCATGGACCCGGCCACCGGCCAGCCGATGCTTGCGCCATACCCTGCGGACAAGCGTAACCAGTCCACCAAGAATTTCGAGCTCGACCGATCCATCAGCCACACCAAGCAGCAACAGGGCAAGATCAATCGCCTGTCGGTGTCGGTGGTGGTCGATGACCAGGTCAAGGTCAACCCAGCGGACGGCGCCGTCACTCGCGCACCGTGGACGGCTGACGAACTGGCACGTTTCACCCGCCTGGTGCAGGACGCCGTTGGCTTCGACGCCAGCCGTGGCGACAGCGTCAGCGTGATCAACATGCCGTTCTCCGCCGAGCGCGGTGAAGTGATCGCTGACCCTGCGTTCTACACCCAGCCGTGGTTCTGGGACATCGTCAAGCAAGTGCTGGGGGTGTTGTTCATCCTGGTGCTGGTGTTTGGTGTACTGCGCCCGGTGCTCAACAACATCACCGGTGGCGGCAAGAAGCAACTGGCGCTGGCCGGTGGCGACGTCGAGTTGGGTGGCATGGGCGGCCTGGACGGTGAACTGGCCAACGACCGCGTCAGCCTTGGCGGCCCGCAAAGCATCCTGTTGCCAAGCCCGAGCGAAGGCTATGACGCTCAGTTGAACGCAATCAAGAGTCTGGTGGCAGAAGACCCGGGCCGTGTGGCTCAGGTCGTGAAAGAGTGGATTAACGCAGATGAATGATCGAGCCGCTGTGGCCAAGCTGTCCCGGGTCGACAAAGCCGCCGTGCTGCTGCTGTCCCTGGGTGAAACCGACGCTGCCCAAGTGCTGCGCCACATGGGCCCTAAAGAGGTCCAGCGAGTGGGCGTGGCCATGGCGCAGATGCGCAATGTGCACCGTGAGCAAGTCGAGCAGGTGATGAGCGAGTTCGTCGAAATCGTCGGCGACCAGACCAGCCTGGGCGTCGGCTCCGACAGCTACATTCGCAAGATGCTCACCTCGGCCCTGGGCGAAGACAAGGCCAACGGCCTGATCGACCGCATCCTGCTGGGTGGCAACACCAGCGGCCTGGACAGCCTCAAGTGGATGGAACCGCGGGCAGTGGCCGACGTGATCCGCTACGAGCACCCGCAGATCCAGGCGATCGTGGTGGCCTATCTGGACCCAGACCAGGCCGGCGAAGTGCTTGGTCACTTCGACCATAAAGTGCGCTTGGACATCATCCTGCGTGTGTCATCGCTCAACACTGTGCAACCGGCGGCGCTCAAAGAACTCAACACTATTCTGGAGAAGCAGTTCTCCGGCAATTCCAACGCCTCGCGCACCACCCTGGGTGGCATCAAGCGCGCGGCCGACATCATGAACTTCCTCGACAGCTCGGTCGAAGGCCAGTTGATGGACTCGATCCGCGAGATCGACGACACCCTGTCCGGCCAGATCGAAGACCTGATGTTCGTGTTCAACAACCTGGCCGATGTCGACGACCGTGGCATCCAGGCGCTGCTGCGCGAAGTGTCCTCGGACGTGCTGGTGCTGGCGCTCAAGGGCTCGGACGAAAACGTCAAAGAAAAGATCTTCAAGAACATGTCCAAACGCGCCTCGGAGCTGTTGCGCGACGACCTGGAAGCCAAGGGGCCGGTGCGCGTCAGCGACGTGGAAACCGCCCAGAAAGAAATCCTCACCATTGCCCGCCGTATGGCCGAAGCCGGAGAAATCGTTCTCGGCGGGAAGGGCGGCGAAGAAATGATCTAAGGCGCCTTGCATGTCGAATAAAGATGAGGCGCCCAGCGATCTGATTCGCGCGCGGGATGTCGGCGGCTTCGACATCTGGTCGCTGCCCAGCTTCGACCCCCATGTGCCGCAGCCCGAGCCTGAACCGGTGGAGGAACCGCCGGCGGAAATGGAAGAAGTGCCGCTGGATGAAGTCCAGCCACTGACCCTCGAAGAGTTGGAAACCATTCGCCAGGAGGCCTACAACGAAGGCTTTGCGGCGGGGGAAAAAGACGGTTTTCGCAGCACCACCCTCAAGGTTCGCCAGGAGGCCGAAGCGGCGCTGGCCACCAAGCTGGGTAGCCTGGAGCGCCTGATGGGCAACCTGTTCGACCCTATCGCCGAACAGGACTCGCAGCTGGAAAAATCCATGGTTGGCCTGGTGCAGCACATCGCGCGCCAGGTGATCCAGCGCGAGCTGGTGCTCGATTCCAGCCAGATCGAAGGCGTGATGCGTGAAGCCCTCAAGCTGCTGCCCCTGGGCGTCGGCAATGTGCGGCTGTACATCAACCCGCAGGATTTCGAACAGGTCAAAGCCCTGCGCGAGCGCCATGAAGAAACCTGGCGCATCGTCGAAGACGCTTCGTTGCAGCCCGGTGGTTGCCGTGTCGAAACCGAGCACAGCCGCATCGATGCAACGGTAGAAACCCGTATCAGCCAGATCATGGCCAAGTTGTTCGATCAACTGCATGAACAAGCCCTGCACCCCGCCGAGCCGGACCTGAGCGTTGACCTGGACGCCACCGATGCGCCTTGATCGCACCAGCTTCGCCAAGCGCCTGGGCAGCTACGCCGAGGCCACCGAATTGCCCGGCCAGCCGATCCTCGAAGGGCGCCTGTTGCGCATGGTCGGCCTGACCCTCGAAGCCGAGGGCCTGCGCGCCGCCATGGGCAGCCGCTGCCTGGTGATCAACGACGACAGCTACCACCCGGTGCAAGTCGAAGCCGAGGTGATGGGCTTTTCGGGCAGCAAGATTTTTCTGATGCCGGTCGGCAGCCTCGCCGGCATTGCACCCGGCGCCCGCGTGGTGCCGCTGGCCGACACTGGCCGCCTGCCCATGGGCATGAGCATGCTGGGCCGCGTACTCGACGGGGCCGGCCGTGCGCTGGACGGCAAGGGCGGCATGAAGGCCGAAGACTGGGTGCCGATGGACGGCCCCACCATCAACCCGCTCAAGCGCAACCCCATCAGCGTGCCACTGGACGTGGGTATTCGCAGCATCAACGGTTTATTGACGGTCGGTCGCGGTCAGCGCCTGGGCCTGTTCGCCGGTACTGGCGTGGGTAAGTCGGTGTTGCTGGGCATGATGACGCGCTTTACTGAGGCCGACATCATCGTGGTGGGGCTGATCGGCGAGCGGGGCCGCGAAGTGAAGGAGTTCATCGAGCACAGCCTCGGTGAAGAAGGGCTCAAACGTTCGGTGGTGGTGGCGTCACCTGCGGACGATGCGCCCTTGATGCGTCTGCGTGCGGCGATGTACTGCACACGCATCGCCGAATATTTTCGCGACAAGGGCAAGAACGTCCTGTTGCTGATGGACTCGCTCACGCGTTTCGCCCAGGCCCAGCGCGAGATCGCCCTGGCCATCGGTGAACCGCCCGCGACCAAGGGTTATCCGCCATCGGTGTTCGCCAAGCTGCCCAAACTGGTGGAGCGTGCCGGTAATGCCGAAGCCGGCGGCGGCTCGATCACCGCGTTCTACACCGTGCTGTCCGAAGGCGACGACCAACAGGACCCGATTGCCGACTCGGCGCGAGGTGTGCTCGACGGCCACATCGTGCTGTCGCGCCGCCTGGCCGAAGAAGGGCACTATCCGGCCATCGACATCGAAGCGTCCATCAGCCGGGTGATGCCGGCGGTGGTCACGCCGGAGCATATGGCCCGTGCCCAGCAGTTCAAACAGTTGTGGTCGCGTTACCAGCAAAGTCGCGACCTGATCAGCGTCGGCGCCTATGTGGCCGGTGGCGACCGCGACACCGACCTGGCCATCGCCCTGCAACCGCAACTGGTGACCTACCTGCGCCAGGGTCTCAACGACAAGATCACCATGGGCGAGAGCCAGTCGCACTTGCAGTCTATCTTCGCCCCGGCGCCGGGCGGCTAAGCCATGGCCAACAGCCGCGCCGCCCGCCTGGCCCCGGTGGTGGACATGGCCGAAAAGGCCGAGAAAGCCGCCGTGCAGCGCCTGGGCTACTTCCAGGGCCAGGTGCGCCTGGCCCAAAGCAAACTGGGCGACCTGGAGCGCTTTCGGGGCGAGTACCAGCAACAGTGGATCGAGCGCGGCAGCCAGGGTGTATCCGGCCAGTGGCTGATGGGGTACCAGGGCTTTCTCAATCAGCTTGAAACCGCCGTTGGTCAGCAACGCCAGAGCCTGGCCTGGCACGAGGCCAACCTCGACAAAGCCCGCGAGGCCTGGCAACAGGCGTTTGCCCGGGTCGAGGGGCTGCGCAAACTGGTGCAGCGCTACATCGACGAAGCGCGAGCCATCGAAGACAAGCGCGAGCAAAAACTGCTCGATGAACTCTCCCAGCGCCTTCCCCGCCCAGAACAGTTCTAACGCACCAATGTCATCGTCTTCTGTAGGAGCGAGCTTGCTCGCGAAAATCGTCAACGGTAACGCGTGCTTCCTGGGTGAACGCGGCGCCTGTGAGTTTTTCGCGAGCGAGCTCGCTCCTACAAAGGGTATTTGCTGTGTTGCTTGGATGCGGTTCAACTGCTACACCTTGTGTCTAGTGCAATGACAAGGAAGCAGTCACATGTCAGTCGAGTCAGAAGTATCCCTGGATGGGAAGAAGTTGACGATCGCAATCAAGGGCCGGTTCGATTTCGGCAGCCACCAGGCGTTTCGGGATGCCTACGAGCGTTACTACAAGGTGCCTGAGACCTATATCGTCGACCTCAAGGAAGCCACCTACATGGACAGTTCAGCCCTCGGCATGCTGCTGTTGCTACGGGATCATGCCGGCGGTGATGACGCCGAGGTCCGCGTGATGAACAGCAATTGCGACGTGCGCAAGATCCTCGCCATCTCCAACTTCGACAAGCTGTTCGACATCAGTTGAGCGCCTTGGCCCCGGTCCTTGAAGCGCTGACCATCCTGATCGCCGAAGACAGCGCCGCCGACAGCCTGTTGCTGGCGAGCATCATCCGCCGTCAGGGCCATCAGGTGCTGACTGTCAGCAATGGCGCCGAAGCGATTGAGGTGTTTGCCCGCGAGCGTCCGCAACTGGTGTTGATGGACGCGCTGATGCCGGTGATGGACGGCTTCGAAGCCGCGCGGCAGATCAAGCAACTGGCGGGGGAGGCGCTGGTGCCGATCATCTTCCTCACGTCGCTGCGCGAAAGCGAAGCCCTGGCCCAGTGCCTGGACGCCGGTGGCGATGACTTCCTGCCCAAACCTTATAACCCCTTGATCCTGGCGGCGAAGATCAACGCCATGGACCGCCTGCGCCGCCTGCAGGCCACGGTTATGCAACAACGTGACCTGATCGCCAGGCACCACGAGCACCTGATGCATGAACAGCGGGCGGCGAAGGCGGTGTTCGACAAGGTCGCCCATTCCGGTTGTATCAACGCCGCGCCGAATATCCGCTACCTGCAATCGCCTTATGCGCTGTTCAACGGTGACCTGTTGCTGGCGGCTTACACACCGTCCGGCGATATGCACGTGCTGCTAGGGGATTTCACCGGCCATGGCCTGCCGGCTGCCATCGGTGCCATGCCACTGGCTGAGGTGTTCTACGGCATGACCGCCAAGGGCTATGGCCTCACGCAGACCCTGCGGGAAATGAACGCCAAGCTCAAGCGCATCCTGCCGGTGGACATGTTCTGCTGTGCCACCTTGCTGTGCCTGAGCGCCCAGCGGCGGGCGGTGGAAGTGTGGAACGGCGGCATGCCCGAAGGCTATGTGCATGAAGTCGCCACGGGCAGGCGTACGCCGTTGATGTCGCGGCACCTGCCCTTGGGGGTGTTGGCGGCAGAGGCGTTCGATGACAGCACCGAGGTCTGGCCCATGGCGCTGGGCGACCGGGTATTCCTGCTCTCAGATGGTGTGCTGGACACCGCTGACGCCAACGATCAACTGTTCGGCGCCGAACGCTTGCAGCAGGTGTTCGCCGCCAACCGCGAGCCCGACCGCCTGTTCGCGGACATCGAGCAGGCCCTGGCGGCCTTTCGCGGCCAGGCGCGCGATGACGTCAGCATGGTCGAGATTACCTTGCAGGCGGGCCAACCCTTGCGGGCGGCCGAACCGATGTATGCCGACAGCGGCCAGTCGTGCCCGCTGGATTGGTCGGTGAGTTTCGAATTTCGCGCCCAGACCCTCAGGACCTACAACCCGCTGCCATACCTGCTGCAACTGCTGTTGGAGATCCACGGCCTGCGGGAGCAGAGCGGGGCGCTTTACAGTGTGATGGCCGAGTTGTATTCCAATGCGCTGGAGCATGGCGTGCTGGGCCTGGACTCACGGCTCAAGCGCGATGCCCAGGGATTTGCGCAATATTATCGCCAGCGTCATGAGCGCCTGGCGCAGTTGGACAGTGGTTATGTGCGCGTGCATGTACAGGTGGTGCCCACCGACAAGGGCGGCAAATTGAGCTTGCGCCTCGAAGACAGCGGGCAGGGTTTTGATGTGGAGCAGGAGCTGGCACGCCCCGTGGACATCGACCGTCTGTCTGGTCGGGGCCTGAGCCTGGTGCGTCAACTGAGCAACGCGGTACGCTGGTCTGATGGTGGGCGCAGTGTCTGCGTGGAGTTTTGTTGGGAGGCTCTGGCATAATCCGCCGATTCTTGATCAAGGAGCGAGCAAGTGGCTGAGCATCATTTGGACACCAAGGTATTATCGGATTTACAGGAAGTCATGGAGGGCGAGTACCCCATGCTGCTGGACACCTTTCTGAATGACTCTGAAGAACGCGTCAACGCGTTGCGCAAGGCGCGGGACGACGCCAAGGCGTTGGGGCAGATAGCGCATAGTTTCAAGGGCAGCAGCTGCAATCTCGGGGCGGTACGGTTGGCGAAGTTGTGTCAGCGCTTGGAGACAGCGTCCATCAAGCATGCTTCGGACTTGGGGGCGTTGGTGGATCAGATTGATCATGAGTTTGCGCTGGTGCGCCCGCTGTATGAGCATGAGCGGGAGCGGTTTTCTGGGGTTTGATATTTTATCGGCCTGACTTGGCCCGACTCTTGCTCTAACTCCACAGACTGCATCCCCGACCCCATGCAGTGGAGACCCTTACTTATGCCAGTCGCCCCCAATTCGCTCCTTCAGGCTGCCACCGCGGCCAAGCCTCAAGCGCCGGCCGCCACGCCTGCGGTAGCGCCAGCGGCCCCGCGGGACAAGGGCGCTGGCTTCGCTCAAGTGTTTGCCAAGCAAGCTACCAAGCCGCAGGCCAAGAGCGACGACGCGCCGGCCAAACCGGTGCGCGACAAGGCGTCTGATGCCAGCGCCAAACCGGCCACCGGTAGCGATAAACCTGCCGCCAGCGCGCCCGCCGTTGCCGATAGCGGCAATCCCTTGCCTGCCAAGCCGGCCAAGAGCGATGACCACGCTGACAGTGAGGGTGAGCAACCTGCCGCCCCGTCCCTGGCGCAGCAACCGGTGGCCGACCCGGCGCTGGTCGCCGCCGTGACGCCCGTGGCGGTCCCTGTGCCCGTACAAGCGCCTGCCGTTACTGTCGCAGATGACAACGCCCAGCCGCTCATCGCGGTAACCGAGGAGCCCAAGCAGCCGGCCTTCGACCCGCAGGCTGATCCCCTGGATTCGATGCCGGCCGTGCGCCTGGCGATGGAGCAGGGCGGTCACGTCTCGGCCAGCAGCCAGGCGCCGCAGAAAGCCGCGCCCACCACCCAGGACCAGCCGACTGCCGCGCAGAGCTTTGCCGCCGGCCTGGCCAACATGGTTGACCAGCAAGCCACCAAGGACAGCACCGACCAGGGGGGCGACAAGGCCTTCGGCGCGCTGATTGATGACGGCCTCAAGGACCTCAAGAACGCCAGCAGCGACACCCGTGTGGATGACTTCGCCAACCGCCTGGCTGCGCTGACCCAGGCGGCCACGCCGAAAACCGCGAATGCTTTGCCACCTGTCGCCAACGCGCCCCTGGCCATGCACCAGAGCGGCTGGACCGAAGAGGTGGTCAACCGCGTGATGTACCTGTCCAGCGCCAACCTCAAGTCGGCCGAGATCCAGTTGCAGCCCGCTGAACTGGGGCGCTTGGATATCAAGGTCAATATGACGGCGGACCAGCAAGCCCAGGTCAACTTCATGAGCGGCCATGCGGTGGTGCGTGAAGCGCTGGAAAGCCAGTCTGGGCGCTTGCGGGAGATGTTTGCCCAGCAGGGCATGGGGCAGGTGGATGTGAACGTGTCCGACCAGTCACGGGGCCAGGAGCAGCAGCAACAGCAGGGCCAGGCGCGGGGCGTCAGTGGCAGCGGCAGGCGTACTGACAGCGGCGACGCCGGTGGCCCTGTGGACGTGGCCGAGGTGGCGGCGCCAGTGAGCCAGAGCGTGATCGGCTCCAGCGCGGTCGACTACTACGCCTGACTTCCTGCTCAAACCCGCTCAGTGTGGGAGCTGGCTTGCCTGCGATGGCGGTGGAACAGTGACACACATGTGCACTGACCCACCGCCATCGCAGGCAAGCCAGCTCCCACATTTGATTTCGGTTGTCTTGGCCTAAGCCAACTCTGGCATAACACTTGCTCTTGCCTTGCCATAGATCTACGAATCCCCGAATAGTGACGGATTATTGGCATGGCGAAGAGTGACGACGCAGCAACTCCCCCCGCAGGCAAAGGCAAGCTCAAGCTGATCCTGTTGATTGTACTGGGCCTGCTTCTGGCCATCGGTGCCTCGGTGGGCGGCACCTGGTACATCATGCACAGCAGTGCGAGCAAACCGGCGCCCGCCGCCGAAACCGCCGCGAACGTCAAGCAACCGGCAATCTTCGAACAGATGCTTCCGGCCTTTGTCGCCAATTACAACCAGAATGGTCGTCAACGCTACCTGCAGGTGAGCATCACCTTGCTGGCGCGCAACCAGGCGGACCTGGATGCCCTCAAGGTGCATATGCCGGTGATCCGCAACAACCTGGTGATGCTGTTCTCCGGGCAGAGCTTCGACAGCCTGGCCACGCCAGTCGGCCAGGAAATGCTGCGCCAGAAGGTCACTGCCAGCGTGCAGGAAGTGGCCCAGAAAGAACTCGGCAAAGTCGTGGTCGAGCAGGCGCTCTTCACTAACTTCGTATTGCAGTAGGATCACGACATGGCCGTGCAAGACCTGCTGTCCCAGGATGAAATCGACGCGCTGTTGCATGGCGTGGACGATGGTCTGGTACAGACCGAAATGGCTGCCGAACCCGGCAGCGTCAAAAGTTACGACCTGACCAGCCAGGATCGCATCGTGCGGGGACGCATGCCGACCCTGGAGATGATCAACGAACGCTTTGCCCGCTACACCCGCATCAGCATGTTCAACATGCTGCGCCGCTCGGCGGACGTGGCCGTGGGCGGTGTGCAGGTGATGAAGTTCGGTGAATACGTGCACTCGTTGTACGTGCCCACCAGCCTCAACCTGGTCAAGATCAAGCCGTTGCGCGGTACTGCGCTGTTCATCCTCGACGCCAAGCTGGTGTTCAAGCTGGTGGACAACTTCTTCGGTGGCGACGGCCGTCACGCCAAGATCGAAGGGCGTGAATTCACCCCCACCGAACTGCGGGTGGTACGCATGGTGCTGGAGCAGGCCTTCATCGACTTGAAGGAAGCCTGGCAGGCGATCATGGAAGTCAACTTCGAGTACATCAACTCGGAAGTGAACCCGGCCATGGCCAACATCGTCGGCCCCAGCGAAGCCATTGTGGTGTCGACCTTCCACATCGAACTCGATGGCGGTGGCGGCGACCTGCACGTGACCATGCCGTATTCGATGATCGAACCGGTGCGCGAAATGCTCGACGCCGGTTTCCAGTCTGACCTCGACGACCAGGACGAACGCTGGGTCAAGGCCTTGCGCGAAGACCTGCTGGACGTCGACGTGCCGTTGAGCGCCACCGTGGCCCGCCGCCAGTTGCGCCTGCGGGATATTTTGCACATGGCGCCTGGGGACATCATCCCCGTCGACTTGCCGCAAGAGTTGATCATGCGCGCCAACGGCGTGCCGTCATTCAAGGTCAAGCTCGGTTCCCACAAGGGCAACCTGGCGCTGCAAGTGGTTGAGCCGATCAACCGCCGCTGATTCAACCCTAATTCATGATTGTTTGCTGCGCCGAGGACATGTAATGGCTACCGAACACGAAAACACTTCCGCCGAAGACCAGGCCCTGGCTGACGAGTGGGCTGCGGCCCTGGAAGAAACCGGCGATGTTGGCCAGGACGACATCGACGCGCTGCTGGCCGCCGACGCCGCCACCGCGCCGGCCGGCAACCGCCTGGCCATGGAAGAATTCGGCAGCGTGCCGAAGAACAACGACCCGGTGAGCCTCGATGGCCCGAACCTGGATGTGATCCTCGACATCCCGGTGTCGATTTCCATGGAAGTGGGCAGCACCGAAATCAACATCCGCAACCTGTTGCAGCTCAACCAGGGCTCGGTGATCGAGCTGGACCGCCTGGCCGGCGAGCCGTTGGACGTGCTGGTCAACGGCACCCTGATTGCCCATGGTGAGGTGGTGGTGGTCAACGAGAAGTTCGGCATCCGTCTGACCGACGTGATCAGCCCGAGCGAACGCATCAAGAAGTTACGCTGAGATGAAGTACTCGATGGCGGGACTGTTGCTGGCGCTGCCATTGAGCGCCCTGGCGGCGGAGCCGGTGGCGCAGGTGGCTACGGCGCCAGCGGTCGGCAGCGTCGGCGGGCAGTTGACGCAACTGGTGCTGGGCCTGTTGCTGGTGATCGGCCTGATCTTCGTGCTGGCCTGGTTGATGCGCCGCGTGCAGCGCATCGGCCCGGGCAACGGCCAGGTGATCGAGCTGGTGGGCTCGCGCGCCCTCGGCCCGCGTGACCGGCTGGTGCTGGTGCAGGTGGGCGAGGAGCAGATCCTGCTCGGCATCACCCCCGGCCGCATCACCCCGCTGCATGTACTCAAGACCCCGGTGGACGCGGTCAAGACCGAAGCCGCCACGCCAGAATTCGCCCAGCGCCTGATGGAGTTGCTGGGCAAGGATCAGAAGGATAAGAAGTAATGCGCGTTTTGTTGACGCTCATGCTGTTGCTGGCCGCGCCGATGGCCCTGGGCGCCGACCCGTTGTCGATCCCGGCGATCACCCTGGGCACCAATGCGGCGGGCGCGCAGGAATATTCGGTCAGCCTGCAGATCCTGCTGATCATGACGGCGCTGAGTTTTATCCCGGCGTTCGTCATGCTGATGACCAGCTTTACGCGGATCATCATCGTCTTCTCGATCCTGCGCCAGGCCCTGGGCCTGCAGCAGACGCCGTCGAACCAGATCCTCACCGGCATGGCGCTGTTTTTGACGCTGTTCATCATGGCGCCGGTGTTCGACAAGGTGAACCAGCAAGCCCTGCAACCTTATCTGGCGGAAAAGCTCACGGCCCAGGATGCGATCGATAAGGCCCAGGGCCCGATCAAGGACTTCATGCTGTCGCAAACCCGCTCCAGCGACCTTGAGCTATTCATGCGCCTGTCCAAGCGCACCGACATCGCCACCCCGGACCAGGCGCCGCTGACTATTCTGGTGCCGGCGTTTGTCACCTCCGAACTGAAGACCGCGTTCCAGATCGGCTTCATGATCTTTATCCCGTTCCTGATCATCGACCTGGTGGTGGCGAGCGTGTTGATGGCCATGGGCATGATGATGCTGTCGCCGTTGATCATCTCGCTGCCGTTCAAGATCATGCTGTTTGTGCTGGTGGACGGCTGGGCGCTGATTATTGGCACGTTGGCCGGCAGTTTCGGAGGGGTATAGCGCTATGACGCCAGAAGTCGCTGTCGACCTGTTCCGTGAAGCGCTGTGGCTGACCACCCTGATGGTCGCCGTGCTGGTGGTGCCGAGCCTGTTGGTGGGCCTGCTGGTGGCGATGTTCCAGGCCGCCACCCAGATCAACGAACAGACCTTAAGCTTCCTGCCGCGCCTGCTGGTGATGCTGGTGACCCTGATTGTCGCCGGCCCGTGGCTGGTGCAAACCTTCATGGAATACATCCTGCAGTTGTACGGCAGTATTCCGCAGTTGATCGGCTGAGCCGATGCAATCCTTGCTGGCCTTGACCGACACCCAGATCAGTACCTGGGTGGCCTCGTTCATCCTGCCGCTGTTTCGCGTCACGGCCATGCTGATGGCCATGCCGGTGTTTGGCACCACCTTGGTACCGCGTCGTGTGCGCCTGTATTTCGCGGTGGCGATCACCGTGGTGATCGTGCCTGGCCTGCCGCCGATGCCGCCGGTGAACGCCCTCGACCTGAGCGCCTTGCTGCTGATCGCCGAACAGATTCTGATCGGCGCCATGCTGGGGTTTTCCCTGACCCTGTTTTTCCAGGCTTTCGTGGTCGCCGGGCAAATTATTTCGATCCAGATGGGCATGGGCTTCGCGTCCATGGTCGACCCCACCAACGGCGTGTCGGCGGCGGTGATCGGGCAGTTCCTGACCATGCTGGTGACCTTGCTGTTTCTGGCCATGAACGGTCACCTGGTGGCGTTCGAAGTCTTGACCGAAAGCTTCACCACCTTGCCGGTGGGCTCGGGGTTGGTGGTCAACCATTTCTGGGAGCTGGTGGGGCGCCTCGGTTGGGTGTTGGGCGCAGCGCTGTTGCTGGTGCTGCCGGCGATCACGGCGCTGCTGGTGGTCAATATTGCCTTTGGCGTGATGACCCGTGCGGCGCCGCAACTGAACATCTTCTCGATTGGTTTCCCGCTGACCCTGGTGTTGGGGATGGGGATTTTCTGGGTCGGCCTGGCTGACATTCTCAATCAGTATCAACCGCTGGCGACCGACGCCTTGCAGTTCTTACGTGACCTGGCACGGGCGCGCTGAGCCATGGCCGAGAGCGAGAGTGGTCAGGACAAAACAGAAGATCCCACGGAGAAACGTAAAAAGGACTCCAGGGAAAAGGGCGAGATCGCGCGCTCCAAAGAGCTCAACACCTTTGCCACCATGATCGCCGGCGCAGGCGCCTTGCTGATCTACGGCGGTGGCCTAGCGCTGGACCTGCTGGAGATGATGAAGCACAACTTCAGCTTGCCGCGCGAAGTGTTGCTCAACCCCGATGCCATGGCCCAGTACCTGCTGCACTCGGGCAAAATCGCGCTGCTGGCGGTGCAGCCGATCTTGATCACCTTGCTGCTGGCCGCGCTGATCGGCCCGGTCGCCCTTGGTGGCTGGTTGTTTGCCGCGGGCAGCATGGCGCCCAAGTTCAGCCGCATGAACCCGGGCGCGGGGCTCAAGCGCATGTTCTCTGCCAAGGCCCTGATTGAATTGCTCAAGGCCCTGGCCAAGTTTTTCCTGATTCTGTTCGTGGCCTTGGCGGTGTTGTCGTCCGACATCGACGATTTGCTGCGCATCGCTCATGAGCCGCTGGAATCAGCGATCATCCACAGCGTGCAAGTGGTGGGCTGGAGTGCGCTGTGGATGGCCCTCGGACTGATCCTCATCGCCGCCGTGGATGCGCCGATTCAGTTGTGGGAAAGCCACAAGAAACTGCTGATGACCAAGCAGGAAGTGCGCGACGAGCACAAGGACCAGGAAGGCCGTCCCGAGGTCAAGCAACGCATCCGCCAACTGCAGCGGGAAATGTCCCAGCGCAAGATGATGGCCTCGGTGCCCGACGCCGACGTGATCATCACCAACCCGACCCACTACGCCGTGGCCCTCAAGTACGACCCCGAGAAGGGCGGCGCGCCGATGCTGCTGGCCAAGGGCAGCGACTTTACCGCGTTGAAAATCCGCGAAATCGCGGTGGCCAACGACATTCTGTTATTGGAGTCGCCAGCATTGGCGCGCTCGATTTTCTACTCCACCGATCTGGACCAGGAAATCCCGGCCGGCTTGTACCTGGCCGTTGCCCAGGTACTGGCCTACGTTTACCAGATCCGCCAATACCGCGCCGGCAAGGGCAAGCGGCCTGATCCGCTCAAAGACCTGCCGATTCCGCCGGACCTGCGTCGCGATTCCTGACGCCGCACCGCTTTTGTGGCGAGGGAGCTTGCTCCCGCTCGGGTGCGCAGCGCCCGCCGCTTTTTTGGGGCCGCTTCGCAGCCCAGCGGGAGCAAGCTCCCTCGCCACTGATGTCTTTGCACCAGGTGTGACCTGTTATCGGCAACCGCCTTTACCTGTCAACTTTGACAGTAGCCATTACGCCGCCTTCACTGTCTGATACAGCGATGAGGCGCGCAACCGTGCGCGGCTCGGGAGGCGGTGATGGATAGGGGTTCGGTCAGGTGGTTCGATGCGGTCAAAGGCATCGGATTTATTGCCCGGGATCGCGATGGCAACGCGGTTGCTGTTCAGTCGGCAGGCATGCAATGCAGTGAAGTGCTACCCACCCCTCCCAAGCCGCGAAAACCCCGCAAGCGCAAAAAATCATCGGATACATGATCCTCCTGTTGCGCCAGCCTTAGCACCTCTCGGCAAGGTGCGTCTACCTGTCAACTCTGACAGTAGCCAAAGCACATTTCCCGTTGTTCTATGACTGAACCAAACACTGCACGTATGTAGTTAACGAGAGGCAGGGAGAGCGGGATTGAAGGTGGCCACAGGGATTGTCAAATCCTATGACTGGATCAGGGGCGATTGGCTGATCGAATTGGATGAAGGGACTGAAGAGGTCTTCATCAATCGCAAGGATTGGCGATGGACGGCGCTTTGGCGGGGGAGGCGCATGAGGTTCCAAATGGTCCACCGGCCCAAGGGCATCTACGCGTTGCCGATCAGGGTGCATCACCGAGGTGGGTTGGGTTCTGAGTAAGGGTAAGGAGAGCTGCAATGGCAACGGGTACTGTGGAGTGGTTTAACGAGGCGAAGGGGTTTGGTTTTATTAAGCCCGACGATGGAAGTGAGCACATTTTTGCCCATTTTTCGGAAATTCAGTCGGACGGGTTCAAAAGCCTGAATGAAGGTCAGAAAGTAGAATACGAAGTTAAGGCAGGGACAAAAGGCCCGCAGGCCGTGAATATACGTGCTGTTTGATCGTTCCCACGCTCCCGCGTGGGAACGCATCGCGTGACGCTCTGCGTCACCCTTGCAGAGTGCTCAAGTCGTGCGCCTGGCTCGGGACGCGGAGCGTCCCAGGCGGCATTCCCACGCGGGAGCGTGGGAACGATCGGCATCGCAAGGATTGGCGCTGCACCGCGCTGTCGGTGGGTAAGCGTCTGAGGTTTCAAATGGTCCATCGGCCCAAGGGCATCTATGCGTTGCCCGTCAGGGTGCATCACCGGGGTGGGTTGGGTTCTGAGTAAATGTAAGGAGAGCGGCAATGGCAACGGTAACGGGTACTGTGAAATGGTTTAACACGGAGAAGGGGTTTGGTTTTATTGCTCCGGATGATGGGAGTGCGGACGTGTTCGTCCATTACTCGGCTATTCAGACGAGCGGGTACAAGAGCCTGGATGAGAACCAAAAAGTAGAGTTTGAAGTCACACAAGGTCCAAAAGGCCCACAGGCTGAGAATATACGACCTGTTTAAAGCGCACCCAATCATCCCCAGACAGAACACAGACCAAATGTGGGAGGGGCTTGCCCCCCGATAGCAGTGGCTCAGTCAATGAATCTATTGCCGATACACCGCCATCGCGAGCAAGCCCCTCCCACAGGTGGGCCGTCACCCGAATACATCCTCGTCAGAAATTTCTCTTTTTACCGCTACCTAGCCGAACGGTCAGTTGTTTGGCCTTGCACGATTGCGCAGCATCCCCAGACGTTTATAGCGTGCAAGGAAATGTGTCATGTGGGAGCGGCTTATCCGTCCTCGAGATCGTGAGCGGTTAAACATTGGCTTTGAAAAAATTGAATCACCTTTTTTTGCCAAATCTTATGTGCGCCAATCCCTAGAGGGATACGGCGGCCCGTTCGGGCTGGATGAGCTTAAAGCCGAGTTTGGCTGCTACGGCCGCGATACGCACAACCTCAGCGAACCCCAAAAGCGGAAGATGCTTGAAGCGGTAGAGCGCGGGGATTGGTTACTGGTGCTGGATGAACCCTTCAGCCCTTTAAGTCGCGACGCTTCCAACCGGTATGGTGCCATCACGGGAAAACGCGTACTGGAGAGTATTTACCAGTCTCCACAAGCCTTGGAGAAACCGCTGCAGTCGCGTGTTGAAAATGTGCAGGCACCGCGCAACCCCGTCGCCGAAAAGCAACTGCACTGTACATTTACCAAGCCTCGCACATTGCCTGACGGCACGATTGATTACACCGACTCCGGTAGCCCCATTCCCACCTGCGCTGTAGGCGATTACGGCACCTTCGCCCTGTTGGGCGGCAATGAAACAGACAGCGCGGGCAACGTCGTTCTCAAGCAGATCCGGGGCGAACGACTGCCTGCCGCGCTCGGTACGCTGGCGCTGGGTGGGGCTGCGGTGGCGGCTGGCGCATCCTGTGGTGGTCTTTGCACGGCGGGTGCAGTAACGGCGGGTATCGCTGGCAGCACATTGGCCGGTCTTGTCGCATTGCTGTGGCCGTCGAGCCTGGGCGACAGCAGCCTTTACACCGAAGAGCAGCTCAACACGTTGAAGCAAGGTCGTACGCGAGTTCGCTTGCATGTAGAGCAGCAAGCCGATGGCGCGTTGAAGGGGTATGGCTACAACACCCAAAAGCGCCCCGACTGGGAAATGATTCCGGTGGTGCAGTTCCGGGCGCGTGGCGCTCAGCAAGTGGCGGATTTTGGCGACGGCGTCACCCTGATCTGGACGCCGGCGGTTGAGCCATCCCGCACCTCAACCATCCCACCCCTGGAGGGCGCGCCGCAAGCGCCGCAAATCTGGATTTACCCGCCGACCGAGCGTGCGGATAGTATCCTCGTCAGCCCGATTTACCCGCCGGGGTACAAGGATTTTATCCTCGTGTTTCCGGCGGGGTCGGGGGTGAAGCCGCTGTATATCGTGTTGAATGTGCGTAAAACCTCGGGCCGTGTCACAGGCCAAGGCGAAGACTTGGACGGTAACTGGTTAATTGGTGCAGGTTCTGGGGAGGGGGTGCCCGTTCCAAAAGATGTAGCGGATGCACTGAGAGGGCGAGAATTCAAAAGCTTTGATTCATTTAGGGTTGAGTTTTGGAAAGCTGCCTCGATGTCAGCGATTAAAAACCAATTCATCAGTCAAAATCTTGGCCGAATGCGTAAAGGACGGGCTCCACGCGTACACAAAACTCAGCGCGTCGGCGGCAGGCTATCTTATGAGCTACACCACCTTGTAAAAGTATCGGAGGGCGGGGCCGTCTACGATCTGGATAATATTCGGGTAAATACTCCTAGAAATCATATTGATCTTCATCGGAACGAATAGGGAAAAAATGACTGACAGACTATTGAAAAAGAGCTTCTCCGATTACACGGAGTCCGAGTTCGTTGAGTTATTGGAAGCGCTAGCCAGGGAAGATCTGGAGGCTGAAAATGATGACCGGGCTGACCTGCTTTTGCTTCACTTTGAGAAGGTTAGTGAGCACCCGGCGGGATCCGATTTGATCTATTACCCAGAGCCTGGAGTCGATAACTCCCCCAAAGGTGTAACGCAGACCGTGAAGGCATGGCGTATTGCTCACGGGCTGCCGGTCTTCAAGGACGATTAGGCCGAATTTATTCAGTTCTTAGGTGTTTAAGATGAGGCCGTTTAAAAACAACTTGTCCGAATACACAGAAAGCGAGTTTCTGGAGCTTATCCAAGAGATATGCGGCGTAGTCGGCACAGAGGAATATCAGGATGAGCTATTGGAGCATTTCATCGAAGTAACGGGGTGCGCTGCTGCTTCTGACTGGATTTATTACCCGCAAGACGATGCTGATGATTCCGCCGAAGGTATAGTCCAAACGGTCAAGGCATGGCGTGCAGCCAATCGTTTGCCGGGCTTCAAAGATGGCTGACGCCTGGAAGTATTCGCATGTGTGGGAGGGGGGCTTGCCCCAATGCCAGTCAGTTAAAGCATTTTGTAGGAGCGAGCTTGCTCGCGAAAAACTTGCAGGCGCCGCGTTTATTCAGGAAGCCCGTGTTATCGTTGGCGTTTTTCGCGAGCAAGCTCGCTCCTACAGAGGGCAATGCCACATTTGGACCGTGTTATCCGCTGCTTGCGGCGCTCGTTATTCCGGCGCCAAGGTGCAGGCTATCAGCCAGTAACTGCGCCAGTTCGATCAACTGCGCAACACCGAGCAATTCCTCTCGTTTCGAACCTTCCAGGTCAAAGGCCAGGTCGCAGCTCAAGGCATTGGCCGAAGCGAGTGTTTCACTGAGGTTGACCAGCAGGTCTTCGCTGCTGATGCCGTCGGCTACGGTAAACAGCCGGATGAGGGGATTTGGGGTGGGTTTGATCACTGTGAAGCTCCTGATGAAAGTGGAGCCGCCACTGATCGCCGCGACGCGATTGAAGGTGGCAGCTGTACGCAGGTTCGCGGACCGGTGAAGGAGCAACCCGGCATACCCGAAGGTATCCCGTGCACAGCCGCCATAGCGCCGCACAGTGGACGATAAAAAACCGCTTACTGAAAGGGAGATGGTGCTCAAGCCGTGCACCAGCCTCCGGGACGCAGAGCGTCCCAGGCGGCATTCCCACGCAGAGCGTGGGAACGATCAGCGTGGGGGGGGCAGTTTAGGGGTTACCCGGCCTGGCCTCGGGTGACGGCGCTCTGTCATCCAATACCCGCTCGGCCAACAATCGCCCTACCTCAATCAACTGCGCAAACCCCACAGCTATCGGGTTCAAGCCTCCTCCCACGTTTGACCTGATTTCAACTTCAACAAGCGCAGTTGATGGTCGAGCGCGTTACGCCTACTTCGATCGTCGGAATCATCAGCAACCTGTCAAGGTTGACAGTAGTCAGCTGCCACTTTTCGCAGTGTTATGGGTGGGCAGCAACTTTATCTGAGCAAGTCGATAGAATGTGAGGAGAACGGTAATGGCAATGGGCACTGTGAAGTGGTTTAACGAGGAGAAGGGGATTGGTTTTATTGAACAGGATGGGGGGGGGCCAGATGTTTTTGCTCGTTCCTCGGCAATTGCGGGGGGGGGCAGAAGCCTGGCTGAAGGTCAACGAGTGGAATTTGACGTAGTAGAAGGGCAAAAAGGTCCTCAGGCCGCGAATATACGACCTGCTTAAAGGCTCAAATGTGGGAGGGGCTTGGTTGATCGTTCCCACGCTCCTGCGTGGGAATGCATCCCGTGACGCTCAAGCCGTGCAGACTAGAGAGCGGGTTTCCTAGGGGCAACCCCAAATCCGTGTCAGAAAATTCCTCGATGGCACCTGCTGTACACCCTTCCCACATTTGATGTGCTGTGTTGCTGAGATCCGTCTTCGGAATCCGTCACTGACCTGTCAACGTTGACAGTAGCCACCTTCGCGTCTTGGAGGTTTGATAGGGAACGCCTGTGCGTTTCGTACGGGCCTGGAATCAAGACATTGGGAGAACTGTCATGGCAACAGGTATCGTCAAATGGTTTAACTCGGATAAAGGATTTGGCTGGATCGAGCAGGAGGGGGGTGGGCCGGATGTGTTTGCCCATTATTCCAATATTAACGCCAATGGCTTCAAAGACCTCAAGGAAGGACAAAAAGTGGAGTTCGATGTCACTCAAGGTCAAAAAGGGCCGCAAGCTGAAAACATCCGGCTAATGTAATCCTGACAAAACTCCCGCCGGTATCCCTCAAGCAAAAGTTGGAAGGCTTCTTGCAACCCCGCCTCCAAGTCGCCCTCCAGCGTCAAAACTTTGCTTCAAGGACCCGAGGAATACCGGTGGTAGATCGCTCTCAAATGCTCAACACGGCCCGTGGCACCCTGACTGACCTGTCGCGGGGCAATCTGGGTGTGCCGTTGTTGTTGCTGGTGATGCTGGCAATGATGATGTTGCCGATGCCGCCGTTCCTGCTCGATGTGTTCTTTACCTTCAACATTGCCCTGTCCGTCGTCGTGCTGCTGGTGTGCGTGTACGCGCTGCGGCCGCTGGATTTCGCGGTATTCCCGACCATTCTGCTGGTGGCGACCCTGCTGCGCCTGGCGCTGAACGTGGCGTCCACGCGGGTGGTGATGCTCCACGGCCAGGACGGCCACGCCGCCGCCGGTAAGGTGATCCAGGCGTTCGGTGAGGTGGTGATCGGCGGTAACTACGTGGTCGGTATCGTGGTGTTCGCGATCCTGATGATCATCAACTTTGTGGTGGTGACCAAGGGCGCCGGGCGGATTTCCGAGGTGAGCGCGCGGTTTACTCTCGACGCCATGCCCGGTAAGCAGATGGCCATCGACGCCGACCTCAACGCCGGCCTGATCGACCAGAACCAGGCCAAGTCGCGCCGTGCGGAAGTCGCCCAGGAAGCCGAGTTCTACGGCTCCATGGACGGTGCCAGCAAATTTGTGCGCGGCGACGCCATCGCCGGCCTGTTGATTCTGTTTATCAACCTGATTGGCGGCATGGCGGTCGGTATCTTCCAGCACGGCATGACCTTCGGCGATGCCGGTAAGGTGTACGCCTTGCTGACCATCGGTGACGGTTTAGTGGCGCAATTGCCATCACTGTTGTTATCTACAGCGGCGGCCATCATGGTCACCCGTGCTTCGGGCTCCGAAGACATGGGCAAGCAGATCAGCCGGCAGATGTTCGCTTCGCCCAAGGCCCTGGCCGTGGCGGCGGGCATCATGGCGATCATGGGTATCGTGCCGGGCATGCCGCACTTCTCGTTCCTGAGCATGGCGGCCCTGGCCGGCGGCGCAGCTTACCTGTTCTGGAAAAAGCAGAATCAGGTCAAGGTCCAGGCCGAGCAGGAGATTGCCCGTCAGCAGGATCTGCTGCCATCCCCGGCTCGTGCCCAGGAAACCAAGGAACTGGGCTGGGATGACGTTACGCCCATCGACATGATCGGCCTGGAAGTCGGCTACCGCCTGATCCCACTGGTCGACCGCAACCAGGGCGGGCAACTGCTGGCGCGAATCAAGGGCGTGCGCAAGAAGCTGTCCCAGGACCTGGGTTTCCTGATGCCCACCGTGCATATCCGCGACAACCTCGACCTGGCCCCTAGCGCCTATCGCCTGACCCTGATGGGGGTGATCCTGGCCGAAGCCGAGATCTACCCGGACCGCGAACTGGCGATCAACCCCGGCCAAGTGTTCGGTACGCTCAACGGCATTACCGCCAAAGATCCGGCTTTCGGCCTGGAAGCGGTGTGGATCGAAGTCAGCCAGCGCAGCCAGGCGCAGTCCCTCGGTTACACCGTGGTGGATGCCAGCACCGTGGTCGCCACGCACCTCAACCAGATTCTCTACAAGCACTCCCACGAGCTGATCGGCCACGAGGAAGTCCAGCAATTGATGGGCTTGCTGGCCAAATCGTCGCCAAAACTGGCCGAAGAACTGGTGCCGGGCGTGCTGTCGCTGTCGCAGTTGCTCAAGGTGTTGCAAGCGCTCTTGGCCGAACAGGTGCCCGTGCGCGACATTCGCAGCATTGCCGAGGCCATCGCCAACAATGCCGCCAAGAGTCAAGATACTGCCGCTCTGGTGGCGGCGGTGCGTGTCGGCGTGTCCCGCGCAATCGTGCAAAGCATTGTAGGGACTGAGTCCGAGCTGCCTGTGATCACCTTGGAACCCAGGTTGGAACAAATATTGCTCAATAGTATTCAGAAGGCAGGGCAAGGCCAGGAAGAGGGCGTTTTACTGGAGCCAAGCATGGCTGAAAAGCTGCAGCGTTCGTTGATCGACGCCGCACAGCGCCAGGAAATGCAGGGCAACCCGGTGATCCTGCTGGTGGCTGGCCCGGTTCGCGCGATGTTGTCGCGGTTTGGACGCCTGGCTGTACCGAATTTGCACGTATTGGCTTACCAGGAAATTCCTGACAATAAGCAAGTGACTATCGTCGCGACAGTTGGGCCCAATGGCTGAGGTAGTGGGTTATGCAAGTTAAGCGTTTTTTCGCCGCCGATATGCGTCAGGCCATGAAGTTGGTCCGCGATGAGCTGGGCGCCGATGCCGCGATTATCGGCAACCGTCGGATTGCCGGCGGTGTCGAGCTGACGGCTGCCCTGGATTACACGCCCCAGGCGCTGGCCCCGCGCGTGCCGAACATGGAACTCGAAGACGAGCTGCGCAAGACTGCCTCGCGCATTGTGTCGGCCCAGGCTGAACTGAGCATGCGCGGTGACAGTGATGCCAGCACCAATCGCCAGTTGTTCGCCGGCCTGCCGCTGACCGCCGCCGAGCCTCTGGTTGAACCCACCTTTGTCGAACCGCCGCGTCCTGCAGCGCCTGCCCCGGCCGCCGCAGTGGACCAGCGTGTGATCGACTCGATGCGTTTTGAACTCAACGGCCTGCGTGAATTGCTCGAAGTGCAGCTGGGCTCGCTGGCCTGGACTCAGTTGCAAGGCAGCAAGCCCCAGCAAGCCAACCTGTGGCGTCGCCTGCAGCGCATCGGCCTGTCCGGCCCGTTGTCCCGCGACCTGCTGGCCCTGACCGCCGAAGTCGAAGAACCCCGCCAGGCCTGGCGCATGTTGCTGGCGCATTTGGCGCGCATGATCGCCACGCCGGAAATCGAACCTTTGGAAGAGGGCGGTGTGATCGCCATGGTCGGCCCCGCCGGCATGGGCAAGACCACCACCCTGGCTAAGCTGGCCGCCCGTTATGTGCTTAAGTACGGCGCACAGAATATCGCGTTGGTGAGCATGGACAGCTACCGCATCGGCGCCCAGGAGCAGCTCAAGACCCTGGGCCGCATCCTCAACGTGCCGGTAACCCATGTCGACCCGGGCCAGTCCCTGGCCAATGCCCTCGAGCCGTTGCTGCGCAAGCGCGTGGTGCTGATCGACACCGCCGGCCTGCAAGCCAGCGACCCAGCGCTGCGCATGCAGCTCGAAAGCCTGGCCGGGCGTGGCATCAAGTCGAAAAATTACCTGGTGCTTGCAACCACCAGCCAGAAACAGGTTCTTACCGCTGCCTATCACAGCTACAAGCGTTGCGGCCTGGCCGGCTGCATCCTCACCAAGCTCGACGAAACCGCGAGCCTGGGCGAGGTATTGAGCCTGGCCATCAGCCATGAATTACCGGTTGCCTACCTCACCGACGGGCCGCGGATCCCGGATGATCTGCATCTGCCGCGCCGTCATCAGTTGGTCAGCCGTGCCGTGAGTGTGCAAATGCAAGACGAGCCTAGCGAGGAAGCGATGGCCGATATGTTCGCCGACCTTTACCACCACCCGGCTAAACGGGTGGGTTGAGGCAGGATGAACACCGTGAAATGTACCTACATCGATGGTCTGCAAGCGATTCACGCGGCCAAGCCATGTAGCCTGCGTCTAAGCAAGACAAGGTAAAGAAATAAAATGGGCAGCATGCATCCCGTACAGGTGATCGCGGTGACCGGCGGCAAAGGTGGCGTCGGGAAAACTAACGTGTCAGTGAATTTGTCCCTGGCCCTGGCAGAGCTTGGCCGTCGCGTCATGCTGCTGGATGCTGACCTGGGCTTGGCGAACGTGGACGTTCTCCTGGGGCTGACACCCAAACATACCCTGGCCGATGTGATCGAGGGCCGCTGTGAGCTGCGCGATGTGCTGCTCCAGGGCCCCGGTGGCATCCGCATCGTGCCGGCGGCCTCGGGTACCCAGAGCATGGTGCACCTGAGCCCCGCGCAACATGCCGGGCTGATCCAGGCCTTCAGTGATATCGGCGACAACCTCGACGTGCTGGTGATCGACACCGCCGCCGGCATCGGCGAGTCGGTGGTCAGCTTTGTGCGCGCCGCGCAGGAGGTGCTGCTGGTGGTGTGCGACGAACCCACTTCCATCACCGACGCCTACGCGCTGATCAAACTGCTTAACCGTGACTACGGCATGAACCGCTTTCGCGTGTTGGCCAACATGGCCCAGAGCCCGCAGGAAGGGCGCAACCTGTTCGCCAAGTTGACCAAGGTCACGGATCGCTTCCTCGATGTGGCTTTACAATACGTCGGCGCAGTTCCCTATGACGAGTGTGTGCGCAAGGCCGTGCAAAAGCAGCGTGCGGTCTATGAAGCATTCCCTCGTTCGAAATGCGCACTGGCGTTCAAAGCCATTGCCCAGAAGGTCGATACCTGGCCGCTGCCCGCCAACCCGCGGGGGCATCTGGAGTTTTTCGTCGAGCGTTTGGTGCATCAGACGAGCGCAGGACCGGTGCTATGACATCCAGCGGCTACAACCTTTACAAAAAGTCGGCACGTGACAGCCAGGGCGAATTGATCGAGCGCTATGCGCCGTTGGTCAAACGCATTGCCTATCACCTGTTGGCGCGCCTGCCCGCGAGTGTGCAGGTTGAAGACTTGATCCAGGCCGGCATGATCGGCCTGCTTGAAGTCTCGACCAAATACGACGCCAGCAAGGGTGCCAGTTTCGAAACGTATGCGGGTATCCGTATCCGTGGCGCGATGCTCGATGAAGTGCGTAAAGGCGATTGGGCGCCGCGTTCGGTACACCGCAATACGCGCATGGTCAGTGATGCAATTCGTGCAATTGAAGCAAAAACCGGTCGTGACGCTAAAGATCATGAAGTTGCGGCCGAACTCCAATTGAGTCTCGACGATTACTACGGGATTTTGAACGATACCTTGGGCAGCCGCCTGTTCAGTTTCGACGACCTTTTACAGGACGGCGAACACGAAGGGCTGCACGAGGACGGCGCGAGCGCGCATACGGAGCCGTCGCGCGACCTGGAAGATGAACGTTTCCAGGGCGCGTTGGCCGATGCAATCGCCAATTTGCCGGAGCGTGAGCGGCTGGTGCTGGCGCTGTACTACGACGAGGAGCTGAACCTCAAGGAAATCGGTGAGGTCCTGGGGGTCAGCGAATCGCGTGTCAGCCAGTTGCATAGCCAGTGCGCAGCCCGCTTGCGGGGGCGATTGGCCGAGTGGCGCGCGCGCTGACAGGCAGTGTGGGGGCACTGCAGATGCTGCCGTGAGATCGCAAGGTTTCGCGGCTGTGTGCCGTGGTGCCCTGGGCAGTCCTTTTTGTGTAACGCCTGTTGATTGAAATGGCGCGTCCAGGTGCTGGGCGCGTTTAAGACTGCTTGGAGGTCGAATTGGACAAGAACATGAAAATCCTCATCGTTGATGACTTCTCAACGATGCGGCGGATCATTAAAAACCTGTTGCGTGACCTTGGGTTCACCAACACGGTCGAGGCGGATGACGGCCTGACGGCCATTCCGATTCTCAACAGCGGGAGCATCGACTTTCTGGTAACCGACTGGAACATGCCGGGCATGACCGGTATCGACCTGCTGCGCCACGTGCGCGCCGATGAAAAACTGCGCAGCCTGCCTGTGCTGATGGTGACCGCCGAAGCCAAGCGTGAACAGATCATCGAAGCCGCCCAAGCCGGGGTCAACGGTTACGTGGTCAAGCCATTCACGGCACTGGCCTTGAAAGAGAAGATCGAGAAAATCTTCGAACGCATCCACGGCTAATGCCATCGCGGGGGAGCTATGGAGCATAACGAAACGTCACAGGGCGACTTTGAGTCGACCCTGAAAAAACATGCTCACCAGTTGGTCGACAGCCTGGAAAAAGGCCAGTTCGCCGATGCGGTGCAGTTGATCCATGAGCTTAACCAGACCCGTGACCGCGGCCTGTACCAGGAAGTGGGCAAGCTCACACGCGAGCTGCACAGTGCGATCGTCAATTTCCAGATTGACCCGCGCATGCCCCAGGCCGAAGAAATTTCCCAGATCACTGATGCCACTGAGCGCCTGTCCTATGTGGTCAGGCTGACTGAGGCGGCGGCCAACCGCACCATGGACCTGGTGGAAAACGCCACGCCCCTGGTCAATGGCATGGCCACCGAAGCCCAGGCCTTGAGCCAGGACTGGGGCCGCTTCATGCGCCGTGAAGTCGGTGCTGAAGAATTTCGTGAATTGGCGCGTCGCGTTGACGGGTTCCTGTCGCGCAGCGAACAGGAAAACCGCACGGTGGCCAGCAACCTCAACGACATCCTGCTGGCCCAGGATTACCAGGACCTCACCGGCCAGGTGATCAAGCGCGTGACCCAGTTGGTTACCGAAGTGGAAAGCAACTTGCTCAAATTGGTGCTGATGGCCGGCCAGGTCGATCGTTTTGCCGGCATCGAACATGACCGTGAAGCGATCCTCTCGGAAAAAGATCCACAAAAACATCTCGCCAAGGGTGAAGGTCCGCAGATTCATGCCGATAAACGTGAAGACGTTGTGTCAGGTCAGGATGACGTAGATGACCTGTTATCCAGTTTAGGCTTCTAAGGAGCACCCACATGAGCTTCGGCGCCGATGAAGAAATCCTTCAGGATTTCCTTGTAGAGGCCGGCGAAATTCTAGAGCAACTGTCCGAACAACTGGTCGAGCTGGAAAGCCGACCGGATGATGCGAACCTGCTCAATGCAATTTTTCGCGGTTTTCACACTGTAAAAGGGGGCGCCGGCTTCCTCCAGCTCCATGAGCTGGTGGAGTGCTGCCACATCGCCGAGAACGTCTTCGACATCCTGCGCAAGGGTGAGCGTCACGTTGACTCGGAATTGATGGACGTGATTCTCGAAGCACTGGATGCGGTCAACGGCATGTTCAGCCAGGTGCGTGAACGTGCACCGATCACGGCGGCTACCCCGGAACTGCTGGCCGCCCTGGCGCGCCTGGCCGAACCTGCCGACACCGCGGCTGCGCCGATGGTCGAGGCCGCGCCGGAGCCGGTGGTGCAAGCCGAGCCGGACGTGACCGACAGCGAGTTCGAACAACTGCTCAACTCCCTCAGCGCGGTCAAGGCCGAAGCTGAGGCGCCGGTGCAGCCCGCCGTGACGCCGAGCAGCGAAGACATCACCGACGCCGAATTCGAGTCGTTGCTCGACCAGTTGCACGGCAAAGGCCAGTTCGCGGCGGATGCCGTGGCCCCGCCTGCCGCAGCGTCAGAAGCACCCGCTGGCAACGCCAGCACCGACATTACCGACGACGAATTCGAGGCACTGCTCGACCAACTGCATGGCAAAGGCACCTTTGTGGCCGAAGCCCTGCCCGAGGTGGCGGCCACTGCCGCTGCTGCGCCAGCGGCCAGTGCCGCACCGGCCGGCGACGGGCTGATCTCGGATCACGAATTCGAAGCCCTACTCGACGAGCTGCACGGCAAAGGCAAGTTCAGCGAAGTGGCCCCGGCCGCTGCAGCCCAGGTTGCAGCACCAGCCGCTGCGGCACCGGTTGCTGCCAAACCTGCGCCGGCTGCCAAGCCAGCACCTGCCGCCGCCCCGGCCCCTGCGCGGGCAGCGGCCCCGGCAGCTGCGGAAAAACCCGCCAGCGAAGCCGAAACCACTGTGCGTGTGGACACCGCGCGCCTGGACGACATCATGAACATGGTGGGCGAACTGGTGCTGGTGCGTAACCGCCTGGTGCGCCTGGGCCTGAACAGCGGCGACGAAGCCATGCAGAAGGCCGTGTCGAACCTCGACGTGGTCACCGCCGACCTGCAAACCGCGGTGATGAAAACGCGGATGCAGCCGATCAAGAAAGTCTTCGGCCGTTTCCCGCGCCTGGTTCGCGACCTGGCGCGCCAGCTCAAGAAAGAAATCAACCTGGAACTGGTGGGCGAAGAAACCGACCTGGACAAAAACCTCGTCGAGGCCCTGGCCGACCCGCTGGTCCACTTGGTGCGCAACGCGGTCGACCATGGGGTAGAAACCCCGGAAGAACGCGAAGCCGCCGGCAAGTCCCGCAACGGCAAGGTGATCCTGGCTGCAGAGCAAGAGGGCGACCACATCCTGCTGTCGATCACCGATGACGGCAAAGGCATGGACCCGACCATCTTGCGCAATATCGCGGTCAAGCGCGGCGTGATGGACAAGGACGCCGCCGACCGCCTGACCGACACCGAGTGCTACAACCTGATCTTTGCCCCGGGCTTTTCGACCAAGACCGAGATCTCCGACGTGTCCGGGCGTGGCGTGGGCATGGACGTGGTGAAGACCAAGATCAGCCAGCTCAACGGCTCGATCAATATCTACTCGACCAAGGGCCAGGGCTCCAAGATCGTCATCAAGGTGCCGTTGACCCTGGCGATCATGCCGACCCTGATGGTGATGCTGGGCAACCAAGCGTTCGCCTTCCCGCTGGTCAACGTCAACGAGATCTTCCACCTCGACCTGTCGCGCACCAACGTGGTGGACGGCCAGGAAGTGGTGATCGTGCGCGACAAAGCGTTGCCGTTGTTCTATCTCAAGCGTTGGCTGGTGGCCTCGGCCGCCCATGAAGAACAACGCGAAGGCCATGTGGTGATTCTGTCCGTGGGTACCCAGCGCATCGGCTTTGTGGTCGACCAGCTGGTGGGCCAGGAAGAAGTGGTGATCAAGCCCTTGGGCAAGATGCTGCAGGGCACCCCGGGCATGTCGGGCGCAACCATTACTGGTGACGGTCGCATCGCACTGATTCTCGATGTTCCGAGCATGCTCAAGCGTTACGCCGCACGGCGTATTTGATTCTGGTGGGGCAGGGCGGTCCTGCCCGCCCCGCCTAACGGAGTGTTTATGGCAGTCAAGGTCCTGGTGGTGGACGATTCGGGTTTCTTCCGCCGCCGCGTCTCGGAAATTCTTTCCGCTGATCCAACGATCCAGGTGGTCGGCACGGCCACCAACGGCAAAGAGGCGATCGATCAAGCCATTGCCTTGAAGCCGGACGTGATCACCATGGACTACGAGATGCCGATGATGGATGGCATCACGGCCGTGCGCCACATCATGCAACGCTGCCCCACACCGGTATTGATGTTCTCGTCGCTGACTCACGAAGGCGCGCGGGTGACCCTCGACGCCTTGGATGCCGGCGCGGTGGATTTTTTGCCGAAGAATTTCGAAGACATCTCGCGCAACCCCGACAAGGTCAAACAGATGCTGTGCGAGAAGGTGCACAGCATCTCACGCAGTAACCGTCGCAGTCTGTTCAGTACACCTGCGCCAGCCCCTACGCCTGCGCCCGCAGCGGCGGCGCCCAGTTCGTCGTTTGCGCGCCCGGCGCCTGCGCCCGTGGCCCGGCCGGCGGTAGCACCGGTGCGTGCCGCCGCAGCGCCGAGTGCGCATTCGCCAGCGCCCAAGCGCAAGGCTTACAAGCTGGTTGCCATCGGTACCTCCACCGGCGGCCCGGTGGCCTTGCAGCGTGTACTGACCCAACTGCCGGCCAACTTCCCGGCGCCGATTGTGCTGGTGCAACACATGCCGGCGGCGTTCACCAAAGCCTTCGCCGAGCGCCTGGACAAGCTGTGCCGGATCACCGTCAAGGAAGCCGAGGATGGCGACATCCTGCGTCCTGGCCTGGCACTGCTGGCGCCGGGCGGCAAGCAGATGATGGTGGACGGGCGTGGCGCGATCAAAATCCTGCCGGGCGATGAGCGCCTGAACTACAAACCGTGCGTGGATATCACCTTCGGTTCGGCGGCCAAGTCCTACGGCGACAAAGTTCTGGCGGTGGTGCTCACCGGCATGGGCGCCGATGGCCGTGAAGGTGCGCGCCTGCTCAAGCAGGGCGGCAGCGCGATCTGGGCCCAGGACGAAGCCAGCTGTGTGATCTATGGCATGCCCATGGCCATCGTCAAGGCTGACTTGGCCGATGCGGTCTACAGCCTGGACGACATCGGCAAGCACCTGGTGGAGGCCTGCCTCTGATGGATGTCTTGAGCCTGATCGGCATCACCATGGCATTTGTCGCCATCATTGGTGGCAACTACCTGGAAGGCGGCCACCTCGGCGCCTTGGCCAACGGCCCGGCAGCGCTGATCGTGATCGGTGGCACCGTGGGCGCGGCATTGTTGCAGTCGCCCCTGAGCTCGTTCAAGCGTGCCATGCAGATTTTGGTGTGGATCATTTTTCCGCCACGGGTCGACCTGGCAGGCGGTATCGACCGTGTGGTCAATTGGAGCCTCACTGCCCGCAAGGAAGGCCTGCTGGGCCTGGAAGGCGTGGCCGATGCCGAGCCTGACAGCTACGCGCGCAAAGGCCTGCAACTGTTGGTCGATGGCGCCGAACCGGAAGCGATCCGCAGCATCCTCGAAGTGGATTTCTACACCCAGGAAAGCCGTGACATCAACGCGGCCAAAGTCTTTGAAAGCATGGGCGGCTACGCGCCGACCATTGGCATTATCGGGGCGGTGATGGGCCTGATCCACGTGATGGGCAACCTGGCCGACCCTTCGCAACTGGGCAGCGGCATTGCCGTGGCGTTTGTGGCGACCATCTACGGCGTGGCCAGTGCCAACCTGGTGTTGCTGCCGGTGGCCAGCAAGCTCAAGTCGATTGCCATGCGCCAGTCGCGTTATCGCGAAATGCTGCTCGAAGGCATCCTGTCGATTGCCGAGGGCGAAAACCCGCGCTCCATCGAATTGAAGCTTCAGGGCTTCATGGATTGATGCACATGCACATTGACCTGTGGCCAGTGAGCTTTATGTGGCGAGCGAGCTTGCTCGCGCTGGGCTGCGAAGCAGCCCCAAAACCAGGCACCGCAATCTGTCTGAACACACGCGTTGCCTGGATGGGGGCCGCTTCGCGCCCCAGCGCGAGCAAGCTCGCTCGCCACAGTAAAGCGGCCAATATGGGGCAGGGAGGTAACCGCCTGTGAGCCGTCGCCGTCGCGAGCCTGAAGAACATGTCAACCACGAGCGCTGGCTGGTGTCCTACGCGGACTTCATCACCTTGCTGTTTGCGTTTTTCGTGGTGATGTATTCGATTTCGTCGGTCAACGAAGGCAAGTACAAGATCATTTCCCAGGCACTGGTGGGCGTGTTCAACGATACCGAGCGTGCGCTCAAGCCGATCCCCATCGGCGAAGAACGGCCCAAGACCGTCACCCCGGCCAAGCCTCTGGTCAATGACAGTGATGAAACCGCCGCAGGCATCGGCGGCACCAGCGACCCGCTCAAAAGTATCGCCGACGATATCAGTGCCGCCTTTGGCGACCTGATCAGTTCCAATCAGATGACCGTACGCGGCAACGAGTTGTGGGTGGAGATCGAACTCAACTCCAGCCTGTTGTTCGCCAGTGCCGATGCATTGCCCAGTGACCAGGCGTTCACCATCATCGACAAGGTCGCTTTGATCCTCAAACCGTTTGAAAACCCGATCCACGTGGAAGGCTTCACCGACAATTTCCCCATCAGCACTGCGCAGTACCCGACCAACTGGGAACTGTCCTCGGCCCGCGCGTCGAGCATCGTGCGCATGTTGGCGATGCAGGGTGTGAACCCCCAGCGTCTGGCGTCGGTGGGCTACGGTGAATTCCAGCCGGTGGCCAATAACGCCACGGTCGAAGGCCGTGCCCGTAACCGCCGGGTGGTGCTGGTGGTCTCGCGCAACCTGGATGTGCGTCGCAGCCTGACCGGTACCGGCACCGCCAATGCCACCCCGGATGCGGCGTTGAAGCGTGCTGGCACACAAACTGCACCGCCCGTTGTCAAACCGCCGGTCCGACCGAGTAACGTCAATTCTCCGTCGCTGGCTCAATAACCGTATGCAATGTCTCGGTCGCGCCTGTGCCCGCCGGGAGGAACCAACCGAATGAGAGTCTGGGCAGTTGCCAATCAAAAGGGTGGAGTCGGCAAGACCACCACTTCCATCGCCTTGGCCGGCTTGCTGGCCGAAGCGGGCAAGCGTGTGGTCGTGGTCGACCTGGACCCCCACGGTTCCATGACCAGCTATTTCGGCTACGACCCGGATGCGCTGGAACATAGTTGCTATGACCTGTTTTTGCACAAGGGCAGCGTGCCGGCGGATCTGCCTGGGCAACTGCTGTTGCCCACCAGCAACGACAGTATTTCCCTGCTGCCGTCGAGCACCGCCCTGGCCACGCTGGAGCGCCAGTCGCCAGGCCAGAGCGGCCTGGGCCTGGTGATCGCCAAGACCCTGGCGCAGCTGTGGCAGGACTTCGATTACGCGATCATCGACAGCCCGCCGTTGCTCGGCGTGCTGATGGTCAATGCGTTGGCGGCCAGCCAGCAATTGGTGATCCCGGTGCAGACCGAGCACTTGGCGGTCAAGGGCCTGGAGCGCATGGTCAGCACCCTGGCGATGATCAACCGCTCGCGCAAGCAGGCGCTGCCGTTCAGCATCGTGCCCACTTTGTTCGACCGTCGCACCCAGGCATCCCTCGGCACCTTACGCGTGTTGCGCGATGCCTATCCGGACACCATCTGGAACGGCTACATCCCGGTGGACACGCGCCTGCGTGACGCCAGCCGTGCCGGGCTCACACCGTCGCAGTTCGACGGCAAGAGCCGTGGCGTGCTGGCCTACCGTGCGTTGCTCAAGCACCTGCTGTCGCAACAGCTTGTGGCGCAGGTGGCGTGATGAACCGTCCTGTCGAATTCAAGACTCGCCCGCAACTGGCACTGGAATCCTACCTGGATGCCTTGCTGCAGGATGCGACGGCCGAGGAACTGCCAGAACCGATTCTGGTACTTGAGCCTGCTGTCGAACCCGAAAGCCCGCTGGATGAATTCCAGCAGGCGGTGATGGAAGAACAGGCGCGGGATGCGCAGGTGGTGGAGGCGCCCGTGGTGGTGCCGAGTGCCCCGGCAGTGGTGGCGCCCCCGGTGGTCGAACCGCTGGTGGACGTGCACCTGCCGCCCAGCATCACACCGCCACCGGTGACGGGCGACGGTCGCCCCTCCTGGGCCGCCGAGCCGTTCGAGTGCCTGCTGTTCGACGTCGCCGGGTTGACCCTGGCGGTGCCGCTGGTGTGCCTGGGCTCGATCTATTCTCTGGAAGGCCAGGAGCTGACGCCGCTGTTCGGGCAGCCGGAGTGGTTCCTCGGCATCCTGCCCAGCCAGGCCGGCAACCTCAAGGTGCTGGACACGGCGCGCTGGGTGATGCCCGACCGCTACCGCGATGATTTCCGTCAGGGCCTGCAATACGTGATCTCGGTGCAGGGCTACGAGTGGGGGCTGGCGGTGCATCAAGTCAGCCGCTCGCTGCGCCTGGACCCCAATGAAATCAAATGGCGCAGCCACCGCGGCCAGCGGCCGTGGCTGGCGGGCACGGTGATCGAACACATGTGCGCGTTGCTGGATGTCGCCGAACTGGCCGAGTTGATCGCCAGCGGTGCGGTGAAGGCAATGCCACAGAACAAACGCAGTTGATTGAACAATAAGGGCCGTGCGGTTGCGCGGCCCACTTGCACACACGCCGTCGATAGCGGCATTTGAAGGGGTCAGATGAATGAACAAGTCAGCGTCCGCACAAGGTTTGGATGATCCGATCCTGCAATGGGTGACCTTCAAGCTGGACAACGAAACCTACGGCATTAACGTGATGCGCGTGCAGGAAGTGCTGCGCTACACCGAGATCGCCCCGGTTCCAGGCGCGCCAAGCTACGTGCTGGGCATCATCAACCTGCGCGGCAACGTGGTGACGGTGATCGACACCCGCCAGCGGTTCGGCCTGGACACGGTTGAAGTCAGCGACAACACCCGTATCGTGATCATCGAAGCCGACAAGCAAGTGGTCGGCATCCTGGTCGACAGCGTGGCTGAGGTGGTCTACCTGCGCCAATCGGAAGTGGAAACCGCACCGAACGTGGGTAACGAAGAGTCGGCCAAGTTCATCCAGGGCGTGTGCAACAAGAACGGCGAATTGCTGATTCTGGTTGAGCTGGACAAGATGATGAGCGAAGAAGAGTGGTCGGAACTGGAGAGCATCTGATTGTTCCTTGAGGCAGCGGTGATTGTCCTGGCCCTGTTGTGGGCCGGGACCTTGGCGTTTGTGCTGCGCTATCTGCGCCAGCAACGGGAGTTGGCCTTGCAACAGGCCGAGCGCGATGCAGTGCGTGACCGGCGCATCCTGGAACTGGTCAAGCGCGTTGATCATTTCCAGCAAAGTGCGGTGCGGGTTGGGGATGAAGTGCATGAACTGCGCGCGATTCTCGCGCCGTTGCCCGACAGGTTGGTGCAGTTGGAGCAGCGGGATCCGTCGAACCTGTCGTTTGCCCAGGCGGCCAAGCTGGTCGGCATGGGCGCGACGGTGGATGAGTTGACCCAGTCGTGCGGGCTGACCCAGGCCGAGGCGCAGTTGATGAGCAAGTTGCACAAGAGCTGATTCTCGATAGCGGCCTGGCCGCCGCAGCAATCAACTGTGGGAGCTGGCTTGCCTGCGATGACGGCTTGCCAGCCGACACTTCTCTACCTGACACCCCACCATCCAACTGTGGGAGCGGGCTTGCTCGCGAAGGCGGCCTGGCAGTCAACACTGTTGGATTGTGTACATATCCATTTCTGCGGTAACGGCCACTTAGGGTTCCGCTTTTACAGCGGGTCACTTTGGAAAAGAGCCCCAAAGTAACCAAAGGGCTCTTGCCCCACCACTCGGCACCTCGCTTGGGCTCGGTGTGCCCGAACACAGGCTTGAATCCGTAGCCACGAATTCAAGCCTGCGTTCGGCCAGCGTGGTTTAACGGGGCGCCTAAGAGCAAGAGCAAGATCAAGATCAAGAGCAAGATCAAGAGCGACTCGCTTCGCATCGTGGTTACCTTTGGGCGGCAGATTGGACATCTCTGTCGATTGAACTGCCGCCATCGCAGGCAAGCCAGCTCCCACAGTTTGAGTTGCGTACATCAATCAATTTACTCCAGCCACAGACTTTTCCTCTTCCCCAAAGGTCAACATCCTTCAAGCACCTTTGTCCCAGGAGATACCCCCAAATGACCGCCCCCAAAGTCCTGTTGATCCTCCACGGCAAACAAGCCCTCAACGAGGATGTGCGCGCTGCCGTGCTGGCCCGGCGTGAGCAGGGTGGGGAGCTGGCCGTGCGGGTGACGTGGGAGGGCGGTGATGCCCGGCGACTGGTCAATGAAGCCCTGGCCCAGGGGTACACTCATATCATTGCCGGCGGCGGCGACGGCACCCTGCGCGATGTGGCCGAAGCCATGGCCCATGCCAACACTGACGCCAGCCTGGTGCTGATGCCCCTGGGCACCGCCAATGATTTCGCCAAGGCCGCCGGCGTGCCGTTGGAGCCGGCTGGCGCCCTGGCCTTGCTGGATGTGCCGCCCAAGGCGATTGACCTGGGCCAGGTCGGTGGGCAAATCTTCCTGAACATGGCCACCGGTGGTTTTGGCAGCCAGGTCACGGCCAACACGTCCGAAGATCTGAAGAAGGTCCTGGGCGGTGCCGCGTACCTGTTCACCGGTTTAACCCGCTTCAGTGAATTGAAAGCCGCCTACGGTGAATTGGAAGGCCCGGATTTCCATTGGAAAGGCGAGTTGCTCGCGCTGGGCATCGGTAACGGTCGCCAGGCTGGTGGCGGGCATGTGCTGTGCCCCGGTGCATTGGCTGATGACGGGCTGTTGGATGTCAGCATCCTGCCGGCGCCCCAGGAAGTGGTCGGCACGCTGCGTGAATTGATGAACAACGGCTGGGGCCTGGACACCATGTTCGTGCGCGCACGCCTGCCGTGGGTGAAGATCAAAGTCGCACAAGGCTTGTACATCAACCTCGACGGCGAGCCGCTGGAAGGCGACGACCTGCACTTCGAGGCGCTGCCCAAGGCCCTGCGCGTGCACTTGCCGCTGGGTTCGCCGTTAGTCGTCCAGGCTGATGATCTGCTCACGCACGGCAAATAACACCAGGCCCGCCACGTCAAAAATCTGCAAGCGCTTCATGATCTGCGAGCGATGGGCTTCGACAGTCTTGATGCTCAGGCCCAGGCCGTGGGCAATTTCCCGGGTGGATTTGCCGCGCACGATCAAACGCAGGATTTCCAGTTGACGCGCCGTCAGGCTGTGGCTGTGGGCGACAGGCGCGCTGGGGACCTGGTTACGGATCAGCGCCTGGTTGATCACTGTGTGGGCGATGGCGGGGCTCAGGTAGCGTTCGTTGTTACGCAGGGCCAGCAGGGCATGTTCCAGCTCGTTGGCGGTGGTGTCCTTGAGCAGGTAGCCGTGGGCGCCGGACTCCAGTGCGCGCATGATCAGGTCCGGCTCGGTGTGCATCGACAGAATCAGCACCTTGCACGTGGGGTAAAAACGCTTGAGTTGCTGCAAGGCATCCAGCCCGCCGGTGTGCTTCATCGACAGATCGAGCAGCACGATATCTGGCTGCAAGACACTGTATTGCTCCAGCAGTTGCGCGCCATCGCTGGCTTCGCCAATGACGCTGTAGCCGGGAATATCCAGAATCAGCGCACGCACGCCGGCGCGGATCAAGGCATGGTCATCGACCAGGAGCAGATTGCAGGTCACTGGAGAACCTTATGGGCACTGGCCCGTTCGAGGGCGCGGGGTGCCCAGGGGAAAAGTGCGTGGATGCGTGTGCCTTTGCCCGACTGGCTGCTGACGGACACGGTGCCGCCCAACTGGTGTGCCCGTTCGCACATGCCGGCCATGCCCCGTTGGCCTTCCTTGCCGGGGTCGGCGGCAGGTGCGAAGCCCTGGCCGTCATCGCAGATCGTCAGTGACAGCCCTTCCGGCAAGCGTTGCAGGCGCACCAGCAGGTTGTGCGCGTTCGCATGGCGCAGCATGTTGGTGACCGCTTCCTGGGTGATGCGAAAGGCCGCCACGGCCATTTCTTCGGGAATGCCGGTGAGCCGTTGCTGGCACTCCAGGCTCCAGCACACCTGGGTATTTTCCAGGGTTTTAAGCAGGTGCGCGCGCAGGCTGGCTTCCAGCCCCAGGCTTGCCAGTTGGCGAGGGTTGAGAATGGCGGACACGTCGCGCACCTTGGCCAGGGTTTCGTTGAGCGTGTTACACAGCACCGAGCAATGACTTTGCAGGTCTTGGGGCAGGCGACGCTGCAGCCATTCGCTTTGCAGCTTGGCGGCGGTCAGCAGTTGGCCGATGTCATCGTGCAGCTCGCGGCTGAGGCGGTGGCGTTCGTTTTCCTGGACTTGCAGCAGGCGGTCGGCCAGTTCCTGGGGCTCGAACTTGATGGCTTTGCGCGAATTCCACTGTTGCAGCCCCACCACCACCAGCGTGGCGAAGTTGAGCAGCAGGATCAGCAACGGCAGCGGCGCATCCTGCAGATAGGCCCACAGGCTGGCCAGCAATGAGCACAGGCACAGCGCAAGGGTGAGGCGGCGCACATGGCTGCGGGACACGGACCTGGCGATAAGTGACTTGAAACTGGCGTACATAGCGGATGGAGCCAATGAGGGTTCACTGCGGTGAGACCGGTTGACCGGGCTCTGTTTGGAGTGCGCTGCCAAATCGTCTTTAAGCATGTTGAAGTTAAATCACTTCGAGCGGGGCATAGTACCACCCCGCTTACCGTTGGTCGCCTGATTGGTTTATGGCCCACACAAATACTCTGGGCGTTAATCCCAGAGTTGAAAGCGCAAAGTTGTATTAACGAAGTTGGTTTGTATAATTATTGCGTTGGTGGCTAATTGATATTTATTGCGCGCGTCGATCATGCTGCGGATTGTATTGGTGGTCTTTTTGCGGGATCTGCAAGCTGACCGCCTCAATCAACGACGATTGCTCATCTTCATCCAGGCTCAGCTTGCCAGTACGGATATCGATCAGTTCCAGTTGCCAGGCCAGTAGCGTCAGGCAGGCATGCAAGGCATCCAGTGCCTGGTCATGCAATTGCATCGGGCTCACAGCATTGGCAATCAGGTATTGAATCTGCCGGGAGAACTCGCTGATGGCCTGCAATGCAAGGCAGTCTGCGCTCTCGGCGAGCTTGCTCAGGCTGGCTTTCATGCAGTCGATAGCGTCACTGTCGTTTCGAATCAAATGCAGATGGTTCAAGCACTCTTCTGACCTGATCAGCAGCTTTTCAGCCTCGTGCAGGAACTCGGGAAGTGCAATTTGCCACTCGTTACCGTCGTTCATCATGCAAGTCTCCGCAACGTAAGGTCGGGTGATGAGATGTCGCACCGGGTGAATGGCTTAAAACTAGCGCTGAAACACGACTGGGGTGTGTAGGTTGCTTCCGATAATCCAGTAGGACGTTTATTGAAAAGCTCACGAATGCCGCCTTTAGCCGCTGTTATGCGGGATGACGCAACTTTAGTTGCCGATACGTGAGTGCCTGAAAGGCCCGTAGACCAAGGGCTTGGGTTGGCAAACAAAAGCCTGACTCCATTCATGCAATGAGAATGGCGTCACATTAATGGCTATTAGATATCGCGAATATCAGGTTGGGCCTGATTGCGTATAGGGGAATCCCTTACGGCGTGGAACCGCGCGCCGATTCGAGTGTCGTGCACGGTCGTTGTAAGTATTCGGAAGAGGTGAACGCAGTAAAGCATGATGTCAGTGTGACATCAATGTGTTTGCGTGGCATTTTAGCGGGGTCAAGGTTTGGCGCTTGCCGCCGATAACCGCCTATACGAACCGCATACCCCTTTCAGCGCATACCTGCGTGTACACCAGGAGCTTTCAATGGCCGGCATTCTCGACACGGTAGATCAACGCACGCAATTGGTGGGTGAGAATCGCCTGGAAATTCTCATGTTCCGCCTCTTCGGACGGCAGTTGTTCGCGATCAACGTGTTCAAAGTGCAGGAAGTGCTGCAGTTGCCCAAGCTGACCCTGATGCCCCAGCGTCACCCGTTCGTGTGCGGGGTGGTCAACCTGCGTGGCCAGACCCTGCCGGTGATCGACCTGTCCCAGGCCATCGGCATGCGCCCTTTGGTGCCGGGCCCCAACAGCACCATTATCGTCACCGAATATAATCGCTCGGTGCAGGCGTTCCTGGTGGGCGGCGTCGACCGCATCGTCAACATGAACTGGGAAGCCATCCTGCCGCCGCCGACCAGCGCCGGTCGTCAGCACTACCTCACGGCCATCAGCAAGGTCGATGAGCAACTGGTGGAAATCATCGACGTGGAAAAAGTCCTCGCCGAGATCGTGCCCTACAGCGCCAAGGTCTCCCGGGAAAAACTCGAAGACCCGGTGCTTGAGCGTGCCCGTGGCCGTGAAGTGCTGCTGGTGGATGACTCCAACGTGGCTTTGTCGCAGCTGCGTGACACCCTGGGCCAGTTGGGCGTGAAGATGCACGTCGCCAGCGATGGCCTCAAGGCACTGAACATGCTCAAGGCCTGGGCCGACAGCGGCCAGGTGATGACCGATAAACTGCTGATGATCTTCACCGACGCCGAAATGCCCGAGATGGACGGTTACCGTCTCACCACCGAGATCCGCAACGACCCGCGCCTGCGTGGCCTCTACGTGGTACTGCATACCTCGCTGTCGGGCAGCTTCAACGACTCGATGGTGAAGAAGGTCGGCTGCGACAATTTCCTCTCCAAATTCCAGCCGGACAAGCTGGTGGACGTGGTGCGCCAGCGACTGATGTTGGACGAAATGCCCGCCTGACTTTAGGATGACACTTTGTTTCCTAGAAAGGCAGGCCCATGCTGCATCTCAGCGCGTTGTACCGTTACCCCTTGAAGTCCGGCAAGGCCGAAGCCTTACAGCAGATTGGCCTGGATAAACTCGGGTTGGACGGGGATCGACGCTGGATGCTGGTGGATGAAGCCAGCGGACGGTTCTTGACGCAGCGCGCCGTGGCGAAGATGAGCCAGCTCTCGGCGTTGTGGAACAGCAGCGGGGGCCTCACCCTGAGTTCGCCGGGCTACGCGCCGTTGCACGTGGCAATGCCGGGCAGCGCCAGCGAACTGCGCGGTGTGACGATCTGGCGTGACACCCTGCGCGTGCCGGATGCTGGCAATGAGGCCGCGGCCTGGGTCAGCGAATTCATCGGCAAGCCGACGCGCCTGGTGCAACTGCCCCTGGAACGTGCGCGCACCACCGAAGCCGGTTATGGCAAGGATGACGACAAGGTCGGCTTCGCCGACGGCTACCCGTTGCTGTTGATCGGCCAGGGTTCCCTCGACGACTTGTGTGAAAAGATCGGCCGCCCGATGGAGATGCTGCGTTTTCGTCCCAACCTGGTCATCGAAGGCGCCGAGGCCTTCGCCGAGGACGGCTGGAAGCGCTTGCGCATCGGCGACGTGGAGTTCCGGGTGGTCAAGCCGTGCTCGCGGTGCATCCTCACCACCATCGACCCCCAGACCGGCGAACGCAGCCCCGACCGCGAGCCCTTCGCGACGCTGGAAACCTACCGCAAGACCGAAAAGGGCGCGATGTTCGGCCAGAACCTGGTCAACGATGGCATTGGGCGCCTGGAAGTCGGCATGCCGGTAACGGTGCTGGAATAAAAAAAGCCCGTCTCGTGGGAGACGGGCTTTCTTGTGTGCCGGGTACCGCTTAGCCGCGGTATTCACACAGGTAGGCGGTGTCCACCGCAACTTTCAACTGGAACTTGCTGTTGGCCGGTACGTTGAACTGGCTGCCGGCAGCGAAGGTTTCCCAGTCGCTGCTGTCAGGCAGCTTCACGGTCAGGGCGCCGGAGACCACGTGCATGATTTCACGTTGGGCGGTGCCGAATTCGTATTCACCCGGAGCCATCACGCCGATGGTCGCCGGCCCTTCTGCGGTGCCGAAAGCGATCGACTTGACGGTGCCGTCGAAGTACTCGTTGACTTTGAACATGGGTGGATCCTCGGAAAAGATGGATGTTTACGCTCATCACTGCAGGCGCGGGCTTCTGTGGCGAGGGAGCTTGCTCCCGTTGACTGCGTAGCAGTCCCCGTTTTTTGGGGGCGCTTCGCACCCCAGCGCAAGCAAGCTTGCTCGCCACAGGATTTCGTTGGTGCAGGTAGGTAGCATCAAAGGAAATTGGCTGGCCAGTATGCCCAAGGCTGTGGACGCTGCCTAGACCGGCAAAATCAGTGGCAGCAGGCGCGCGGTGTTGCGTGCATCCTCCAGGGCGCGATGCTGCTGGCCATTGAACTGCATTCCGGCCAATTGCAGCGCACCATTGAGCCCCAGCGGCTTGTCCAGGCGCCGGGCCTTGGCAAAGCGTTGCTTGAGGTTCACATGCGGGGTGTCGCCCAAGGCGCTGGCGAGGCCATGGCGCTGCCACTCCAGCTCAAGCTGCACGCGATCATAGTCACCCCAGCTTGCCCAGCCTTCCAGGCGTGGCTGATGTTGGCCCAGCCAGCGCTCGAACAGCGGCCACACCTCGGTGATCGGCGCGGCCATGTCGATATTGGCCTGGGTGATATGGGTGAGTTTGCGGCAAAAGGGTGTCAGCAATGGCCGCCGCAAGGGCCGCACAAAGCGCTGGAAGTGGTCCAGTTCGCGGCCCTGGCGGTTGACCAGGCTGGCGCCGATCTCGATGACTTCCATCTCCGTCACGGGCCAGCCGCCGTCATCCGTTGTGGCTTCAAGGTCAATAATCAGCCAATGAGGCATGGTGCAGGTTCCCGTACTCGTCCCTTCCTGATGGGGATAGAGCGTAGCCCGGCCCTGTAGTTCCGCCTAGGGGCGTTATTCGATCTCGAGCAAAACCTGACGGTTGCGCACCTGATCGCCCGTCATGACGCGCATCTCCTTGACCGTGCCATCGATACCGGCCTTCAACGGGTGCTCCATTTTCATCGCTTCGAGCACCAGCAAAAGCTGGCCTTTACTGACGCTCTCACCGACACGCACACGTATATCGACGATGGCGCCGTCCATGGGCGCCTGGACCGTGCCACTGCTGGCGTCGGCCGGGCGGCTGGCGACTTGCTGGGTGCGGTCGGTGACGGTCAGCCCTGGTAGCCATAGCCGGTTGCCGTCCAGGTGATAGGCAATGCGGCGGCGGATACCCTTAATGACCAGGCTGGCGTGGCGGCCGTCGGTGCTGAGTTGCAGGTCGTCAACGCTGACGCTGTGGAGTTGGCCGTTCACCTCCAGGCGGTACGTTACGGGGACACTCGCCGTATTGCGCCAGCGCGCGAGTGTTTGGGTGTGCTGGTTGGCGCTGTGTTGATAAAACAGCGCGGCGGCCAGCTTGAGCTGTTCAGCGGTCGCCGTCTGCGGTGGGATGACGCTGAAGTGTTCGGCGATCAATCCCGTGCTGAAGTCGCCGTTAATAAAGTCGGGGTGCTTGAGCAGGTCGATGAGCAAGCGCTGATTGGTCGCCACGCCCAGCAATGTGGTGTCTTCCACGGCCCGCAGCAGTTTTCGCCGAGCTTCTTCGCGGCTGGCGCCGTGGGCGATGATCTTGCCCAACATCGGGTCGTAGAACGGGCTGACGGTTTGGCCTTCACGCAAGCCATGGTCGATACGTACGCCAGGCGCGGGTTCCCAACGCAACACGTCACCGGTTTGCGGCAGGAAGCCCTGGGCCGGGTCTTCGGCGTACAGGCGCACTTCCATGGCGTGGCCGGTCAGGGTCACCTGTGATTGGGTGAGTGGCAGCGGTTGGCCGGCGGCGATCTGCAATTGCCAGTCCACCAGGTCGAGGCCGGTAATCATCTCGGTGACGGGGTGTTCGACTTGCAGGCGCGTGTTCATTTCCAGGAAATAAAACTGGCCGTTGCGGTCGAGCAGAAACTCCACGGTGCCGGCACCCACATAGTTCACCGCCCGCCCGGCTTTGAGCGCGGCTTCGCCCATGGCCTGGCGCAGCTCGGGCGTCATCACGGGGCAGGGTGCTTCTTCAATGACTTTCTGATGGCGGCGCTGGATCGAACAGTCGCGTTCGCCGAGGTAGATGAGGTTGCCATGGCTGTCGCCGA
Source organism: Pseudomonas sp. AM4(2022) (assembly GCF_036346515.1). Classification (NCBI taxonomy): domain Bacteria; kingdom Pseudomonadati; phylum Pseudomonadota; class Gammaproteobacteria; order Pseudomonadales; family Pseudomonadaceae; genus Pseudomonas; species Pseudomonas sp. AM4(2022). Next base: position 280,206 of record NZ_JAOTNW010000004.1, read on the forward strand.
ACAGTTGCACTTCTACGTGGCGCGGTTCGATCAGCGCCTGTTCGAGGATCAGTTCGTCGCTGCCGAACGCATTCATGGCTTCCGAGCGTGCGGTGCGCAGTTGCTCCAGCAGCTGTTCGCGCTGGTACACCAGACGCATGCCACGCCCACCGCCACCGGCGCTGGCCTTGATCATCAGCGGGAAACCGATGCGTTCGGCTTCCTGTTGCAGCGTGGCATCGTCCTGGGCACTGCCTTGGTAGCCGGCGATGCAGGGTACGCCGGCGTCGAGCATGGCGAGTTTGGACAGGCGTTTGCTGCCCATCAGTTCGATCGCCTCGGCGCTGGGGCCGATGAAGGTGAGAGTGGCCTGCTGGCAGGCGCGGGCGAAGTCGGGGTTTTCCGAGAGGAAGCCGTAGCCGGGGTGAATGGCGTCGGCGCCGGTCAGTTGGGCGGCGGCGAGGATGGCCTCTGTGTTCAGGTAGGACTGGTGTACGGGAGCCGGGCCGATGTGTACGGCTTCGTCGGCCATCTGCACGTGCAGGGCATCGGTATCCGCGTCGCTGTACACGGCCACGGTGCGGTAGCCCAGGGCCTGGGCGGTGCGCTGGAGGCGGCAGGCGATTTCGCCGCGGTTGGCGATCAGGATCTTGCTGAATGCGGGCATTGGGTTATCCCTTGGCTGATGGGGTGTTTGTTCTGGCCTCTTCGCGAGCAAGCCCGCTCCCACAGGTTGGAATGCATTTCAAATGTGGGAGCGGGCTTGCTCGCGAAGGCGTCATTTGCACCAACTCGGCTTTCGCTTTTGCACAAACGCCTGCGTCCCCTCGACTCCTTCTTCACTCCTCACCGCCTCGGCAAACCACTGCGCCCCGCGATCCAGCACGGTCTCAAGGGGCTCATCCACACTGGCCAGCAACAGCGCTTTAGTCCGCGCGTTCGCCCCCGGCGCGCACTGCAACACCTGCCCCAACACCTCATCCACCCGCTGCGCCAACGCCTGCGAGTCGTGCTCGACAAAATGCACCGCCCCCAGCCGCCCAGCCTCCACCCCATCAAACCGCGCCGCCGTCAGCGCCAGGCGCCGCGTGTGGGTAAGGCCAATACGCTTGACCACAAACGGCGCAATCTGCGCTGGCAACAAGCCCAGGCGGGTCTCGGGCAAGCCGAACTGCGCCTGGCCCTGTGCAATCGCAATATCACTCACGCACGCCAGCCCGAACCCACCGCCCAGCACCGCGCCTTGCAGTACCACGATCACCACTGGTGCCAGCGCCTGCACCTCTTGCAGCAAGGTGCCAAACGCGCGGTTCAACGCTTGCAGTTGATCCCCCGCGCCGACCAGATCCTTCACATCGGCCCCCGCACAAAAATGCCCGCCTGCGCCGCTGATCACCACGGCGCGCACCTGGCTGTCCAACTGCGCCAGTACCGCACGCAGTTCATTGACCATTTCAAGGCTCATCGCATTGCGGCATTCAGGCCGGTTGAGGGTGACGTGCAGCACGCCGTTGTGGGCTTCGAGCAGCAAGGTGTTCATGGCTTTTTACCGGGCAGGGTGCCCATCAGTTTGCAGATGATGCCCAGCATGATTTCGTCGGCACCGCCGCCAATCGACACCAGGCGCACGTCGCGATAGGCGCGGGCCACCGGGTTGTCCCACATGAAGCCCATGCCGCCCCAATATTGCAGGCAACTGTCGCTGACCTCACGGCCCAGGCGCCCGGCCTTGAGCTTGGCCATGGAGGCCAGCCGCGTGACGTCCTGGCCTTTGATGTATTGCTCGGTAGCCTGGTAGACCAAGGCGCGCAGGCATTCGATCTCGGTGGCCAGTTCCGCCAGGCGGAAGTGAATCACCTGGTTGTCGATCAAGGCCTTGCCGAAGGTCTGGCGCTCTTTGCAGTATTCAATGGTGCTGTCGATGCAGTGCTCCAGGCCCTTGATCATATTCGCTGCGCCAAACAGGCGCTCTTCCTGGAACTGCAACATCTGCATCATGAAACCCGCGCCTTCGTGGCCGATGCGGTTGCGTTGCGGTACACGCACGCCGTCAAAAAACACCTGGGCGGTCTCGGAGCTGTGCATGCCAAGTTTTTCCAGCGGCGGGCTGACGCTGATGCCGGGGCTGTTCATCGGCACCATGATCAGAGATTTGTTGATGTGCGGCTTGTCGTCGGACGTGTTGGCGAGCAGGCAGATGAAGTCAGCGCTGGGCGAATTGGTGATCCACATCTTGCTGCCATTGATCACGTAGTCATCGCCATCCTTGCGCGCATAGGTCTTGAGCCCGGCCACGTCGGAGCCGGCACCGGTTTCCGAGACGCCGATGCAGCCGACCTGTTCGCCGCTGATGGCCGGGCGCAGGAACTCCTCGCGCAGTTCATCGGAGCCGAAGCGCGCCAGGGCCGGGGTGCACATATCGGTCTGCACGCCGATGGACATGGGAATGCCGCCGCAACGGATGGTGCCGAACTCTTCAGCAGCGACAATGGAGTAGCTGTAGTCCAGGCCCATGCCGCCGAAGTGTTCCGGTTTGGAAATACCCAGCAGGCCGAGGTCGCCGGCCTTGCGGAAGATCTCGTGAATGGGAAAGCGCCCGGCTTTTTCCCATTCATCCACGTGCGGGTTGATCTCGCGGTCGACGAAGGCGCGCACGGTGCGGCGCAGTTCCTGGTGTTCCTGGGTGAAGATCATTTTTATTGTTCTCCCTGTTGGGACGCGGAGCGTCCTGGTCTGCATTCCCACGCGGAGCGTGGGAACGATCAGCGCGCTACGCCGAAGGTGTTCGGTTGCAGTTGCCGCAGTTCGGCTTCGTGACAGATATCCAGCAAAAGACCGAGCAAGGTGCGGGTGTCCCGTGGATCAATCAGCCCGTCGTCCCACAGGTTGGCGCTGCCGTAGAGGGCGGTGGACTGGCTGTCGAGCTTCTGCGCGGTGACCTGTTCGAGCATGTCGAGAACCTTGGGGTCGGGCACCAGGCCGTCCTTGAGTTGCTTGGCCTCGGTGACAATGCGCAGCACCTTGCCCGCTTGTGCGCCGCCCATCACCGCGGTGCGGCTGTTAGGCCAAGCGAAGATAAAGCGCGGGTCCAGGCCGCGGCCGCACATTGCGTAGTTGCCGGCACCGTAAGAACCACCGACCACGATGGTGAGCTTAGGCACACGGGCATTGGCCACCGCCTGGATCATCTTCGCGCCGTGCTTGATCACCCCTTGCTGTTCCGACTCGGTGCCCACCATGAAACCGGTGGTGTTATGCAAGAACAGCAGCGGCGTGCGGCTTTGGTCGCACAGCTGGATAAACTGGGCGGCCTTGCTCGCGCCCTTTGGGGTGATGGGGCCGTTATTACCGATCACTCCCACGGCGCGCCCTTGGATATGCAGATGGGCGCAGACGGTGTGGGGGTCGAACTCGCCCTTGAATTCCAGCAGGTTGGAACCGTCGGCCAGGCGCGCCAGGATTTCGCGCACGTCGTAGGGTTTTTTCGGGTCATCGGGAATCAGCCCCAACAGCTCTTCAATCGGGTACAGCGGTTCGCGATAGGCGCGTTGTTGCGTGTGCGGCAAGCGATCATTCCAGGGCAGCAGGCCCACAATTTCACGCACGATGCGCACGCCGTCGGCATCGTCCTGGGCCAAGTACTCAGCGGTGCCGGCGGTTTGCGCGTGCATCTGCGCACCGCCCAGTTCTTCATCGGTGGCGACTTCGCCGGTGGCGGCCTTGAGCAACGGTGGCCCGGCGAGGAACAGCTTGGCCTTGCCGCGCACCACCACCACGTAGTCCGACAAGCCCGGCTGATACGCACCGCCGGCGGTGGCCGAGCCGTGCACCACGGTAATCTGCGGCAAGCCCATGGCTGACATGCGTGCCTGGTTGGCAAAGCTGCGCGCGCCTTCGACGAAAATCTCGGCGGCATAGTTGAGGTTGGCGCCGCCGCTTTCGGCGAGGGTCACCACCGGCAATTTGTTCTCCATGGCGATCTGTTGCAGGCGCAGGGATTTCTTCAGCCCGGAGGGGGAAATGGTGCCGCCCTTGATCGCGCTGTTGTTGGCCACCACCAACATACGCACGCCGCTGACATAGCCGATGCCGGCGATCAGCCCGCCACCGGCGGCGCTGCCGTCCTTGTCGTCGTGGAGTTTGTAGCCGGCCAGGCTGGCCAGTTCCAGGAACGGCGCGCCGGGGTCCAGCAGCAGGTTGAGGCGCTCACGGGGCAGCAATTGGCCGCGCTTGTCGAACTTGGGCTTGGCTTCCTGGGCCTTGGCCAGCAGGGTGTGTTCCAGCTGGCGCAACTGGGCGATGGACGCCAGCATGGCTTCGCGGTTTTGCGCGAACGCTGGGCTGTTGGGGTCGATCAGGGTTTCAATGGTTGGCATGGCGTTATTGCTCCGCCTTGAGCACATCCGGCAGGTAGGCGCGGTGGAATCCATTGAACGGCTCGCTCGGCGCCTGCGCCTTGTGCAGCGGCCATGCGCGGCTGCCCAGGCTGGCGGCACCGTCGATGCGCAGGGTGCTGCCGCTGATAAAGGCCGCAGCCGGGCTGAGCAGGAAGACGATGGCCGCGCTGACTTCCGACTCCGTGCCGATGCGCTTGAGCGGCACATGCTCACGCAGGGTGGGAATCACCGCCTTGAACGCGCCTTCGTAGGTGTCCATGCCGCTGGAGGCAATCCAGCCAGGCGCCACGGCGTTGACGCGCACCCCGGCATAGCCCCACTCAAACGCGGCGGTCTTGGTGAAATTGTCCATCCCTGAACGCGCCGCGCCGGAGTGGCCCATGCCGGGCATGCCGCCCCACATGTCGGCGAGCATGTTGACGATCGCGCCCCCGTGCTTGCTCATCGACTGGTTGAACACTTCCCGCGCCATCAGGAAACCGCCCACCAGGTTGGTGCGCAGTACGGTTTCAAAGCCCTTCTGATTGATCGCGGCCAGTGGCGACGGGTATTGGCCGCCGGCGTTATTCACCAGGCCATGGATGGGGCCGTGGTCGTGCAGAACTTGCGTGACCAGCGCCTTCACCGCCTCTTCATCGCGAATATCACAGGCCAGCCAATGGGCGACGCCGCCGTCTTGGGTAATTTCCTTGGCTACCTGCTGCAACTTGTCTGGCTTGCGCCCCACCAGGATCACGCGGGCGCCAAGGGCCGCCAGTTCATGGGCGGTGCAGCGGCCAATGCCACTGCCGCCGCCGGTGACGATCAGGGTTTGCCCCTGGAACAGGTCGGCTTTGAAGATCGAGTCGAAGGCCACGGCGACGGTCCTTTAGGTGAGTTGATCGGCAATGTGTTGCGGTACGGCGATGGGGATTTCCAGCAGTTGCTGGGCGAAGGCCTTGCCTTGGGGATCGATGCGCAGGCTGGCGATGCCGCCGCCGCCCAGGGCGTTTTCCAGCAGGAAGTTGAGGCTGTGGCTGCCGGGCAAGTACCAGCGTTCGACGCGGCCATGGATCGGGTCGAGCACGTGGTCCATCCAGTCGACGATCACCTCCGGGGTCAGGGCTTCGGCGATCCACGGCAGGTAGTCGGGGTGGCGGGCGATCACGCCGATATTGCTGTGGTTGCCCTTGTCACCAGAGCGCGCGACGGCGAGTTTCACCAGCGGCACACTGGCATCGGCACGGCCCTGGGGCTTGGCCGGCTCGATGGGCGCAGCGGGCGCGAGCAGTGGCGTCAAGACGGGCAGCTCAACGGCATAACGTTGGCCTTGGTACTCGATGGCGACGCTACACAATGATTTGTCGACCAGGAACGAAAACAGCCGGATCAGCGGATACACCGTCGGCCGCCCGCCGACAATGCCGGTCAGCCCCGGTGCCATGCCGGTGGCCGCCTGGGCGATTTCGCGGGCGAACAGCACCAGCGCCTGCTTGCTCGGGTGCCGCACCGCCAGCTTCACCACCACTTCACGGCAATCCGCACGCCGGGCGTGGGCGCCGTAGGTGGCTTCGCTGCCGAGCAGTTCGATGTTGACGTCGGTGTAGGGCGCCCAGCCGCGCTGGCTGAACAGCTCCGAAGTCTTGTTGATGAGCGCCTGGCTGACCCGCTCGGCCTTGGCCACCGCGTCGATGCCAGCGAGCAGGCAACTGGCGGTGCAGCGAAAGCCATCGGGGTAGGTGGCGCTGACCTTGTACTGGTCGGTGGGTGGCAGGCCCTTGGCGCCGTGCAGGCGCACAGTGTGCTTGCCTTGTTGCTGCAGTTTGACCTGGCTGAAATCGCAGATCACATCCGGCAGCACATAGGCGCGCGGGTCACCGATTTCATACAGCAATTGTTCGGCCACGCTGAGTTCGCTGATCAGCCCGCCGCTGCCCTCGACCTTGTTGACGGTGAACTGGCCGTCAGCGCTGACTTCGACGATGGGGAAGCCGATGTGTTCGTAGTCGGGCACGTCACGCCAGTCGGTGAAGTTACCGCCGGTGCACTGGGCGCCGCACTCGATGATATGCCCGGCCAGGGCGGCCTGGGCCAGATGATCGTAGTCCTGCCATGACCAGTTGAATTCATGCACCAGTGCCGCGCTGACCACCGCGCTGTCGACCACCCGACCGGTAATGACGATATCGGCGCCGAGCCCCAACGCCTGGGCAATGCCCGGTGCGCCGAGGTAGGCGTTGGCGGACACGCACAGGGGCGGTAGTAGGGCGCCGTTGTACAGGTCGGTGACAGGCGGCAGGTGTTTGAGTTGAGGGTGCAGGTCATCGCCGAGCAACACGGCGATTTTCAGCGGGATGTGCGCGTTATCGCAGGCCGCTTGCAGGGCGGCGGCGCAGGCCTGGGGGTTGATACCGCCGGCATTGCTGATCACCCGGATGCCCTGGCGCTGGATATCCGCCAGCAGGGGTGTCAGCACCTCGACAAAATCCGTGGCGTAACCGGCCTTGGGGTCTTTCAGGCGGGCACCGGCGAGGATCGACAGGGTGACTTCCGCCAGGTAATCGAACACCAGGTAATCCAGGGCTCCGCCCTGCACCAATTGGGCGGCGGCGGTGCAAGTGTCGCCCCAGAAGGCGCTGGCGCAGCCGATACGTACCGTCTTGCTCATGAGAAATCCTTCCTCCAAGGGCTGGCGTCGAGACTACCAAGCAAGCGCTTGGTTTGTAAACTCCAGTCACAAGTTTTACCCAAGCGCTTGCTTGGGTGGCAGTCACGGCCTAAATTGCCGGCCAAGACGACAGTAGACGTGAAGGAGAGCAGCATGGATGAGCACAAAGCCCTGGGGGTGATGCGCACCATGGTCGATGGTGGCCAATTGACCGACCCCGAGAGCGCCCGCGGCAAGTTGCTGCAAACCGCAGCTCATCTGTTTCGCAACAAGGGGTTCGAGCGCACCACCGTGCGAGATCTGGCCAGCGCCGTGGGCATCCAGTCCGGCAGCATCTTCCATCACTTCAAGAGCAAGGATGAGATCCTGCGCGCGGTGATGGAGGAAACCATCCATTACAACACCGCGATGATGCGCGCTTCACTGGAGGAGGCGAGCACGGTGCGCGAGCGCGTGCTGGCGCTGATCCGCTGCGAGTTGCAGTCGATCATGGGCGGCAGTGGCGAGGCCATGGCGGTGCTGGTCTACGAATGGCGCTCGCTGTCGGCCGAAGGCCAGGCGCACGTGCTGGCCCTGCGTGACGTGTATGAGCAGATCTGGTTGCAGGTGCTGGGCGAGGCCAAGGCCGCTGGCTACATCCGGGGCGATGTGTTTATCACCCGGCGCTTCCTGACCGGCGCCTTGTCCTGGACCACCACCTGGTTTCGCGCCCAAGGCAGCCTGACCCTTGAAGAGCTGGCCGAAGAGGCTTTGTTGATGGTGCTGAAGTCGGACTGAGGCGCAAGTTATTAATTTGCTGGCGAAAGTTGTCTCCCCAAGTAAAAACGCCTAGCTTATTGGCATTGAACTCTTCAACGGTGTGTGCCTCGATGTTTTCGCCATGGCGGCTGGCTGCAGGACTTACTTTATGGGCACTGGGCACCGCCGCGTGGACGCAGGCCGGTGCCGCGCAGTTGGTGAGAATCGGCGCGGCGCATTTTCCGCCCTATACCGTGCGGCCTGAACAAGGCGCCGACACCGGGTTGCTGCCGCAATTGGTGGAGGCGTTGAACGCTGCGCAAACCGACTACCAGTTTGTGGTGGTGCCTACCTCGATACCCCGGCGTTTTCGTGACTTCGAGCAAGGCCGGGTCGACATGGCTATCTTCGAAAACCCCTCTTGGGGCTGGCAGAATATTGTCCATACCAGTGTTGATATGGGCCTGGAAGATGCAGAAATATTCGTCGCCCAGCGCCAACCCGGGCGCGACCAGAGCTACTTCGCCGACCTCACCGGCAAGCGTCTGGCGGTATTCAGCGGGTATCACTATGCCTTTGCTGACTTCAATCCCGATCCCAAGAACATGGCCGAGCGTTTCAACGCGACGTTGACCTATTCCCATGACAGTAATCTGCTGATGGTTGCTCGTGGGCGTGCAGATATTGCGCTGGTTACCCGCTCGTACCTGAGTGATTTCATGGTGCGCAACGCGGACATGGCGGGGCAGTTTTTGGTGTCGGAGCGTATTGATCAGGTGTATCACCACTACGCGTTGTTGCGGCCAAAGGCACCGATCACGGGGGAGGCGTTTTCGGCGTTGCTCAAGGGGCTGCGCAGCAGTGGGCAGATGCTGAAGATTTTTGAGCCGTATCGTATTGATGTGACGCCGCTGCCCTAGAGCGCAGTAAATAAAATCCTTCGGGCCCAGCGGGATCAAATGTGGGAGCTGGCTTGCCTGCGATAGCGGCCTGCTAGCCGACGCTTATCTACCTGACACCCCACGATCAAACTGTGGGAGCGGGCTTGCTCGCGAATGGGGGCTGACAGTCGACGCAGTTATACCGAGTACATATCCATTCCTGCGGTAACGGCCACTTAGGGTTCCGCTTTTACAGCGGGTCACTTTTGGAAGGACCCAAAAGTAACCAAAAGGTCCTCGCCCCACCACTCGGCACCTCGCCTAGGCTCGGTGTGCCCGTAATCCGCCAGTGATTTGGGGGGCCGCCGCCACGCGCCATCCATGGCGCGGGGCGGCTAAACCGGCATCCCTGCCGGTTTGCCCCCCAATCACTGTCGAATTCCGGCCAGCGTGGTTTAACGGGGCGCCTGAGATCAAAAGCAGATCAAGATCAAGAGCGGCTCGCTTCGCATCGTGGTTACCGTTGGAAGCTGCTGCCCATACATTCCTCGCTGCGCTCAAACCCGCCGCGCAAACGTATCGCTATGACTGCCCGACACCTTGCGGCAATGCACCAGCGCGTCGCGAATCATAAAGTTCACCAACGTCGGCGACACCCCGAGTTCCTTGGCGATGTCTTTTTGCGGCACGCCATGCAAGCGGTACATCTCGAACGCGTAGCGGGTGCGCTGGGGCAGTTGCGTCAGGGCGTCGGCGATGTTTTCCAGGGTGTTGAAATTGATGTGCGAGGTTTCCGGTGAAGCGCCGTGAATAACCACATTCAAGCCTTCCTCTTCGGTCCCGGAGTATTTGAGCTCCAGAGCCTGCTTGCGGTAATGATCGATCGCCAGGTTGCGCACGATCTGGAACAGATAGCTCAGTTGGGCCTTGAACGATGAGGTGATCGTCGGCGCCGACTGCAGCCGGAAGTAGGCGTCCTGCACCACGTCTTCGGCGCGGGAGCGGCACCCGGTGATACGGGCCGCGATCTTCACCAAAATCAGTCGATTGTCGACGAACGCCTGGAGAAGGGGTGAATCACACCTGCCTGTGGATACTGGTTCCGTCATGGAAATCACCTTGCTGCTAATAGGTTAGGGGAGGGCGTCCCTGCTGAGGCCTCTTACACATCGGGCAACAAATTATGCTGAATGATAATGATTGTCAAATGAGAAGGCGAACTAATCTTATGCCTTGGGCAAAGGTGTGAACCACGTCTCGCTCGCCCCCGGCGACTAATTATTTGAAGGCTCCGTCCGTTCTCATGGGTGACAGGTTCGTTAGTACAACGGCCAAGGATCAGCACCCGCAGGAGGACCAGATGGGTTTTTATCGTGCATTCAGCGTGTTTCAGTTTGGAGTCCTCGCGGGATGAGTACACCCCTGCGGATGCGCCTGTTTTGCCTGCCCCATTCAGGCGCCAGCGCCTCGGTCTACGCTCGCTGGCGCCGGGTTCTGCCGGACTGGCTGCAGGTATGCCCGCTGGAATTGCCGGGCCGCGGCATGCGCATGGATGAGCCATTGCAGCGCGATATCAAGGCCTTGGCCGCGCAGCTTGCTGAAGAGATCAGCCGTGATCTGGATGGCCCCTATGCCTTGTTCGGCCACAGCCTTGGCGGGCTGCTGGCGTTTGAATTGGCCCACGCTTTAAACGCGCGCAATCTGCCTGCGCCCCTGGCGTTGTTCGCGTCCGGCACGGCGGGCCCGGCGCGTCGTGATGTGAGCGAGTACGCCGTTGAAAAGACCGATGCCCAACTCATTGCCCGCCTGCGCGAATTACAGGGCACCGCCGAAGAAGCCCTGGCCAACCCCGAGCTGATGCAACTGATGTTGCCGATCCTGCGCGCCGATTTTCTGCTGTGCGGCAGTTTCACCTATGGCGAGCGGCAGCCCCTGGCGCTGCCGATCCATGTGTTCGGTGGCAAGCAGGACAGCGTGCGTGCCGACCAGTTGCTCGACTGGCAACTCGACGCCGCCAGTGGGTTTTCCCTGGACATGTTTGACGGCCACCACTTCTTCCTCGTGCAGCACGAAAGCGCGGTGCTGCGCTGCGTGCGTCGCTATGCCGACGAACACTTGGCGCGCTGGCGCATTGGCGCGGCGCGGCAACTCGCTGCCGGCTGAGCCCCCGACTTCCCGAATTTCCCGTAAGCCGATTTCAGGCAGGAACCCCATGATGGACGCCTTCGAACTCCCCCGCACCCTGGTCCAGTCCCTTCAACAGCGTGCTGCGCAGACGCCGGACCAGGTGGCGTTGCGCTTCCTCGCCGAGAGCGCCGAGCACAGTGTGGTGCTCAGTTATCGCGACCTCGACCAACGCGCCCGCACCATCGCCGCCGCCCTGCAAGCCAACGCTGGCCTGGGCGAGCGTGCGGTGTTGCTGTTCCCCAGTGGGCCGGACTATGTGGCGGCGTTCTTTGGTTGCCTGTACGCCGGGGTGATCGCGGTGCCGGCGTATCCGCCGGAATCCACGCGTCGTCATCACCAGGAGCGCCTGCTGTCGATCATCAGCGATGCCGAGCCGCGCCTGCTGTTGACCATTGCCAGCCTCAGCGAGGGCCTGGCCCAGATTGAAAACGCGCCCAAGGTGTTGAGCGTCGACACCTTGGATGCGCAGCAGGCTGACCAGTGGGTCGCGCCCGACCTTACGGCCGACGACATCGCGTTCTTGCAATACACCTCCGGCTCCACCGCATTGCCCAAGGGCGTGCAAGTCAGCCACGGCAACCTGGTGGCCAACGAAGTACTGATCCGCCGTGGTTTTGGCATCGACCTCAACCCCGACGACGTGATCGTCAGCTGGTTGCCGCTGTACCACGACATGGGCTTGATCGGCGGCCTGCTGCAACCGATTTTCAGTGGCGTGCCTTGCGTGTTGATGTCGCCGGCCTACTTCCTTGGCCGACCGTTGCGCTGGCTGGAGGCGATCAGCGAATACGGCGGCACCATCAGCGGTGGCCCGGATTTCGCCTACCGCCTGTGCTGCGAACGGGTCAGTGAATCGGCCCTGGAGCGCCTGGACTTGAGTCGCTGGCGCGTGGCCTATTCGGGCTCCGAACCGATCCGCCTCGACACCCTGGAACGCTTCGCGGAAAAATTCGCGGGCTGTGGTTTCACCCCGAATAATTTCTTCGCTTCCTACGGCCTGGCCGAAGCCACCCTGTTTGTCGCCGGCGGCACCCGTGGCCGTGGCATTCCCGCCATGCGCCTGGACGAACAGGCGCTGGCCGCCAACCGTGCTGAACCGGGGCAGGGCCCTGCGATCATGAGTTGCGGCACCAGCCAGCCGGACCACGCCGTGTTGATCGCCGACCCGCACACCCTCACCGAGCTGCCCGACCAGTGCGTCGGCGAACTCTGGGCCACGGGCCCGAGCATCGCCCACGGCTACTGGCGCAACCCGCAAGCCAGCGCCAAGACCTTCGTCCAGCACGCTGGCCGCACCTGGTTACGCACCGGTGACCTGGGCTTTATCCGCGACGGTGAGGTGTACATCACCGGGCGCCTCAAAGACCTGCTGATCGTGCGCGGCCATAACCTCTACCCCCAGGACATCGAACAGACCATCGAGCGCGAAGTGGAAGTGGTGCGCAAGGGCCGGGTCGCCGCGTTTGCGGTCAATGACCAGGGCCTGGAAGGCATCGGCATCGCTGCGGAAATCAGCCGCAGCGTGCAGAAAATCCTGCCGCCCGAAGCGCTGATCAAGGCGATCCGCCAAGCCGTGGCCGAGGCCTGCCAGCAAGCCCCGAGCGTGGTGGTGCTGCTCAACCCCGGCGCCTTGCCGAAGACCTCCAGCGGCAAAGTGCAGCGTGCGGCCTGTGCGATTCGGCATGCCGATGGCAGCCTCGACAGCTACGCGCAGTTCCCGGGGCAGCAGGGGCTGGCGAGCGAAGTGGCGCTGCAATCGGACCTGCAACAGCAGATCGCGGCGATCTGGTGCGAGCAACTGCAACTGGCTCATGTGGCGGGCGACGATCACTTTTTCCTGCTGGGGGGCAACTCCATCACCGCGACCCAAGTGGTCGCCCGCCTGCGCGAAAGCCTGGGGCTGGAGCTGAACCTGCGCCTGCTGTTCGAAGCGCCGACACTCGCGGCTTTTGCTGCGGCTGTGGCGCACCTGCAACAGGACGGCGGCGTGGCCCAAGGCGCAATGCACGCGCTGTCACGTCAAGAAGACCTGCGCCAATCCCTGGCACAGAACCGCCTGTGGATCACCTGGCAATTGGACCCCCACAGCAGCGCCTACACCATTCCCGGCGCCTTGCACCTGCGCGGCGAGCTGGATGAAGACGCACTGCGTCACAGCTTCCAGCAACTGATCCAGCGTCACGAAGCCCTGCGCACACGCTTCTACGAGCGCGACGGCCAGGCGTTTCAGCGTGTCGAGGCTACGGCGGATTTCGAACTGCCGATCATCGACCTCAGCGACCTGCCCAACACCGAACGCGAAGCCCGTGCGCAACGGGTCCGCGAAGACCAGGCACGCAGTCCGTTCGACCTGGAAAAAGGCCCGTTGCTGCGGGTTACCCTGGTGCGCCTGGGCGATGAAGAGCACCAACTGCTGGTGACGTTGCACCACATCATTGGTGACGGCTGGTCGCTGAATATCCTGATCGACGAGTTCTCGCGCCTGTACGCTGCTGCCGCCCAAGGCCAGTCCCTGGAGCTGCCGCCGTTGGCCTTGCAATACGCCGACTACGGCAGCTGGCAGCGCCAATGGCTGGCCGAAGGCGAGGGCCAGCGACAGCTGACGTACTGGAAAGCGCAGTTGGGTGACGAGCATCCGGCCCTGAACCTGGCCACCGATCACCCGCGTGCCGCCCAGCATCGGCACAGCGCCGCGCGCCATAGCCAGCGCCTGGATGCGCGCCTTAGTGCGGCGATCCGCCAGACCGCCCAGGCCCATGACTCGACGCCGTTCATGCTGCTGCTGGCGACGTTCCAGACCTTGCTCTATCGCTACAGCGGCCAGCGCGATATCCGTATCGGCGTGCCCAACGCCAACCGCCCACGCCATGAAACCCAGGGCCTGATCGGCTTCTTTATCAACACCTTGGTGCTGCGCGCCGAGCTGGACGGGCGCCTGCCGTTCAACCAGCTGTTGGCCGCCACTCGCGAGACCACATTGGCCGCCCAGGCCCATCAGGACCTGCCCTTCGAACAACTGCTGGAAGCCTTCCCCCAAGCCCGCGAACAGGGCTTGTTCCAGGTCATGTTCAACCACCAGCAACGTGACCTCAGTGCCTTGCGCCGCCTGCCGGGCCTGCTGGCCGATGAGTTGCCCTGGCACAGCCGCGAAGCCAAGTTCGACCTGCAACTGCACAGCGAAGAAGACCGCAATGGGCGCTTGAGCCTGTCGTTCGACTACGCCGACGAGCTGTTCGATTGCGCGACCATCCAGCGTCTGGCCGAGCAGTTCATCCATCTACTTCACGCTGTGTGCGCGCAACCACAACACGCCATCGGCGACCTGCCGTTGATGCAGGCTGACGAACAGCAACCCTGGAGCGAAGCCCCCTGCGCGCCGGCCCGGCACTGGCTGCCCGAGCTGCTCAACCAACAAACGTGCGACGCCACCGCGCTGGTCTGGCAGGACGGCAGCCTGACCTTCGCCCAACTGCACACCCAGGCCAACCGCCTGGCCCATTACCTACGCGACAAAGGCGTCGGCCCGGACGTGTGCGTGGCCATCGCCGCCGAGCGTTCGCCGCAACTGCTGATTGGCCTGCTCGCCATCATCAAGGCCGGTGGCGCCTACGTGCCGCTGGACCCGGATTACCCCGCCGAGCGCCTGGCCTACATGCTCAAGGACAGCGGCGTGCAACTGCTGCTCACCCAGACCGCCTTGCTCCCCCAACTGCCCAGCGCCGAAGGCGTGTGCGTGATAGCCATGGACAGCCTGCACCTCGACAGCTGGCCGACCCAGGCGCCAGGCTTGCACCTGCACGGCGATAACCTCGCCTACGTGATCTACACCTCCGGTTCCACCGGCCAACCCAAAGGCGTGGGCAACACCCACGGCGCCCTGGCCGAGCGTTTGCAGTGGATGCAGGCCACCTATCAACTGAACGAAACTGATGTGCTGATGCAAAAGGCGCCGATCAGTTTCGACGTGTCGGTATGGGAATGCTTCTGGCCATTGATTACCGGCTGCCGCCTGGTATTGGCCGGGCCGGGCGAACATCGCGACCCGCACCGTATCGCGCAGCTTGTGCAGGAACATGGGGTGACCACGCTGCACTTCGTGCCACCGTTGTTACAGCTGTTTATCGATGAACCGCTGGTGGCCGAATGCACCAGCTTGCGTCGGCTGTTTTCCGGCGGCGAAGCCTTGCCTGCCGAGTCGCGTAACCGCGTACTGGCGCGCTTGCCAGCGGTGCAATTACACAACCGCTATGGCCCGACCGAGACCGCAATCAACGTCACTCACTGGCAGTGCAGTGCCGCGGATGGCGAGCGCTCACCGATTGGCCGGCCATTGGGCAATGTGATCTGCCGCGTACTGGACGAGCAACTCAACCCGCTGCCGGCCGGTGTGCCGGGCGAACTGTGCATCGGCGGTATCGGCCTGGCGCGGGGTTACCTGGGCCGTGCCGGGCTGACGGCCGAACGTTTTGTCGCCGACCCGCTGGGCGCGGCGGGCACCCGCCTGTATCGCACCGGTGACCGTGCGCGCTGGAACGCCGATGGCGTCCTCGAATACCTCGGGCGCCTCGATCAGCAGGTCAAGCTGCGGGGTTTTCGGGTGGAGCCGGAAGAAATCGAAGCGCGCCTGCTGGCCCTGGACGGCATCGCCCAGGCCGTGGTGCTGGTGCGTGATGCACAGTTGATCGGCTACTACACAGCGCATGCCAAACTGGATGAACAGAGCGTCAAAATCGCCCTGGCCGCCGAGTTGCCGGAGTACATGGTGCCCGCGCTGCTGATTCGCCTGGACGCCATGCCCCTGAGCCCCAGCGGCAAGCTCGACCGGCGTGCCTTGCCAGAGCCGGTATGGCAAACCCGCGAACACGTCGAACCGCACACACCTTTGCAACTGC
Organism: Pseudomonas sp. AM4(2022); assembly: GCF_036346515.1. NCBI lineage: Bacteria > Pseudomonadati > Pseudomonadota > Gammaproteobacteria > Pseudomonadales > Pseudomonadaceae > Pseudomonas > Pseudomonas sp. AM4(2022). Next base: position 295,927 of record NZ_JAOTNW010000004.1, read on the forward strand.
AAATCGCCGCGATCTGGCGCGAGGTGCTTGGCCTGCCACGCATCGGCCTGCGCGATGACTTTTTCGCACTCGGCGGGCACTCGTTGCTGGCCACGCAAATCATCTCCCGCACCCGCCAGGCCTGTGACGTCGAACTGCCGCTGCGCACCCTGTTCGAAGCCAGCGAGCTGGGCGATTTTGCCGAGCAGGTCGGGCTGATCCAGGCGGCGGGCCAGCGCAACCAACAGACGGCCATCGCCAAGGCCGACCGCAGCCAGCCGGTACCGTTGTCCTATTCCCAGCAGCGCATGTGGTTCCTCTGGCAGATGGAACCGGACAGCCCGGCCTACAACGTCGGCGGCATGGCGCGCCTGCGCGGCGTGCTGGATGTGGGGCGTTTCGAGGCGGCCTTGCAAGCCTTGATCATGCGTCATGAAACCCTGCGCACCACCTTCCCCAGTGTCGATGGCGTGGCTTGCCAGAAGGTCTCAGCGCAGACCACTGTGCGCATGGGCTGGCAGGATTTCTCGGCGCTGGATGAGCCGCAACGCCAGCAGCGTTTACAGCAACTGGCCGATGTCGAGGCGCACACGCCGTTCAACCTGGAAACCGGGCCGCTGTTGCGCGCCTGCCTGGTCAAGGCCGGCGAGCAGGAACATTACCTGGTGCTGACCCTGCACCATATCGTCACCGAAGGCTGGGCCATGGACATCTTTGCCCGTGAACTCAGCGCCTTGTATGAAGCCTTTATCGACGAGCGCGAGTCACCGCTGCCAGCGTTGCCGGTGCAGTACCTCGACTACAGCCTGTGGCAACGCCAGTGGATGCAAGCTGGTGAGCGCCAGCGCCAGCTGGACTACTGGACCGCCCAACTGGGTAACGAACACCCGTTGCTGGAACTGCCCGGCGACCGTCCACGGCCACCCGTGCAAAGCCACCGGGGCGAGCTGTACCGCTTTGATTTGAGCGATGAGCTGGCTGCCCGCGTGCGTGCCTTCAACGCGCAACACGGCCTCACGCTGTTCATGACCATGACCGCGACCCTGGCGGTGTTGCTCTACCGCTACAGCGGCCAGACCGACCTGCGCATCGGCGCGCCAGTGGCCAACCGTATCCGCCCGGAAAGCGAAGGCTTGATTGGCGCGTTCCTCAATACCCAGGTGCTGCGTTGCCAGCTCAATGGGCAGATGCAGGTCAGCGAGCTGTTCGAGCAGGTGCGTCATACCGTGATCGAGGGCCAGTCCCATCAGGACCTGCCGTTCGACCATCTGGTGGAAGCCCTGCAACCGCCGCGCAGCGCGGCGTACAACCCATTGTTCCAGGTGATGTGCAACGTGCAGCGCTGGGAATTCCAGCAAAGCCGCCAACTGGCTGGCATGACCGTGGAGTACCTGGCCAACGATGCGCGGGCGACCAAGTTCGACCTCAACCTGGAAGTCACCGACCTCGACCATCGCCTGGGTTGCTGCCTGACCTACAGCACCGACCTGTTCGATGAACCGCGCATTGCACGCATGGCCGCGCATTGGCGCAACCTGCTCGAAGCGTTGGTCGCCGATCCCGGTCAGCGCCTCAGCGAATTGTCGTTGCTGAGCGCGGATGAACAACGCGCCTTGCAAGACAGCCTGGGGGTGGAGAAGGGCGCGCATCGCCTCGACCAGTGCATCCATCAGCTGTTCAGCCAGCAGGCGAGCCAGCGGCCGGATGCCCCGGCGCTGACCTTTGCCGGTGTGACCCTCACTTTTGCGCAACTGGATGAGCGCGCCAACCGCCTGGCCTGGATGCTGCGCGAGCGTGGCGTGGGCCCGCAGGTGCGCGTGGGCCTGGCGCTGCCGCGTTCGCTGGAAATGGTCATCGGCCTGCTGGCGATCCTCAAGACCGGCGGCGCCTACGTGCCGCTGGACCCGGAATACCCGCTGGACCGCCTGCACTACATGATCGAAGACAGTGACATCGGCCTGCTGCTCAGTGATGCGGCGCTGTTCGAAGCCCTTGGCCAATTGCCGTCGACGGTGGCGTGCTGGTGCCTGGAGGATGACTCGCCGGTGCTGGCGAATTACCCCGCCGAGGCGCTGCCGTTTGTGAGCCTGGCACAACACCAGGCGTACCTCATCTACACCTCGGGCTCCACGGGCAAGCCCAAAGGCGTGGTGGTGTCCCACGGTGAGATCGCCATGCATTGCCAGGCGGTGATCGAGCGCTTTGATATGCGCCCGGATGACTGCGAGCTGCACTTTTATTCGATCAACTTTGACGCTGCCACCGAGCGTTTGCTGGTGCCACTGCTGTGCGGGGCGCGGGTGGTATTGCGCGCTCAGGGCCAGTGGGATGCCGAAGAAATCTGCGCGCTGATCCGTACCCATCGCATCAATGTGCTCGGTTTTACCCCGAGCTACGGCAGCCAATTGGCGCAGTGGCTGGCGACCCAGCAACAGACGCTGCCGGTGCGTATGTGCATCACCGGTGGCGAAGCCTTGACCGGCGAACACCTGCAACGCATCCGCGCGGCGTTTACGCCCCAGCTGTTCTTCAACGCCTACGGCCCCACCGAAACCGTGGTGATGCCCCTGGCCAGCCTGGCGCCCGAGCAGTTGGAGGAGGGCGCTGGCAGTGTGCCGATCGGCAGCATCGTCGGCGAGCGCGTGGCCTACATTCTCGACGCCGACCTGGCGCTGGTGCCCCAGGGCGCCAGCGGTGAGCTGTATATCGGTGGCGCCGGCCTGGCCCAGGGTTATCACCAGCGGCCGGGGATGACGGCGGAGCGTTTTGTCGCAGACCCGTTTGCTGGCAAGGGCGGGCGCCTGTACCGCACCGGCGACCTGGTACGCCAACGCGCCGATGGCCTGGTGGAGTACCTGGGGCGTATCGACTATCAGGTGAAGATCCGCGGTTTCCGTATCGAACTGGGTGAAATCGAAACGCGCTTGCTCGAACACGAGGCCGTGCGTGAAGCGGTGGTGCTGGCACTGGAGGCGCCGAGCGGCAAACAGCTGGTGGCGTACCTGGTCAGCGATGCCGAGCACGCCGCCTTGCGCGACGCGTTGAAGGCGCACCTCAAGGCCCAACTACCGGACTACATGGTGCCCGCGCATCTGATCGTGCTTCAGAGCATGCCGCTGACCGCCAACGGCAAGCTCGACCGCCGCGCTTTGCCTGAACCGGACCCAGAGGCCAGTCGCCAAGCCTACGTGGCGCCCCGCAGTGAGCTGGAACATAACCTGGCCGCCATCTGGTGCGCGGTGCTGAACGTGGAGCAAGTTGGCCTCGACGATAACTTCTTTGAACTGGGCGGCGACTCGATTTTGTCGATCCAGGTGGTGAGCCGTGCGCGCCAGGCCGGGATTCATTTCAGCCCCCGCGACCTGTTCCAGCACCAGACGGTACAGAGCCTGGCCGCCGTGGCGACCCGCTCGGAGCTCGTCACCGCCGAGCAAGGGTTGCTGGCCGGCCCCTCAGGCCTCACGCCGATTCAGCACTGGTTCTTCGACACCGACATCCCGGCGCGCCAGCACTGGAACCAGGCGTTGGTGCTCAAGCCACTGCAACTGCTAGACCCTCACCGCCTGGAGCAAGCGTTGCTGGCGGTGTTGGAACACCACGACGCGCTGCGTTTGAGCTTCACCCGGCGCGATGCGCAATGGCATGCCGAACACCTGGGCGTGCCGGAAGGCGGCGTGCTGCTGCAGGCGCAGGTGCGCGACATGCAGGCGTGCACGGCGTTGTTCACTGACACCCAGCGCAGCCTCGACCTGGCACAGGGGCCGCTGTTGCGCGCCTTGCTGGTGGACGGGCCGCAAGGCCAGCAACGCTTGCTGATCGCCATCCATCACCTGGTGGTGGACGGCGTGTCGTGGCGCGTCCTGCTGGAAGACCTGCAAAACGTTTATCGCCAACTGAGTGAAGGCCAGTCCGTCAGCCTACCGGCCAAGACCAGCGCGCTGCGTGATTGGGCGGCGCGCTTGCAAGCCTATGCCCACAGTGAGTCACTGCGCGAAGAGCTGAGCCTGTGGCAAGCGCAATTGGCTGGCCCCGCCGTGGCCTTGCCGGTGCAGCGCCCACAAGGACCATTGCGAAACTGCGATGCAGAAACGGTCAGCGTGCGCCTGGATGCCGAGCGCACCCGGCAGTTGCTGCAACAGGCGCCGAGTGCCTATCGCACCCAGGTCAACGACCTGCTGCTGACCGCCCTGGCCCGTGTGCTGTGCCGCTGGAGCGGGCAGGCCTCGGCACTGATCCAGCTGGAAGGCCATGGCCGCGAAACCTTGTTCGATGACATCGACCTGACCCGCAGCGTGGGCTGGTTCACCAGTGCCTATCCGTTGCGCCTGACGCCGCAGGCCGAGCAGGGCGACTCGATCAAGGCGATCAAGGAGCAACTGCGGGGCGTGCCGCATAAAGGTTTGGGGTATGGCGTGCTGCGTTACCTGGCCGATGACCTCTGCAAGCAGAGCATGGCCGCCTTGCCGAGCGCGCAGATCACCTTCAACTACCTGGGCCAGTTCGACCAGAGCTTTGGCACTGACGCGTTGTTCCATCCGCTGGAAGAATCCGCCGGCCTGGCCCATGACCCGGATGCGCCGTTGCCCAATGAACTGAGCATTGACAGCCAGGTCTACGGCGGCGAGCTGGTACTGCGCTGGACGTTCAGCCGTGAGCGTCATGATCAGCAGGTGATTCGCGATCTGGCCGAAGCTTACCTGGGCGAATTGCACAGCCTGATCGGCCATTGCCTGCAGGACGATGCCGGCGGCCTCACACCGTCCGACTTCCCCCTGGCGCACCTGACCCAGGTGCAACTGGACGCCTTGCCGGTCCCGGCCAGCGCCATCGAAGACGTCTACCCGCTGACCCCGATGCAAGAAGGCCTGCTGCTGCACACCCTGCTGGAGCCTGGCACGGGCCTGTATTACATGCAGGATCGCTACCGCATCAACAGCGCCCTGGACCCGGAGCGTTTCGCCCAGGCCTGGCAAGCGGTGATCGCCCGCCATGAAGCCTTGCGCGCCTCGTTCTGCTGGAACGTCGGCGAAGACATGCTGCAAGTGATCCACAAGCCAGGTAGTACGCCGATTGAGTACCTGGACTGGAGCGCCGACCCGCAGGATGAGCAGGAGCCGCGTCTGCAAGCCTTGCTCAAGGCCGAGCGCGAAGCCGGCTTTGACCTGCTCAACCAGGCGCCTTTCCACTTGCGCCTGATCCGCGTGGGCGAGGCGCGCTACTGGTTCATGATGAGCAACCACCACATTCTGATCGATGCCTGGTGCCGTTCGCTGCTGATGAATGACTTCTTCGATATCTACACAGCCCTGGGCGAAGGCCGCGACGCGCAATTGGCGACGCCGCCGCGCTATCGCGACTACATTGCCTGGCTGCAACGCCAGGACCTCAACGAAGCGCGCCAGTGGTGGCAGCGCAACTTGCAAGGCTTCGAGCGCACCACGCCGATCCCGAGCGACCGCCCGTTCCTGCGCGAACACGCTGGTGGCAGCGGCGGCATGGTGGTGGGCGACTGCTACACCCGCCTGGATGCCCGCGACGGTGCGCAACTGCGCGAACTGGCCCAGGCGCACCAGCTCACCGTCAACACCTTCGCCCAGGCGGCATGGGCCCTGGTGCTGCGCCGTTTGAGTGGTGATCGCGACGTGCTGTTCGGCGTCACGGTGGCCGGGCGCCCCGTGGACATGCCCGAGATGCAACGCACCGTTGGCCTGTTTATCAACAGTATCGCGCTGCGGGTGACACTGCCCGATGACGGCCAGACGTGCAGTGTGCGCCAGTGGTTGAGCGCTTTGCTCGACAGCAATATGCAACTGCGCGAGTACGAATACCTGCCGCTGGTGACGATCCAGGAACACAGCGAATTGCCCAAGGGCCAGCCGCTATTCGACAGCCTGTTCGTGTTTGAGAACGCGCCGGTGGAAGTCTCGGTGCTGGACCGTGCGCAAAGCCTGAATGCCACCTCGGATTCCGGGCGTACCCACACCAACTTCCCACTGACAGCCGTGTGTTATCCGGGCGATGACCTCGGTTTGCACCTGTCCTACGACCAGCGTTATTTCGACGAAAGCACCGTGCAAGGCATGCTCGCTGAGTTCAAGCGCCTGCTGCTGGCGCTGGTGCAGGGCTTCCATGGCGACATGGCTGAGCTGCCGCTGATGGGCGAGCAGGAGCGTGAATTCCTCGTGGAAGGCTGTAACCAGAGCGCACATACCTATCCGCTGGAACGCAGCTACATCGAGTTGTTCGAGGAGCAGGTTGCGCAGCATCCGCAGCGTATCGCCGCCAGTTGTCTTGACCAGCAATGGAGCTACGAGGATCTGAATCGCCGCAGCAATGGCCTCGGCCACGCGCTGATTGCGGCGGGTGTCGGCCTGGACCAACCGGTGGCGTTGTTGGCTGAACGTGGTCTGGATTTGCTCGGCATGATCATCGGCAGCTTCAAGGCCGGCGCCGGCTACCTGCCGCTGGATCCGGGCCTGCCGGGCCAGCGCCTGAGCCGCATCATCGACCTGAGCCGCACGCCGTTGCTGGTATGCACCGAGGCGTGTCGCGAACAGGCCATCGAGTTGCTCGAAGGGGTCGATTGCCAGTTGCTGGTGTGGGAGGAAATCCCTGCCCGTGGCGAAAACCCGGGTATCTACAGCGCCCCGGACAACCTTGCCTACGTGATCTATACCTCGGGTTCCACCGGCTTGCCCAAGGGCGTGATGGTCGAACAGCGGGGCATGCTCAACAACCAGTTGAGCAAGGTGCCGTACCTGAACTTGAGCGACGCCGATGTGATTGCCCAGACCGCGTCGCAAAGCTTCGATATTTCTGTGTGGCAGTTCCTCGCCGCGCCGCTATTTGGCGCGCGGGTGGACATCGTACCGCCTGCCATTGCCCATGATCCGCAAGGGCTTTTGGTCCACGTTCAAGCACAGGGCATCACCGTGCTGGAGAGTGTGCCATCACTGATCCAGGGCATGCTGGCCCAGGAGCGTATCAGCCTCGACGGCCTGCGCTGGATGTTGCCGACTGGGGAGGCCATGCCGCCGGAGTTGGCGCATCAGTGGTTGCTGCGTTACCCGCAGATTGGCCTGGTGAATGCCTACGGCCCGGCGGAATGCTCCGATGATGTGGCGTTCTTCCGCGTCGATTTGGCCTCCACCCGTGGCACTTACCTGCCGATTGGTACGCCGACCGACAACAACCGCTTGTACCTGCTCGATGGCGCCTTGGAGTTGGTGCCACAAGGCGCTGTCGGCGAATTGTGCGTCGCCGGCACCGGTGTCGGTCGCGGCTACGTCAGCGATCCGCTGCGCACCGCCCAGGCGTTTGTACCCAACCCCTTTGGCGCGCCCGGCGAGCGCCTCTACCGTACCGGCGACCTGGCGCGGCGCCGCAGCGATGGCGTGCTGGAGTATGTCGGGCGTATTGACCACCAGGTGAAGATTCGCGGCTACCGCATCGAACTGGGTGAAATCGAAGCGCGCCTGCACGAACAACCGCAGGTGCGTGATGCGGCGGTGGGTGTGCAAGAGGGGGCCAATGGCAAGCACCTGGTCGGCTACCTGGTGGCTGCCGACGCCACGCTGGACCCGAGCGAACACTTGGAGCGCATCAAGCAACGCCTGCGTGCCGAACTGCCGGAGTACATGGTGCCGCTGCAGTGGCTATGGCTTGATCGCCTGCCCCTGAATGCCAACGGCAAACTCGACCGCAAGGCCCTGCCAGACCTGGAGATTGGCCAGTTGCACAGCCAGGACTATGTGGCGCCTCGCAATGAACTGGAAACCACCCTGGCCGGAATTTGGGCCGAGGTGTTGAAGGTGGAGCGGGTAGGGGTGCAGGACAACTTCTTCGAACTGGGCGGGCACTCGTTGCTGGCTACGCAGATCGCTTCGCGGGTGCAGAAAACGTTGCAGCGCGACGTGCCGCTGCGGGCGATGTTCGAGTGCAGCACGGTGGCGGAGTTGGCCGGGTATATCGAGGGGTTGGCGGGCAATGAGATCAGTGCCGAGAAGGTGGATCGGTTGAGTGATTTGATGGCGGAGTTGGAGGGGCTTTAGGGTGCGAAGGGCGCTGTCCGTTGGTCGGGCAGCGCCGTTTTTTCAGCTCGAACTGTCAATTCTGACAGTAGGCGGGGGCGAAAAAATAGGACTCACTTAAGGGAGTGCCTTGGCCGGACTGGGCTGGTCAAGGATATCTACCTCTCTTGAACACGGAGTTCTGAAAATGGCCAAGCACACATCCACTCCTGAAACCTCCTCAAGTACCGACAACGCGCTAACGCCACAAAGTCATGAAGCCATAACAACACAACCTAAAGCGTTGGAAGTTGATGCGCCAATCATCTCCAGTGAGCAGCACGGTACGATTACTACGGAAGCTATGAAGAAAGACTCATACCTGACTGTCGATTCGCGCATGGACAGATCGGACATCACCGTAACGTTCAAGATAGAAGGCGAGCCAGAAATAAAATTTGAACCTATTGTTGACTCTAGCGGGGTGTCGGGCGCCAGAAAAATTCCGATCCCTTTGCAATACCTGACCAGGTCCATGAGGTTCACCTTGGTCATATCGTACGAGGGAACGGTGGGCGGCAAGCCAGCTGTTTCACTGGGAAAGTACGTAACGGTGAACTTTTACCCTGCAGAACAGAGCAAAGCGTTAGCGCCTAAGTTGCGAGATGAAAAAATAGAAAACCAGACAGAAACCTACGACATGCACGATCACAAAGGGGATGAGAAGGTTGATATACCGATTCCAAATCTTGCTCAGGAGGGAGATAAAGCTTACTGCAGTGTCGTGACGAAGCAATTCAATAAGAAGCCCGCTTACTATCTCGTGGTTTACGGATATGCATTAACGCCCGAAGATATAAAAGCAGGCAAACTTGAATTTTCCATTCCTCGTGGTTGGCTGGCGCGTCAAAAACCAGTCGAAGAAGCGATGACTTTACACCAGGGCTGGATTACCAGTGGCTTGGCGGACGAACCGCCGCTGGACACTGAAAATCCTGATGAGAAGACCTTTCTTCCAGCGAATGCGCTTGATATCCAATTTCGTCGTACCGCTCAATTTATTGGGGATCAAGGCCTGGAAAACTTGCAGCCGCCCCATTTGCGACAGTCTGCGTTTTTCGACGATAAGTGGTGCCTTAACCCGGAACTCACCAAAAACGGGGGCGATGTGGACGCGCCGCAGCTGGACACTTATGCAGGTGATCAGGTCTGCTTCTATGTCAGCGGGCCCGGCTATGGATCGAAGCGACTGGGTTGTGTGGATATTGAAAGCGATGGGGAGCAGGCCACCATCGAGTTGCCGCAATGTGTGATTGCCTGTTTCTTTAATAAATCGATGACGCTCAGCTATACCGTTCAGTTTCCTAACCTGATGGGTCCAGAGCCTCAGTCGCCGGAGCGGGTGGTCGATGTGCTGAAGCCTAGACTTTCCAAGTCGGAAATTGCAGAGGCCACTCACGGCAAGGTTAACCTCAATATTTTCGATGAGGACGCATCGGCGTTTGTTCATATTGGCGACTATGCCACATGCTCAACGTTCTGCTGGATGTGGATCACCGGCGAACATGAGGACGGAAGTAGCTACCAATCGGAAATTTTGACGAAGGCGCCTGTTACCCAGGACTGGAAAAATAAAGGTGTTGAGACGTTTATCTCGAGAGACAAACTGCTACCACTGGCTGATTGCAGTGATTTTGAACTGCATTTTGCCGTGAGTTTCTGCGAAGCCTCTGATCGATCAGAAGCTATCGAGGCTCCGGCGGCGACTTTCCATATCGTCCAAGAAAAGCTAGTGCTGCCTGCGCCCAAAGTTGCGCAGGCGGAGGGGGACGAATTGGAGCCGTGGAATGCTCGACATGGCTTAGAAGTAATCGTCAATTATCTGCGTATGAGTGAAAAGCATGAGATCAGTGTTTGCTGGAAAAGACCCAACGACCTCTGCTGGGAATTGAAATCTGAAGCTGGCAATCGTGACGGCATTGTCAAGTTTTCCCTGCCTGCTGATGCGGCGATAGAGAGCATGGGCGAAACGGTGGAAATCACTTACACCGTGGTCACCAAATGTAGTGAAGCACAGACTTCAGCGCCGTTGAATTTGAAGATCAACCTGCCCACGCGTCTGGAAACGCCAAACGTGCTGGAGGCGACGCCGCCCGGGGTAGATCGTGGCGTTGTGGATTTGAGAGTCATTGACGGGAATGCTAACTCCTTCGAAAGTTCAATGTGGTTTTTGCGCAAAGGTCACATATGCTGGCTGCGCGCCACGGGCATAGATGAAAACGGCAATCCGTACACGTTTGTTGTGTATGAGAACAGAGTCATTACGGATGAGGAGGTGACTAAAGGGGTGGCGGGCCCCGTGCTGCGAGCCGCCCTAGATAAGTTAAAAGACGACACCGACTTTATCCTCACTTTCAGCGTGTCCACGCAGGGCAGTTTGAAGGAGAACGTAGTATGCCCATCGCGGGTTTTGAAAGTGCGTGTTCCACCTAAGGTTCGCTATGAGAACTTCACTGGGCAGCCGACCCGACTGATTTCTGCAGGCGGAAGCATTAGCATCCCGACGATGAACATACGTTTTCTGTCTGGGCCAGGAACAATGGGTATCTCAACATATCCATCGACGCCAGGGATGCTAGAGGGGCAGGCACTTGTTTTTGCGGATGGGTTAGGCCAGACGCCGAGTCATCAAAGAGTGCGCCTTGATTTAACCTTTACATGTAAGCGTGTAAAGTGTGCATATACCTGGAATCACTATCCTACGACAGTGAGTTTTTACAGTCCGTCTGGCGGATATTTAGGTGCAGTACATTTAAGTGGGAGTCCTGTGCATAGTTGGATCGATTTTTCTGCACCGGTAGGTTCGGTAATAGGTTACATAGAGATATCGTCTGGCGATTGGATGTACTTTGATTTCTTTACCTTCTGGTTGTAGCTTCAGTCAGCTTGACTAAACGCCCACCTGCTTAGGGTGGGCGCTTTATGCACCTCGTTTTTTATCGACTTACTTCGGCCCAAGAATCTTCACCAACTTCTCCGGCGAAGGCGCCCCTTGCTGCTGCTGCAACCCACCCTTGTCATCCAGATAGAAAATCGCCGGCGTCGCCGACAACTCCAGTTCATCCATCAGCTTCATATTGGCATCAAGCTTGGCCTCGACCTCGGCCGGGATCTTTTCCAGCGCCTTGAGCTTGCTGCCTTTGCCGGCCGCTTCGTGCTCTTGCAGGGCTTTTTGCGGGTCTTTGGCGGCGAGCAGGGCCGCGGATTTGCCAGGGCTGTCTTCGCGGATGATGCCGACCATGATGTGGCGCAACTGCACCTTGCCGGCCTTGACCCACGGGCGGGCCTGTTCCCAGAACATGTTGCAGTACGGGCAGTTGGGGTCGCTGAACAGGTACACGGTGCGAGGGGCGTTTTTATCGCCGTCCTGGATCCAGCTGCTGTTTTCCATCTTGGCCCAGACTTCCTTGGCCATCGGCGCGTACACCAGTTTTTCCAGGGGCGCGGTGCTCAGGTCGTTGCCCTGGGCGTCGTACAGGTTGCCCGCGATCACGTGCTTGCCGTCGGCGGTCAAGTACAAGGCCATGCCCCGGTTCTGGTACTGGGCGGCGTAGCCGGTGAGGCCGCTGGGGGCATCGAATTTGCCGATGATCTTGGCACCTTTGGCTTCGATCTGTTTGATCGGGGCCGGCAGGTCTTCGGCCTGGGCCAGCGTAGCGGCTAGCGTCAAAGGCAGCAGGGTCAGCAGGTGGCGGAGGCGAGGCATGTCGGTTTCCTTGTCGTGGTGTTGTCGAAGGGTTCCATGGCACGGGCCAGGCTGGCTTCGGAGAGTTCGCCCAGGTGGCTGTTGATCAGGCGCCCATCGGCTTGGTAGAACAGCGTAGTCGGCAAGGCCATGGAACCCACGGCCTGGCCGAGGCGGCCGCTGGCGTCGAATAGCACGTTGTCGAGGTTCAGGCCCTGGGTAGCCAGGTAGGTGCTGACGCTTTGCATGCTTTCGGCCTGGTTGACGAACAGGAAGGTCACGTCGGGGCGCATGCGCTGGGCGTTTTCCAGCACCGGCATTTCGCGTCGGCACGGCGGGCACCAGGTGGCCCAGAGGTTGATCACCAACGGGCCGCCTTGATAATCCGCCAGTTGCACCACCTCGCCATTGGCATTGCGCAGGGTGATATCCGGCAGGCGCGTGCCTTTTTCGTACAGACTAAGGGACAGGCCGGTCATGCCCCAGAACAACAGGCCGGTGATTACCCCGGCGCTGAGCGGCTTGCGCAGGGCAGGGCGACGCCAGCCGTAGACCAGCGCGCCGAGGATCAGCGCGATGATCCCGGGCCAGGCGAGAAAGCCGCCGTCACGCAGGTCGACCATTTCCACCCAGTCGTTGCTGTAATAACTCCAGTACATCAGCACAAAACTGACGCGGGCAGCGAGCAGGCCCAGCAGGAACAGGCTGAACAGCACCGACTCCGGGTTCTCGCCGCCGCGCTTGGCCACGCGCCAGCCCACCAGGGTGGCGAGAATCAGCGCGCTGATCAGCAGCAGGTGATTCAGGGCGATGGCGAAGGTGCCGATGGTGAGGGTCAGCATCAGAGGGCATCCCGCGTCTGGGTCCAGCGTTGCAGGAAGGCGGCGGCGTCTACTTCGCCGGTGATGCGTTGGGCGCGGCGTTCTTCACCGTTCGGGCCGATCCACACGAAGCTCGGGGGGCCCGGTACTTTGTAGCGGCCCAGCAGCTCGCGGCTGGCGGCGTTGTCGGCGGTGACGTCCAGGCGCAGCAGGCGCACGTCTTTGAGCGCGTCCATCACCTCGGGTTTGCCGAACACCTGTTTTTCCATGATTTTGCACGACACGCACCAGTCGGCGTAATAGTCCAACAGCACCCACTGGCCCTGGGCCTTGGCGCTGTCGAGTTGGCTTTGCAGTACAGTCGGGTCGCTTACCGTGGTGAAGGCATCGTGAGCGCTGGGTGCAGCGGCGAGCCGCGAGCCGCTGTAGACCTTCAACGGTTGCCACAGCTCATCGCTGCCACCGGCCGCACCCACCACCAGCACCGCGCCCCACAGGCCCAGTACCAGGGAACCGGCGCCGAACACCTTGGCCGCCAGGCCGAACTCACGGGCCAGCGCCCAGCCACAGTACGCCATCACCAGCGCCAAGGCGCCCCACAGACCGATCCACAGGCTGTCGCCGACCACCGGGCGAATCATCAGCACCGCAGTGCCCAGGAACAGGAAGCCGAAGATGCCCTTGAGCACGTTCATCCAGGTGCCCGGCTTGGGCAGGAAGCGATTGCCCACGGTGACCAGCAGCAACAGGGGAATGCCGATACCGATGCCCATGGCGAACAGGATCAGCCCCCCGTGCAGCGCATTGCCGCTCTGGGCGATGTACAGCAGGGCGCCAGCCAGGGGCGCGGTCATGCACGGCCCCACCAGCAGGCCGGACAATGCGCCGAGCACACCGGCGCCCACCAGGCTGCCACCGCTTTGCTGGCGGCTGACGTTATCGAGGCGGTCGCGCAGGAAGGCGGGCAGTTGCAGTTCAAAGAAGCCGAACATCGGCAGGGCGAGCAGTACGAACAACGCCGCAAAGCTGCCGAGGATCCACGGCGTTTGCAGCAGCGCCGCCAGGTTGGCGCCGAGCAATGCGGCCATCACCCCCAGGGCGGCATACACCAGCGCCATGCACACCACGTAGCTGCCGGCCAGGGCAAAGCCACGGCGCGGGCTGGCGCCACTGCCCACCACCAGGCCGGCGAGGATCGGCAGCATCGGCAACGAGCAGGGCGCAAACGCCAACAGCAGGCCCAGGCCGAAGAACACCAGCAGGCTCCACCCCAGGCTGCGCTGCTGCAGGCCGCTGGCCAGGCTTTGATCCTGGGCTTGCGCGGTCGCGGCGACGGCCGGGTTGCCGCCCAGGTCCACGGTGATCGACTGCGGCGGATAGCACAGGCCCGCATCGGCGCAGCCCTGCCAGCCGAGCTTGACCTGGCCGGTGGTGCCAGCGGGGATCTTCACTTCCAGGCCCTGGCGATACACCTGTTGTTCGCCAAAGAACTCATCGCTATGGGCTTCACCTTCGGGCAGCACGGGTTTTTCGGCCAGGCCGTCGAACTTCATGCGCTGCTGGTACAGATAATAACCGTCGGCAATCTGCCAAAACAGCTGGGTTTCGCCGCTTTCAAGACGTTCGGAGGTAAAGGCGAAGGCTTTGCCCACCGGGAGGAAGTCGGGTTTGGTTTCGAAGGGGCTGCCCGGCGCTGCCTGGGCGAATCCCGCGAACAACACCAGCAGAAAGGTAAACAGATGCCGCATGGTCAAGCCTTAGTTCGATGCAAGTGAGGCACACAATGTGTGGCGTTGATTAACCGATGATTAACCACCGCTATTCTAGAGCGTAGGGATTATCCGGTGTTGCGAACTTTAGCGGCATAATGCGCGCTTAATCCGTGGCTTTTCTAATCGCGCCATCTTTCATGAAGGGTTAACCATGCACGTACTGGTCTGTGAAGACGACGAACTGATCGCCAGTGGCATCGTAGCCGGCCTGACCGCCCAGGGCTTTACCGTGGAGCGCGTGGCCACGGCCTCGGCTGCGCGGGCGATGCTCAAGGCCGCGGCCTTCGACATCATGGTGCTCGACCTCGGCCTGCCCGACGAAGACGGCCTCAAGCTGCTGCAACAACAGCGCAGCCAGGGGTTGGACATTCCGGTGCTGATCCTCACCGCGCGGGACTCGGTGACCAATCGCGTCGACGGCCTGCAAGCCGGCGCCGACGATTACCTGCTCAAGCCTTTCGACTTGCGTGAACTCGCCGCTCGCCTGCAAACCCTGCTGCGCCGTGTGGCGGGGCGCAGCGTCAACCTGATCGAACATGGCCGCCTGGCCTACGACCCCAGCAGCCGCGAAACCTTCCTCGGCGGCCAGCCGGTGGACCTGTCCCGGCGTGAACAGGCGTTGTTGCAGGCGCTGTTGCACAACAAGGGCCGCGTACTGTCCAGCGAACAGCTCAAGGACAGCGTCTACGGTTTCAGCGACGAACTGGAAAGCAACGCGCTCAACGTGCATATCCACCACTTGCGGCGCAAGTTGGGCAACGGCATCGTCGAAACCGTCAGGGGGCTGGGCTATCGCCTGGGCACCGCTGATGGGGGAGAAAACACGCCGTGATGAGCTTGCGCCTGCGCCTGACGTTCAAGCTGGGCGCCGCTTTTGTACTGATCTGGGTGCTGGCGGCCGCCTGGATGCTCAACGATTTGCGCAACCAGATGATGTTTTCCCTCGACCAGCGCCTGGTGGCTTCAGCACGCATGGTGGCCGGGCTCACCGAGCAGATGCCGGGCCTGGCCAGCGTCAGCGGTGGCGCGCATTTGCGTACCGAACAATTGAATGTGCCGGGCGGCATGGCCTGCCAGGTCAGTTCGTTGCGCGGCGAGATCCTGGCGCGCAGCCATACCACGCCGGAGGAAGGGCTGGAGTCGCGCCGCAGCGGTTTTCGCGACCAGATCATCGACGGCGTGGGCTGGCGCAGCTTTACCCTGTCCCGTGGCGACTTGCTGATCACCACCGCCGACCGCCAGGTGGAGCGTGAAGCCCTCAACCTGTCGATCCTGCTGGCGGCGTCGGTGCCGGTTGGTGTGGCATTGCTGGGCTGCCTGTGCCTGCTGTGGCTGGGCATTGGCCAGAGCCTGGTGCCGCTCAACCGTATGCGTGATGCCCTGATGCGGCGCAGTGTCGACTCCCTCGAACCCTTGCAGATTCACCCGCTGCCCAGTGAACTCAAGCCGTTGCTCGACACCCAGAACCAACTGCTGCAGCGCATTGCCAAGACCATCGAGCGCGAACGTCGCCTGACCGGTGACGCCGCCCATGAACTGCGCAGCCCATTGACCGCGATCAAGACCCACCTGCAAGTCGCGCGCATGACCGAGGGCGCGGCCCGCGACCAGTCCCTGGCGCACGCCGAGGAGGGCGCCGACCGCTTGCATCGCACCCTGGAGCAACTGTTGTTGCTGGCGCGGGTGGAAGGCAGCCTGTCGTTTGATGATGGCCTGCAATCCAGTGCCGAGGAAGTCGCCCGGTTGGCGATCCAGGATGCCAACGCCGGTGACAATTCCCGTATCGATCTGATCCTGGCGCCGGCGCTTTCCCCTGTTCCAGTGGCAATGCCCGTGGGCCTTGCCGTCGCGGCCTTGCGTAACCTGCTGGACAACGCCCTGCGCCATACCCCCGCCGATACCCGCGTGGAACTGCAGGTGTTTTCTACCCCGGATAACGTGGTGTTCCGCGTGCGTGACCATGGCCAGCAGATCTCCAGCGAAGACCTGCAATACCTCACCCAACGCTTCTGGCGCACTGGCAGCAGCGAAGGCTGTGGCCTGGGCTTGGCGATTGTCCAAGCGATTGTGCAGCGTTGCTCCTGCTCGCTGCACTTCGACAGCCAGCCCGATGGTATGCGGGTTGATCTGGGGATGCCGTTGCGGCGCTGAGCTGCCCTTTTCACGTGGCAAATAATTACCGCTCGCCTGAGGCTCAAGCCTTCAGGATGGCGGTAATTTTTTTGCGCTTGAACGGGCCGAATGAGTCGGCCTGAATTGAAAAGGACTGTTCTTATGTTGGTGATCGACACCAGTTTCCCTGCCAGGGATTTCAACGACCGCCGCGGCGAATCCGTGCAGCAGGTGATTGTGCACTACACCGCAGCGCCCTTTGCTTCATCGCTACGCACCCTCACTCAAGATGGCGTCAGCGCCCACTACCTGCTGCCCGACCCCGATGAACCCAGCTACCGCGCTGCCGGTTATGAAGAGCTGCGCGTGTTTCGCCTGGTGGACGAGGGCCAGCGCGCCTGGCACGCCGGCGTGAGTTATTGGGCGGGGAAGGCCGATCTCAATAGCCGCTCGATGGGCATTGAAATCGTCAACCTGGCGCGCGATGACGCGGGCGTCTTTACCTTCCCGGAGTACGCACCGGCACAGATTGACGTACTGATTGCATTGCTTCGCGACCTGCTGGAGCGCTATCCGCAGGTCGGCCCCACTGACTGGCTCGGGCATTCGGATGTGGCCTACTGGCGCAAGAGCGACCCTGGGCCTCGGCTGCCCTGGCGTGTGCTGCATGAGGCCGGCATCGGGGCCTGGTTTGATGAATCGACCCGGGCGATGTACCAGCGCCGCTTTTGTCTCGGCTTGCCGCCGGAGGTCGAAGTGGAGCGGGCGTTTCAGCGTTATGGCTACAAGCCAGCGCAGAATCGCCTGGCCTTTGAGCAGCGCACCCGGGCGTTCCAGATGCACTTTCGGCCACGGGATTATTGTGGGTTCCTGGATGCAGAGACTTGCGCGATTCTTTATGCGCTGAATGAAAAATACCGCGGGCTTCGGAGCTGAGCACTGTTCAATTGTAGGAGCGAGCTTGCTCGCGAAAAACGTCAACGATACCGCGGGCTTTCTGGATAAACGCTGCGCCGGGGAGTTTTTCGCGAGCAAGCTCGCTCCTACAATTGGATCTTCATTCATCAGTTAACAACCCTCGTCCCCTAAATCCTTTTCTCGCTGAAGCGTCTCCACAACAGGAAATCCGTGCGCATGCCCTTGGGCCAGACGCCAACGGATCGGCAGTTTGGTCACCATCATCAGCGTATTGAGGGATCGAGAGATGTCAGTCGCTACCAGCCGTATCGAAGACGCCCCGGTGCAGGCCGCGGAAACGCTTTATCAGTTTGACGAAAGCCCGCTGCTGGCCCGCCAGCGCCAGCAGGAGTCCAACGCCCGCAGCTACCCACGGCGCATTCCCCTGGCGCTCAAGCGCGCCAAGGGCATTTATGTGGAAGACGTCGAGGGGCGCCGGTTCATCGATTGCCTGGCCGGCGCCGGAACCCTGGCGCTGGGGCATAACCACCCGGTGGTGATCCAGGCCATCCAGCAAGTACTGAGCGATGAACTGCCCCTGCACACCCTGGACCTGACCACGCCGGTCAAGGATCAATTCGTGCAGGACCTGTTCGGTTTGCTGCCTTCGGAGCTGGCGCGAGAAGCGAAAATCCAGTTCTGCGGCCCCACCGGCACCGATGCGGTGGAGGCCGCGTTGAAGCTGGTGCGCACCGCCACCGGGCGCAGCACTGTGCTGTCGTTCCAGGGCGGTTATCACGGCATGAGCCAGGGCGCGCTGAGTTTGATGGGCAGCCTGGGGCCGAAGAAACCCTTGGGCGCCTTGCTCGGCAATGGCGTGCAATTCCTGCCATTCCCGTACGACTACCGTTGCCCATTCGGGCTGGGTGGCGCCGAAGGTGTGCGGGTCAACCTGCATTACCTGGAAAACCTGCTCAACGATCCGGAAGCCGGCGTGTTGCTGCCAGCGGCGGTGATTGTCGAAGTGGTCCAGGGTGAGGGCGGTGTGATCCCGGCGGACCTCGACTGGCTGCGTGGCCTGCGCCGTATCACCGCGCAAGCGGGGGTGGCGCTGATCGTCGATGAAATCCAGAGTGGCTTTGGGCGTACCGGCAGAATGTTTGCCTTCGAACACGCCGGCATCATCCCGGATGTAGTGGTGATGTCCAAGGCGATTGGCGGCAGCCTGCCCCTGGCGGTGGTGGTGTATCGCGACTGGCTCGACACCTGGCTGCCGGGCGCCCATGCCGGGACCTTCCGCGGCAACCAGATGGCGATGGCGGCGGGCTCGGCGGTGATGCGCTACCTCAAGGATCACGACCTGGCAGGCCATGCGGCGGCCATGGGCGAGCGCCTGGACGAACACTTGCGCATCCTGCAGCGCGATTTCCCGCACCTGGGGGATATCCGTGGGCGTGGGCTGATGCTGGGGGTGGAGCTGGTAGACCCGACTGGCACGCCTGATAGCCAGGGCCACCCACCGGTGCATCGCCAGTTGGCGCCGCTGGTGCAGCGCGAATGCCTCAAGCGCGGGCTGATCCTGGAACTGGGCGGGCGCCATGGCAGTGTGGTGCGTTTCCTGCCACCGCTGGTGATCACCGCTGGCGAAGTCGACCAGGTGGCCGAGATTTTCGGGCGCGCCTTGGCGGCGGCCGTGGCCAGCGTCTAATTTTCCAGGCCCTTGGTACGTTTCTACAGATATCAGTGCTGCGCGTGGTGCGCAGCCAGCCTTTGAGCGACGGAGAACAGCAATGACCTCAGTATTTGACCGCGACGACATCCTCTTTCAGGTAGTGGTCAACCACGAAGAGCAATATTCGATCTGGCCCGATTACAAGGCCGTGCCGGAAGGCTGGCGCACCGTGGGCAAGAGCGGCATGAAGAAGGAGTGCCTGGCGTATATCGAGGAAGTGTGGACGGATATGCGTCCGTTGAGCCTGCGCCAGAAAATGGATGGCGCGGCCCTCGCCAACTGATTCACCCCAATACCCTGTGTAGGAGCGAGCTTGCTCGCGAAGAACGCAAGAACGCCGCGTTTACCCTGAATAAACGCGGCGTTCTGAAGTTTTTCGCGAGCAAGCTCGCTCCTACAGGGGGGTGTGGGTGTAGAGGTAATCCGTCGCCAACGACGCCAGCGTCCTCACGCCCACCACCAACGCCGACTCATCCACGAAGAACCCAGGGTTGTGATTCGGCGCCGCCTTGCTCATGTCCTGGTCCCTAGGGGTTACCCCCAGGAAGACAAACAGCCCCGGCGCCTCCTTGGCATAGAACGAGAAGTCTTCGGCGCCACCCACCAACGGCCCTTGCACCACATCATCCTGCGCCGCCCAGCGCAGGCTCGGCAGCATTTTTTCGGTCAGCGCCGGGTTGTTGATGGTGGGGTCGTACTTCTCGATGATTGTCACCTCGGCCTTGGCGCCGCCGCTCTCGGCGATTTTCTCTACGGTCTGGCGCACGTCGGCATGCAGCTTCTGGCGAATGCCGTAGTCGTAGGAACGAATGGTGCCGCTCATGTCCACCGACTCGGGGATGATGTTGTAGCGGGTGCCACCGTTGATGGTGCCGATGCTCACCACCGAAGGGAATGACGATATATCGGTACGCCGGCTGACCACGGTTTGCAGGCCGACAATGGTCTGGGCGCCAACGGTGATCGGGTCGATACCGTCCCAAGGCCGGCCGGCGTGGGTCTGTTTGCCGAGGATCTTGATGCGCAGGTCATCGGAACTGGCCAGGGTCGGGCCCGGGCGGTAGGCGATTTGCCCGGCAGGCACACCGGCCCACACATGCAGGCCGAACACCGCGTCAGGCTTGGGCGCTTTCATCACGCCTTCCTGCACCATCATCTTCGCGCCCCAGGTGTTCTTGCCGTCGGGGATAAAGTCGCTGGGGCCTTCTTCGGCCGGTTGGAAATAAAACACCACGGTACCGGGCAGGCGCTCGCGCATCCCGGTAAGAATCTTCGCAGTGCTCAGCAGGATAGCGGTATGGGCGTCGTGGCCGCAGGCGTGCATCACGTCGACTTCTTTGCCCAGGTAGGTGCCCTTGGCTTTGGAGGCGAAGGGCAGGTCGGCCACTTCCTTGACCGGCAGCGCATCCATGTCGGCGCGCAGGGCCACGGTCGGGCCGGGCAGGGCGCCTTTCAAGATCGCGACGACGCCGGTGCGGGCTACGCCGGTCTTCACCTCAAGGCCGAGTTCGCGCAACTGTTTGGCGACCAATTCGGCGGTGCGGGTTTCGGTATTGCCCAGTTCAGGATGGGCGTGGATATCGCGGCGGGTTTCCAACAGGCTGGGTTCGAGGATTTTTGCCTGGGCGGCAATGGTTTCCCGAGCACTGTCCTGGCCGCTGCTGGCGGCGATCACTGCACTGCTCGCGACCGCGCCGAGCAGACCCAAAACCCATTGGTGTGTCAGACCGTTCATTCGCATACCAACCTCTCCTTGCTTATTGTTGTGGATCTTTCTCCAGCACGCTGCCGGCGGTCAGCACCTGCACGCTCAAGCGCGGTGTCGCCAGGTCAAGCCCAGCTTCATCCAGGTGCCGCTTGAGCGACAGGTTGAACGCCCGCGACACTTCCCACTGCTTGATCGGCGCGGTCTTGAAGCGTGCGCGCAGGATTGCGCTGCCGGACTCGAAACTTTCCACGCCTTGGATCTCCAGCGGCGACCAGATATTGCGGCGTTGCAGCGGGTCGTTGCGCATGGCATGGCCGACCTCGCGCATCAGTTTGATCGCGTCGTCGATTTCCATGTTGTAGGGGATCGCCACGCGGAAGATCGCGTAGCCGAACTCCCGGGAGTAGTTCTTGATGCTCTTGATTTCGCTGAACGGGATGGTGTGCACGATGCCGTCGATATCGCGCAGGCGCACGGTACGGATGGTCAGGCCTTCCACCGTGCCGAGGTGGCCGCCCACATCCACGTAGTCGTCGATGGCCAGGGAGTCTTCGATGATGATGAACAGGCCGGTGATCAAGTCGGCTACCAGCGATTGCGCACCAAAGCCGATGGCGATACCGATCACACCCGCACCGGCCAGCAAGGGCGTGACGTTCATGCCCATGTTCGCCAGGGCGACGATAGCGGCGATGATGAAAATAGTCACGAACAGCACGTTGCGGATCAACGGCATCATGGTTTGCGCGCGGGCGTTGGCCAAGCCTTTGCGCGAGCGCGTCAGGGCGTGGTGAATGGCCGTGTCGCTGAGGATCCAGATCAGCCAGGCAAACAGCAACGTGCCCGCGAGGCCAAACAGCTTCACGGCTATTTCATGACCGTCACCTTCGGTAAAGCGAATCATCGACAGGCCCCACACCCGCAGCCCCAACTCAATAAACACCAGCCACACCACCAGGTGCACCAGGGTGTAGACAAAGCCTTTGAGGCGTTCGGAGTACAGCGCATGGCGCTTGTGCCCGCGGTGCGGCTTGAGGGCGTGGCGGCGCACCAGGCCGTTGATCACCATGCACAACACCAGCAGCACCGTGCACAGCAGCGACTGGCGCAGGGCGGTGCTGGTGTCGCCGGCCGACAGGAAGGTGGCGAACAGTGAAATGCCCACCAGCAGAAGAGCCGGGATGTACCAGAAGGTGCCGATGATCGACAGAGTATCGGTGAGGGCGCGGCGGGTCAGTCGGCGCGACAGCGGCTGGTTGCGGATCAGGTGCGCAATCGGCCGGCGGAACCGCAGGATAAACACCCCGGTGGACAACGCCGCCATGACATTGGCCACGGTCGCGGCGGTGTGGGCCAGATGCTGGCCGAGCGCGGCAACCAGGCGCGGGTCGCTCAAGGCTTCACCGAAGGCGGCAAAGCTGCCGATCCACCACAGCGGGCGGAACGCCTGATGGCGCAGGATATACAGGGCCCGGTGGCGGTGCGGGCCGTCGAGTACGGAGAAGGCAATCACGCAGATGGCCGAGAAACAGGTGCCGACCACCAAGGCATAGGCCAGCACCATGGCCAGGGATTTGCCCAGGGAGGAAGGCAGGGCGTAGCTCAGGTAAACCGTGATCACCAGGGCGATCAACCAGGGGCCCAGCTTGCGCAGGGCGAAGCGCAGCATGTCCCAGGTGCGCGGGTGCTGCGGCAGCTCTTCGGGCAGGCCGAAGCGCTCGCGCACTCGGTGGCTGAGCCAGATCAGCGCAGCGGCCAGCAGGCTCCACACGGCCAGGATCACGGCAAAACCGAAGATGATCGGCAGCCACTCGCTGGCCGGCAGCATCAGGGCGCCCAGTTCATCCTTGGCCAGGTCAACTTCATTGGACCAGCGCCCCAGCGGGCTGTCGGCGCCGGAAAACTGCTGCTCAAAGCCCGACAGCGTACTGCCGATCAACCCGAGTACGCCGAGTTCGGCGGCGGGCTGGGCCTTTTGCGTGGCGGCGCGCAGTTTCTTCAGGTCACTGAGCAACTGGGTGCGTTGCTGGTCGTTTTCCAGGGTTTTGATGACTTCGTCCAGCGACTGCCCCAGGGGCACTTCCGCCTGGGGTTGGGTCTTGCTGGAGCCGCCCAGCATCCCGGGCAAGCCCACGGCTTGGGCGGGCGTCACTGGCAGCAGCGTGAGCAGGGCGATCAGCAGGTAGCAGGGCAGGGCAAACAGACGGGAGAACACGAGGCGGTCAACCTTGAAAACGACGAATTGACCGAGTGTACGAGGCCGCTATGCCCAATGCGAGCGCATTTGTCACTGCGCCAGTTTGGCGAGGATCTTGTAGAGCACGGTGCCGAGGATCAACAGCATGCCGATCCACATGCCGAACACGCCCAGGGGCTTGTCACGAAAGTTGAAGCCAACCGCGAGCATGATCATGCCGATCACGATGGGGATCAGCATGGCGTGGAAGGAGGACATTGAGATCATGGCGGGGGTGGCCTTGTCGGACTGGAAGTTCTGACAAGTCTAGGCCGGATTATAAAAGTTGCAGATGATTCAGGTCAGGTGTACTCAGCGTTAAATGTGGGAGCGGGCTTGCTCGCGAATGCGGTGTGCCAGTCACTGGATCTGTTGGCTGATGTACCGCCTTCGCGAGCAAGCCCGCTCCCACAGTGCGCAATCAGGGTAAATCGCGGCTGGCGTAGAACGCCCCGAGCACCTTGACCAGATGCGCCAGGTCATGGCCGCCGCACAACTCGCGGATCGAATGCATGGCAAAGGTCGGCAAGCCGATGTCCACCGTGCGCACGCCCAGGTGGCTGGCGGTTATGGGACCGATGGTCGAGCCGCAGCCCATGTCGCTGCGCACCACGAAGCTTTGCACCGGCACTTCCTGGGCCATGCACAGGTGGCGGAAGAACCCGGCGGTTTCGCTGTTGGTGGCGTAGCGCTGGTTGCTGTTGACCTTGATCACCGGGCCGGCGTTGAGTTTCGGGCCGTGGTTGGCGTCGTGTTTCTCGGCGTAGTTAGGGTGCACGCCGTGGGCGTTGTCTGCCGACACCAGCAGGGATTTCTGAATGGTGCGTACGAATTCTTCACCTTCGGGCAGCAGGCGACGCAGGGTCTGTTCCAGCATCGGGCCATCGGCGCCGCAGGCCGAGCAGGAGCCGACTTCTTCGTGGTCGTTGCACACCAGCACGCAGGTTTCATCGGTGTCGCT
This sequence comes from Pseudomonas sp. AM4(2022), assembly GCF_036346515.1. Lineage (NCBI taxonomy): Bacteria > Pseudomonadati > Pseudomonadota > Gammaproteobacteria > Pseudomonadales > Pseudomonadaceae > Pseudomonas > Pseudomonas sp. AM4(2022). Next base: position 319,899 of record NZ_JAOTNW010000004.1, read on the forward strand.
GGTGAGCAAGGCTTGTAAACCGGCGTAGCACGACAGCAGGTTGTCCAGGCGCGCACCGGCGATGAAATCGCCATTGAGGCCGATGACCGCCGCGCTTTGGGTGTCGTAGAAGCTCAGCTCGTAGTCGAGCACCACGTCAGCGTTCAGCCCATGCTCGCGGGCCAACTGCTCGGTGAGCACGGCGCGAAAGTCCACGCGTTCGTCACCGGCAAATTGCGCAAGGATCGGCGGCAGCTCGGTCTGGGCATTGATCGCCCAACCCTGGTTGGCCTCACGGTTCAGGTGAATGGCCAGGTTGGGAATGATGGCGATCGGTAACTTGAAGTCGATCAGTTGGCTCTCGACCTTGCCATCGCGGCGGAAGGTGACACGCCCGGCCAGGGACAGGTCGCGGTCGAACCAGGGCGCCAGCAGCGCGCCGCCGTAGACTTCCACACCCAGTTGCCAGAAGCCGTGGCGTTGCAGCTCCGGCTGGGGCTTGACCCGCAGGCATGGGCTATCGGTGTGGGCGCCGACCATGCGGATACCGTCCTGCAGCGGCGATTGGCGGCCGAGCTTGAAGGCGATGATCGAGGAATCGTTGCGGGTCACGTAGTAGCGACCGTTGGCCTCGGTGGCCCAGGTGTCGCGCTCGTCGAGACGCTGGTAGCCGGCGGCTTCCAGGCGCTGGGCGAGGGCGGCAGTGGCATGAAAAGGAGTAGGGGAGGCCTTGAGGAAGTCGATCAGGCCTTGATTCAACGCTTCGCGCATAAATAGCTCCAGACAGCAATGCGCGGAGTTTACCGTATTGGCCCCGCCGATTCATTGTAGGAGCGAGCTTGCTCGCGAAAAACTCAACGGCACCGCAGTCATTCAGGTTATACGCGGTGTTCTCAGGTTCTTCGCGAGCAAGCTCGCTCCTACAGGTAAGCGTCTGTGCCTTAAAAAGGGGCTGGGCACTCGAAGCGCAGGCGCTCGCCGCTTTGCGGATGGGTGAAGCTGAGCATGCTTGCGTGCAGGCACAGGCGCGGCCAGGCGGCCAGGGCTTGTTCATGGGCGTACAAGCCATCACCCAGCAAAGGATGCCCGATGGACAGCATATGCACGCGCAACTGGTGCGAGCGCCCGGTGATGGGTGTCAGCTCTACGCGGCACCAGTCGCCGCAACGCTCCAGCACTTTCCAGAAGGTCAGTGCATGTTTGCCGAACTCATGGTCGACCACATGGCGAGGCTTGGTCGGCGGGTCGTAGCGCAGCGGCAGGTCGATGCTGCCGCTGTCCAGTGCCGGTTGGCCCCAGGCCAGGGCGGTGTAGGCCTTTTCGGTCTCGCGGTCGTGAAACTGGCGGGACAGTTCACGGTGGGTGTCGGCGTCCCGGGCCAGCAGGATGATCCCCGACGTTTCCCAGTCCAGGCGATGGACGATGCGGGCTTCGGGGTAGCCGTTTTCCTGCAGGCGGGTGATCAGGCAGTCCTTGTTGTCGTCGGCGCGACCAGGCACCGAGAGCAGCAGGGTCGGCTTGTTCACCACCAGGACAGCGTCGTCCTGATGCAGGATATGGATATTGGACAGCGGCATTAAACAGCCTCGTAACAAACGCCAACGGCGGCTCCACTGACTGCCCCCTCACCCTGTAGGAGCGAGCTTGTGTGGCGAGGGAGCTTGCTCCCGCTGGAGTGCGTAGCACTCCCAAACCGCTCACCGAGTTGCAACTGATGTAACTCGAGCGTTCAGTATGGGGCCGCTTCGCAGCCCAGCGGGAGCAAGCTCCCTCGCCACACAAGCCGCTCCTGCAGGACGTGGGCCGTCAGGGGAGCCGCCGTGGCGACCGCCCGTTCGATCAACGATCGGGCAGGGTGATATTGAGTTCCAGAATCGAGCAGCTGCCGTCATTTTCCAGGGCGACATGCACGTCATCGTTGCCGATATTGACGTACTTGCGGATCACCTCCACCAGCTCCTTCTGCAAGGCTGGCAGGTAGTCCGGCGTGCTGCGTTGGCCGCGTTCGTGCGCCACGATGATCTGTAGACGCTCTTTCGCTACCGACGCGGTACTTGGCTTTTTGTTGGCGCGAAAGAAGTCGAGAAATTTCATTGTTTAGTTGCCTCCAAAGATACGCTCGAAGAATCCCTTCTTCTTGACATCGAGGAAGCGGTGTTCCACGGTCTTGCCCAGCAAGCGATCAACTGCATCGCTGTACGCCTGGCCGGCGTCGCTCTGGTCGTCGAGAATCACCGGTACGCCCTGGTTGGATGCCTTCAGCACGGCCTGGGATTCCGGAATCACGCCCAGCAGGGTCACGGCGAGGATTTCTTTCACGTCTTCAACACCGAGCATTTCGCCGTTGTTGACGCGCTCCGGGTTGTAGCGGGTGAGCAGCAGGTGCTCCTTGATCGGGTCCTGGCCTTCTTCGGCGCGCTTGGACTTGCTGGCCAACAGGCCGAGCATGCGGTCCGAGTCACGTACCGAGGAGACTTCCGGGTTGGTTACCACGATGGCTTCGTCGGCGAAGTACATCGCCAGGTGAGCACCGGTTTCGATACCGGCCGGAGAATCGCAGACCACGTATTCGAAGGTTTCTTTGAGCTCGGCGAGGACTTTGCCGACGCCTTCTTTGGTCAGCGCGTCTTTGTCACGGGTCTGGCTGGCGGCCAGCACGTACAGGTTCTCAAGGCGCTTGTCCTTGATCAGGGCCTGTTGCAGGTTGGCTTCGCCGTTCACCACGTTGACGAAGTCATACACCACGCGACGCTCGCAGCCCATGATCAGGTCAAGGTTACGCAGACCGACGTCGAAGTCGACGATGACTGTCTTGTGGCCGCGCAGAGCGAGGCCGGTACCGATAGCGGCGCTGGTGGTGGTCTTACCCACACCACCCTTGCCGGATGTAACCACGAGAATCTTGGCCAAGGTGTTTCACCCCTAAGGAAAAAGGACTTTCGGTCCCTGAAAAACATCTCTTGGAACTCGCCGCAGGCGGACAGCCTTTGCAGGAAAAAGACGGGGTTTCCATGGGGAAACACCAACTTCCAAAACGTCCTACACAAGTCTTGCCGGTTTCGCTTTGCTATCAGAGTCTAGAGATGCTTGGAAAATGCGGCAGTATCCGTTAAAGACGGATGATGTTCAACACATCGCCCGACAGGTTGACCTGTACCGAAGCGCCCCACAATGGATCGCGGCGCAAATCTTCGGAAACCTTGTACTGACCCGCGATGGAAACCAGCTCAGCGGTCAACTGCTGGCAAAAAATACGCGCCTTGGTATCACCCTTGATGCCGGCCAGGGCGCGTCCGCGCATCGGGCCGTATACATGGATGTTGCCATCGGCAAGAAGTTCCGCCCCGGGGCTGACCGAGGAGACCACCACAAGGTCGCCGCCTTGGGCGTAAATCTGCTGCCCGCCGCGTACCGGCGAGGTGATGATCTTTGTAGGCCTGATCGCAGGCTCCGGTGGTTTTTCCGGTTTTTTCTTTTCTTCGCCGACCAATGGTTCCAGAGGGCGCTCACGGGCGCCGGACGGTGGCAGTACTGGCAGTTCAATGGCGATGGCGGCGGCGATGTCTTCGATGCGGCTGGCGCGAATGGCCAGGGTGCGCAGGCCATGGGAACGGCATACGCGCATCAGGCCGGGCAAATCAATCACGCCCTGGCCAGCCGGCAGCTTGTCCAGCGCCAGCACCAGCGGGGCGTTGTTGAAGAAGTTCGGCGCCAGGGCGACCTTGGCGGCCAGTTGGCGGTCCAGGGCGTCGAGGTCATTGCGGGCCAGTTCCAGCACGGTAATGGCGAGCATGCTGCCTTTTAGCTGGAACACGGGATCTTGGTCTAGCGGTTCGGTTTGGCTCATGGTCGGCGAAAGCGGCTTGTCACGAAAAGTGTCGAGACTTATAACGAGAACACTCACTCGCCGCAAGCCGAGTCGAACCGTTGTAGAATGCGCGGCCCTTGTCTTTACCGGAATCTGTAATGGATCGCCCGCGTTTTCGAGCTGTATTTCTTCACCCGCGTTTTTGGCTGCTATGGCTGGGGCTCGGCCTGCTGTGGCTGGTCACTCAATTGCCGTATCGGGCGCTGTTGACCATTGGTCGCCTGCTGGGCGCGGGCATGTACCGCGTGGCGGGCGATCGTCGCCGTATTGCGGCGCGCAACCTTGAGCTGTGCTTCCCGGAAAAATCCGCCAAGGAACGCAAACGCCTGCTCAAGGAAAACTTCGCTTCCACCGGCATCGCCTTCTTTGAAATGGCCATGAGCTGGTGGTGGCCCAAGCCGCGCCTGGCGCGCCTGGCCCATGTCGAAGGGCTGGAGCACCTCACGCAGGCGCAGTTGGACGGCAAGGGCGTTATCCTCATGGCGCTGCACTTCACCACCCTGGAAATCGGCGCGGCGCTGCTGGGGCAAAAGCACACCATTGACGGCATGTACCGCGAACACGGCAACCCGTTGTTCGACTTTATCCAGCGCCGTGGCCGTGAACGCCACAACCTCGATTCCCTGGCCGTGGAGCGCGACGACGTGCGCGGCATGCTCAAACTGCTGCGTGCCGGCCGGGCCATCTGGTACGCGCCAGACCAGGACTACGGCGCCAAGCAAAGCATCTTCGTGCCGTTGTTCGGCATCCAGGCTGCTACCGTTACCGCTACCAGCAAGTTCGCCCGCCTGGGTAAGGCGCTGGTGGTGCCGTTTACCCAGGAGCGCCTGGCTGACGGTAGCGGGTACCGCCTGGTGATCCATCCGCCGCTGACGGACTTCCCGGGTGAAACCGACGAGATCGACTGCCTGCGCATCAACCAGTGGGTCGAAGCCTCGGTACGCGAATGCCCCGAGCAATACCTGTGGACCCATCGCCGCTTCAAGAGCCGACCGCCGGGTGAGCCCAAGTTGTACGAAAAGCGCCGTCGATAAGCCCAACCCTTTCTCACATGGATTGACGCAATGCGCCCAGCTGAACCGGTCACAGGCTTGATTCTTTCTGGCGGCGGGGCGCGCGCGGCGTATCAGGTGGGCGTGTTGGCGGCGATTGCCGAGTTGCTGCCTGCGGGGGCGGCGAATCCTTTTCCGGTGATCGTCGGCACCTCGGCTGGTGCGATCAATGCGGTGAGCCTGGCCAGTGGCGCCAGCGATTTTTCGGCAGCCATCCAACGGCTGACCGCCTTCTGGCAGGGCTTTCGCAGCCATCAGGTGCTGCGCAGTGACTGGCCGGGGGTGATGCGCCAGGCCAGTCGTTTCCTGATCCATAGCCTGTTAGGCCTGGGCAGCCAGGTGCCGGTGGCGTTGCTCAACAGCTCGCCGCTGCGGGATCTGTTGCAGGAGCGCTTGAACCTGGACGGCATCGACGAGGCGATCCGTCGCCAGCATTTGCAGGCGGTGGCGGTGACGGCGTTTGGCTACGAGTCCGGGCAAGCGGTGACCTTCTATCAGGGCGGCGGCACCATCGATGCCTGGCTGCGCCATCGGCGTATCGGCGTGCCCACCCAATTGACGGTGGAGCACCTGCTGGCCAGTTCGGCGATTCCGCTGCTGTTTGCCCCGGTCAAGCTCGGCCAGGAGTACTTCGGCGACGGTGCGGTGCGCCAGTCCGCGCCCATCAGCCCGGCCTTGCACCTGGGCGCCAGTCGCGTGTTGGTGGTGGGGGTGAGTGGCAACCCACGGGGCAATGAACCTTCGGTGCAACGCACCTACACCGGCCAGCAACCGACCCTGGCGCAAATCGGCGGGCATATGCTCAACAGCACGTTCATTGACAGCCTGGAAAGCGATATCGAGTTGCTGGAGCGTCTGAACCAGTTCAGCCGTGTGGTGCCTGTGGATGCGGCGGTGCAGGGCCTGGCACCGGTAGAGGTGTTGGTGATTGCCCCCAGCCAGCCCATCGATGAAATCGCCGCGCGACATCGCCAGGAATTGCCGGCGGCGTTGCGTGTATTCCTGCGTGGGCCGGGGGCGACCAAGACCAGCGGGGCTGGGGTGTTGAGTTATCTGTTGTTCGAGGCGGGGTATTGCAGCGAGTTGATCGAACTGGGGCGCAAGGATGCCTTGGCCAAGCGCGAAGAAATCACCCGTTTCCTCGGCCTGGCGCCGAACTGAATGTGGGAGCTGGCTTGCCTGCGATAGCGGTATGCCAGCCAACACTGCTGGCACAGACACACCGCGATCGCAGGCAAGCCAGCTCCCACAGGGAACCGCGATCAACCTTTAGAAGTGGTACTTGACCAGGAAGCTTGCCGTGTCCTGAGTCGTCTTGAAGGCGCCGCTGTCTTCAATCCCGTATTTGTTCTTCCAATAGTCGTATTCAAAACCCACATACAGCTGCTTGTCGCCCCAATGCAAGGCTTTGCCCAAGTCGTATTTGACCTGTGGGTTGAAGTGCAGGTTGGCGTGGTAAGTGCCGCGGGCGTTCTTGTCGTTATCCACCACCCAGTCCATGAAACCGTCGATCAGCACGTCGGAATTACCCACGGGAATGGTGTACGACCACACCGGTGTGATCTGCCACACGCCGTCACCCGGGCGATTGCCTTCAGTCTGGCGCTGGTAGAAGTTCAGCTGGAAGTAGTCGAAACCGGGAATGTTCAAATCGAATGCCGGGCCCAGCAAGTAGGACTCGTTGTCGCCTTCGCCGAACTCGTAGGTGAAGGCCAGCAACACATCCTTGATCGGGCCGAACGACAGGTCCTTGTCCAGGATCTTGCCGAACGACAAACGCGGGCTGAACTCGCCGTAGTAAGTATTCGGGCCGACATTGCCGTCTTCCTTGCCGTTGTAAAAGATGCGGTCGAGGAAGAAGAAGTTGTCGCCATACTTCCACGCGTCGGCATGTTCGAAGGTGACGGTTTGCTGGATCTGCGGGTTGACGGTAAAGCTCTTGCCCCACAGATAAGTCAGGCTGTTGTTTTGCCACTGCAACAAGTCACCGGCTACGGCTTGGCCACCGGCCAACAGTGATCCTGCCAGCATCAGGCCTTTGAACATAGGTTTCATTCGGTTGCTCCCGAGTTAAAATTTTATGGTTTTTCTTCTACGCAGGCGCTCTGGTGTGGCGCCTTTTGGTTCGCTGCAAAAATCGTCTGTTCGGTCAGCTTTGATGCTTTTAGCAAGAGCTGCGCCAAGGTGTTCAAAAAGCCAAAAAATCCCCGTCGGCTGCAGCGGATGCAGTCGAATTCAGGGGACTTTTGTGCACTTTGGCAGCAAACATCAGGCCGGGATAAGTTGGCCTTGAGGTCAGCTTTTACATTCGCTGTTTTTTTTTGAGTCGATTCGAGCGGGCGCGGAGAATACTGGCTCCCAGGCCTGGGCTCAAGTGCGCTGTAACAGAGCGCGAGGGGCAAGAATGGGGCGCGGCGTGTGGCCGGCCCCATGTCAAGGTTGTGCATGTGGGTGTTCCCTGTTTGTTGTTATTTTTGTACTAACAAAGGAATCAATGCGTATGTGCGACTTCGGGGCGCTCAGCGCCGCCGAGAATGTTGAACAGGATGTTCAGCGACAGCGCGCTGAGGGTGGCCATGGCGATGCCGCTGTGGGTAATCGGGCTCATCCACAACGGCAACTGTGCGAAGAACTCCGGGCGTACCACGGGGATCAGGCCCATACCGATGCTTACCGCCACCAGCAACTGGTTACGGCGGTCGGCGATGTCGGCTTCCTGCAGAATCTTGATCCCGGTTGCTGCCACCATGCCGAACATCGCAATCGCCGCGCCACCGAGTACCGCAGGTGGAATCGACGCCACCAGATAGGCCGCCTTTGGCAGCAGGCTGAGCACGATCAAGAACGCGCCGGCCATGAGCGTGACCGAGCGGCAGCGCACGCCGGTCATCTGCACCAGGCCGATATTCTGCGCGAAGGAGGAGTGGGTAAAGGTGTTGAAGAAACCGGCAAAGAACGACGCGCCGGCATCACACAGCAGGCCGCGTCGCAGCATTTTCGGCGTGACCTCCTGGCCGGTGATCTTGCCCAGGGCGAGGAACATGCCCGTGGACTCGACAAAAATGATCACCACCACCAGGCACATCGACAGGATCGGCGCCAACTCGAACTTGGGCATGCCAAAGTGTAACGGCGTCACCACCTGCACCCACGGCGCCTGCGCCAGGCCACTGAGGTCGACCATGCCGATCACACCACACAGCGCGTAACCCAGGCCCATGCCGATCAGCACCGAGATGTTCACCCAGAAGCCGCGCATGAAGCGGTTGATCAGCAAGATAGTGCCCAGCACCAGGGCGGCAATCGCCAGGTAGACCGGCGAGCCAAACGTGGCTGCGGCGCTGCCCCCGCCGGCCCAGTTCACCGCCACGGGAAACAGCGAAAGGCCGATGGCGGTGATCACCGTGCCGGTCACCAGCGGCGGGAAAAAGCGCACCACCTTGGACATGAACGGTGCGATGAGCATGCCGAAGAACCCGGCGGCGATGGTCGCGCCGAAGATGCCCTGCAAACCGATGCCGGGCATGCCGGCCATGGCGACCATGCTGCCGACGGCGGCAAAACTGGCGCCCATCATCACCGGCATGCGGATGCCCATCGGGCCGATGCCGAACGACTGCACCATGGTGGCGATACCGGCCACCAGCAGGTCGGCGTTGATCAGAAAGGCGATTTCTTCACGGCTCAAGCCGGCGGCCTGGCCAATGATCAGAGGTACGGCAACGGCACCACCGTACATCAGCAAGACGTGTTGCAGGCCTACCAGAATCAGTTGCAAGAGGGGCAGCCGCACCATGGCGGGCGCGGCAGGAGTCTGCGTTTCTAACTGGGACATGCAACACCTCGAATCTTTTTATTTTTGTGTTGTTTGGCATTCAATTGCCATTTGGAGCTCGATCTCAAAATCACCGCCGATCCCCTGTGGGAGCGGGCTTGCTCGCGAAAGCGGTGTGTCAGCCACTCAATGTGCCGACTGATCCGCCGCATTCGCGAGCAAGCCCGCTCCCACATTTTGGATTTGCGTCAGGCTGTCAGTTGGTGCGGGCTCCTTGGTTGATCCAGGTGCCGATCAGGTCTCTTTCCTGCTGGGTCATCTGGGTAATGTTGCCCAACGGCATGATCTGGCTCGCCACGGCCTGCGCTTGAATACGCGCCGCCTGCTGCTGGATCTGTGCCGGTGTGTCGAACATCACCCCAGCCGGTGCGGTGCTGAACAGCGGGCTGGTGGGCTTGGCCGAATGGCACACCGTGCAGCGTTGCTCGATCACGTGGTGCACTTGGCCGAAGTCCGTGGTGGCCTGGGCCGGTGCCGGTTCAGCGGCGGGTGCGGCAGGTGCGGCGGGTTTCAAGCCACCGCCCAAGGCGGTTTCCGGCAGGGGTTGGTACTCGATGGCAGCCGGTGCCTTGGCAATCGGTTCAGCCGGCTTGGGCCCGGTCACGTAGGCCAGGCTGATCATCGCCAAGGCGCCTACGGGCAAGGTCCACGCATACTTCTGGCTGTCATGCCGGGTGTTGAAATAGTGCCTTACCAGCACCGCCGCCACCGCGATACCGGCCAGGATCAGCCAGTTGTATTGGCTGCCATAGGTGCTCGGGAAGTGGTTGCTGATCATGATGAACAGCACCGGCAAGGTGAAGTAGTTGTTGTGCCGTGAACGCAGCAAGCCCTTGGCCGGCAGCGCCGGATCCGGCGTGCGGTTCTCGGCGATGGCCGCCACCAGCGCGCGTTGGGCCGGCATGATGATGCGGAACACGTTACCCACCATGATCGTACCGATCACCGCACCCACGTGCAGGTAGGCGCCACGGCCGCTGAACACCTTGCTGAAGCCATAGGCCGCCGCAATCAGCAGCACGAACAGGATCAAACCGAGCAGGGCAGGGCGTTTGCCCAGGGCCGAGTCGCACAGGAAGGAGTAGATGAACCAGCCGGCGAACAGTGAGCCGATGCCCAGCAATACGCCTTCGGTACCGCTGAGGCTGCTGCCGGGGGCGAGCAGGTACAGCGTCGGGTTGAGGTAGAACACCACGCACAGCAGCGCGACGCCCGACATCCAGGTGAAATAGGCTTCCCATTTGAACCAGTGCAGGTTGTCCGGCATGGTCGGCGGAGCCAGTTTGTATTTTTCCAGGTGGTAGATACCGCCACCGTGGATCGCCCACAAATCACCGGCCAGGCCGTTCTTGGGGTTGACGCGATTAAGGTTGTTTTCCAGCCAGACGAAGTAGAAAGAAGCGCCGATCCAGGCGACGCCAGTGATCATGTGAACCCAGCGCACGCTCAGGTTCAGCCATTCCAACAGATGTGCTTCCACAGTCTTTACCTCTCGCCTGTCACCCTTGTTGTCGGGTGATCAGACCTTCTCTTATTGGTGGGGGGCGAGGATCAAACGCTCATCCTCTTTGAAAAAATGCTCATCGCAGTTATTGCCTGTGCCACTGCGATCAACCACCAGGAAGTCATCCCGCTTTTCGATCGTCAGCACCGGGTGGTGCCAGACGCCGCGATGGTAATTAATGCCCTGCCTGCCGTTGGTGACGAAGGCGCGGACCAAGCCTGATACAGGTTCATCGCCAAGTGGCGCGACCACGATCAGAAAGGGGTTGCCGAGCAGCGGAATGAACGCCTGGCTGCCCAGCGGGTGTCTCTCCAGCATGCACACGGTCAGCGGCATATCCTGCGCGTCGGCGCGGAAGATGCTGATGATGGCGTGGTCTTCCGGTTTCGCGGTGTCGACCGTGGCCAGTTTGTGAAAGCGCATGGTCGACCCGTTGTTGATCATGAAGTGATCGCTGCCATCGGTTTCGATAACGTCTCCGAAAGGGGCGAAGGCTTCTTTGGTCAGGGGTTCGATCATCAATGTGCGCATGGCTGTCTTCTTAATCTTGAGTTGTTATTGGATCTGTGTAGGAGCGAGCTTGCTCGCGAAAAACTCAAGGACACCGCGTGTATCCAGGATGGGCGCGTTATCGTTGACGATCTTCGCGAGCAAGCTCGCTCCTACAGTCTCAGCATTACTTCGATACCTTGCCCAATACGCGCAGGCGACTCACACCACCATCCGGGAACACATTCAAGCGGATGTGGGTAATCGGCCCCAGCGCCTTGATCTGCTCGGCGAAGGTGTGTTCGGCGTGCATTTCCAACTTCTGCGCCGGCAGCAGTTCGCGCCAGAACAGCGACTGGGTTTCGATCTGGCTGTCGGTGCCGCCTTTTACGAAGGCGCCCTGGATCGAGCAGGTGTCCGGGTAGTTGCCCTTGAAGTGCAGGGTGTCGACCACGATTTTCTCGATCTCGCCCGGGTGGCCCAGGGCGACGATCACCCAGTCATTGCCTGGCGTGCGACGACGTGCGGTTTCCCAGCCATCGCCCATGTTGATGCCACGGCCCGGGTTGAGGATGTTGCTCATGCGGCCGAAGTGTTCATCGGAGCAGGCCAGGGCACGGCCGCCATTGAGCGCGGCAGCCAGGTCGACCTGTTCGTTGTCGCCCACCGAAGACCAATCGCGGAACGGCACGCCGTACACACGCAGACGGGCAACGCCGCCATCCGGGTAGATGTTGAAGCGCAGGTGGCTGAACGCCTGGTCGTTGTTGATCTCGTGGTAGTGGTGGCTGTTGCCTTGCAGCTCGACGGCTGACAGTACTTCCACCCACTGGGTGTTGGCATCCGGCTCGCCCGAGGCCAGGAAGCAGGCTTCCAGGGAGGCCGACGGCGGGAAGTTGCCGGTGAAGAATGACGTGTCGATGTCTACGCCTTTGATCGAGCCCGGTACGCCCAGGCGGATCACTGCACTGTCGTAGCCTTCGAAGCGCTTGCGGCGTGACTCCCAGCCGTCCATCCACTTGCCGTTGTCATCGAAAACGCCCTCCTTCCACACGGCCGGGGTCGGCTGGAACAGGCGGTTGGCGTCAGCGAACCAGTCATCGGTCACCGAGATGATCTTGGTGCCCAGGCGGGCGTCGGCCAGGTTGACGAACTTCTCGAAAGGTACGGCGTAAGCTTTCATTCTTCTTGTCTGCCTTAGATAGAGTGGCTGGGGATGGACTGCTAGAGGGGCAGTAAGCGGAACAACGCGATCTTGTTGATCTCGTCCAGCGCGCACTTGAACTCAGCGTCTGCAGAGTTGTGGATGCGCGTTTCGAACGCGGCGAGGATCTGATGCCGGTTGCTGCCTTTTACCGCCATGATGAAGGGAAACTTGAACTTGGCTTTGTAGGCCTCATTCAGCTCGGTGAAGCGAGAAAACTCTTCGGCCGTGCATTGGTGAATACCCGCGCCTGCTTGTTCATCGGTGCTGGCTTGGGTCAGTTGGCCCTGGACGGCCGCACGGCCTGCCAGGTCCGGGTGAGCGTTGATCAGGGCCAGTTGACTGGCATGATCGGCGCTCAACAGGATATCGCTCATGCGCTGGTGCAGGGTTTCGATCTGGTCGATCGACGCGTCCTGGCCCAGGTCGAAGGCCTTTTCGGCCACCCATGGCGAATGTTCGTAGATATCGGCAAAGGCCTGGACGAAGGCGTCGCGGCTCAAGGTCGAAGGTTTCAGGGTCTGGAACGCAGTCATTTCGCCGCTCCCGGGAAAGGGTGGGTTTGGTGCCAGTGCCGGGCGATGTCCACGCGGCGGGTGAACCACACCTGGTCATGGCCTTTGACGTATTCAATGAAGCGCTTGAGCGAGGCCAGGCGTGCCGGGCGACCGATCAGACGGCAATGCAGGCCGATCGATAACATCTTCGGCGCTTCGGCGCCTTCGGCATACAGCACGTCGAAGGCATCCTTGAGGTACTCGAAAAAGTCATCGCCCTTGTTGAAACCCTGCACCTGGGTGAAGCGCATGTCGTTGGTGTCCAGGGTATAGGGGATCACCAGGTGCGGCTTGCCGTTGGGGGTGTTGGGTTCCCAGTAGGGCAGGTCGTCGTCGTACGTGTCGCAGTCGTACAGGAAGCCACCTTCCTCCATCACCAGGCGACGGGTGTTGGGGCCGGTGCGGCCGGTGTACCAGCCCAGCGGGCGTTCACCGGTGAGTTCGGTGAGGATGCGGATGGCTTCGAGCATGTGCTCGCGCTCCTGGGCCTCGTCCATGTACTGGTAGTCGATCCAGCGGTAGCCGTGGCTGCAGATCTCGTGGCCGGCGGCGACCATGGCGCGGATTACATCCGGATGACGCTGGGCAGCCATGGCCACGGCGAAGATGGTCAGCGGGATGTCGAATTCTTTGAACAACTTGAGGATGCGCCACACCCCGGCACGGCTGCCGTATTCGTACAGCGACTCCATGCTCATGTTGCGCTCGCCTTGTAGCGGCTGGGCCGAGACCATTTCCGAAAGGAAGGCTTCAGACTCTTTGTCGCCATGCAAAATGTTGCGCTCGCCGCCTTCTTCGTAGTTGAGGACGAACGATAGCGCAATGCGTGCGTTGCCCGGCCAGTGGGGGTGAGGAGGGTTACTGCCGTAACCGATCAGGTCGCGTGGGTAGTCAGCGCTCACTGCAGTCTTCCTTCTTGTTCGTGGTAGCTAGGTGTGTGGCGGCCGGGCAGTGGAAAGACTGGGTGGCGTCACAGCGATGAGTGATTGTATACAACTTATCGCAAACTTTGTAAGCCTGCATTTCTGCATTTTTTCTGAACGGTCTCTCTAAAGGTCACTGCAAGAAACTTGCCTGAGTGGTCAGGTTAAAATGAAAAAGCCCACTGTAGGAGCGAGCTTGCTCGCGAAAACCCTGAGGGCGCCACTTTTCATTCTGAGAGCCTGCGTCATCGTTGGCGTTTTTCGCGAGCCAGCTCGCTCCTACAGGGGGTTGAAGCGCTGTGAAATTTATTGTGTACAATTTTTTATAAAAGTGTCTTAATCAGCCATCGCCGGCTTTTTCAGTGCCCTGAAAGAGTGCGGGTTTCTCTATGACTGACTTCGGGAGGCGCATAAAAGCCATGGGACGTTTGACCACACACGTTTTGGACGCCGCGCACGGCTGCCCTGGCAGCGCTATCAAGGTTGAGCTGTACCGCGTCGAAGGCGCGCAGCTTGAGCTTGTCGCTACCGCCACCACCAACAGCGATGGCCGTTGCGACGCACCGCTGCTGCAAGGCGACGACTACCGCAGCGGTGTGTACCAACTGCAGTTCAGCGCCGGTGATTACTACCGTGCCCGTGGCGTGCAGTTGCCAGAGCCGGCTTTTCTGGACGTAGTGGTACTGCGCTTTGGCATCAGTGCCGAACAGGACCATTACCATGTGCCCCTGCTGATCTCGCCTTACAGCTACTCCACTTATCGCGGTAGCTGAGTCGTCACCTCGCTTCATACCCCCAAATGCTCTTCGTTGGTTTCGCCCGCGCACACTGCGGGCTTTTTTTCGACCTTCAACTATGTAATCCCAACGGATTCCTCCAGCGGCCTAGTATTTCTTTTCAGAAAAAATGGACCTGGATATGGGACCCGAACCCTTGCTATCGGCTGATGCTCAACTGCGCAGCACCTTCTTGCTTGACCGCCTCAACGCTACCGTCACATCCAGCCGCCAACTCAATGAGCTTTACCTCGCCCACGCACGGTGCGAAAAGCAAGTGCATTTGCTGAAACGGATGCAGGTTCGCGCGCCACGTATCAGTCGCCTGATTCGCCAGACCTTGCGCGACACCTTTCAGATGGACCCCGATTCTTTGTTGCTCAATGTGCCCTTGTCCCCTGACGCACCACCCTGGCGCCTCAGCCTGACCGATACGGTGATGCGTTTGCTGGCTGAGCGCGCCTGCGTACACGAGGGCAGGCTGAGTGCACAGACGTGTGAGTCCGGGCAACTGGCCGACGAGGCTTTGAGCCGGGTGCTGAAGGTGGATCTATTGGCGCGCATTAAGTCTTCGGCACCGGCGTTCTGGCAAGTGTTGGCTGCAGATCGATTCGGAACGCGCGAGGATTACTGGTGCGAGTTGTACCACGCGTCAATCGGCGATCAGGCGCTGCTCGCTCACGGACTCAACCAGTTATCCGATGATGGACTAGCAATGGTCATGACGATGGTCGAGGCGCCGACTGCCGAGAAGCGTGCACGGGCGGGAGGCCGGCGTGCCGGCCTGCGGGTGGCGCAAGTGGTGTGCCCTGGCCAGTCCGGAGCCAAGATTCCCTTCAGTGGCGCGCTGCATTTGTACTACGAAGCGGACTCTGCTCACACCCAACAGGTGCTGTTCTTGCCGGGCTTGGAACCGCTGTTTTATGAGTTCGACACGCAACGGGCCTGGCAGAGCCGCTTCCCTGAACTGGTGGCTGCGCAGGCGAACTCATTGTGGCCGTTGCTGGCTGTGCGCAGGCGACATGAATTACCCACCATCACCGCATCCTCCTCGCTGCCCATGGCGGCAGGGCAGTTGGGCCCGCTGATCGATTGCCATGCGCTCGAGCACAGCGCCAAGGCGCTCTTGCACGTGCAGTGGGACAACGAAATGGCAACCTTGCTGGATATCAACACTGCTTATCTGTTTCCGAGCGATGCGATCAAAGGCGGTCACATGCGACCGGTAGAGCGTCTATTGCAGGTGGAGCAGGCACGGGGGCTGCTGCGTGTGCCGACAGGGTTGAATTCGGTGCTGGCGCAATTGTTGACTCGCGACCAACACGAGCGGCATTCGCAAATCAGCTTCGCCAGCCTGTCCCACAGCCTGCCATTACGTACTCGCGAGCAGAAACAGCGGCAGTATGAACGGGCGCTGGTACGTTTGCTCGACGACAAGAAACCGAGTGAGGAAAGTGCGGACTATAAGGCGGTCGCTGCCTTGCACAAGCAATGGTTGGAGCAACGTCAGCGGTGCTCGACCTTGCTCGAAGGTCATGAACATCGATTGGATGATGAGGCGTTTTGGGTGGGCCCTGTCAACGGTGTGCCGAACCGTCAGGCACGCTTGCTGGCGGCGCGTGGTGCGGCCTTGATCAGCGAGGCGCAGCTGATGCACCGGCTTGAGTTCATTGACGAGAAGCTGTTGGCGCGTGTCAGCGCGATAGTGGAGAAACCGCTGCAAGCGCGTGGCCCTGAGGAGGGCAGAGTGTTGTCTGTGGTGCTGGGAGGGGGGGCGCAACCAATCTTCCCGTTGCTGGGCGCGTTCGTGGTGACGAGTGCCCAAACCCAGGCCCATGGGGCGGTGTTGTTCTACATGCCGGGCCCAGAGGGTGGGCTGCAACGTTTCAGATCCCTGGCGGTTCTGACGCGGTGTTTGCAGGCCAGTTTCCTGGCGCGTGAATTGAGCCCGCTGTGGCAATGCATCGGGCGTGCCGAGCGTAATGCCGCGCGCAGTTGGGTCCGTTGCCTGCCACAAGGTCAGCCACTCACACTGTGCTTCGCGGAGATCAGTGGCGATGTGCTATTGGCCGGCCTCAAGGAGCAGCTCAAGGGTTTCGCTGCTGCACGACAGAAGATTGTGGCGGGCGAGCGGGTGTTTACCGAGGTCAGCGACGCCACATTGGCAACGAATCTCTTGGTGGCCGAGGTTGCCCAAAGCCTGCAGGTCCCGGCTCACGATGTCAGGGAGGTGGCCTTGAACAACCTGCAAATGGTCATGGCGAGCGCCAAGCTGGCAGCCAAAATGCCGGCCTGGTACGCCCAGGTGCCGGCATCAAGCAGCAGGCAGCACGCGCTGCTGGTCAATCGCCAGCATCGCAGTGTGCTGAACCTGCAGCGCCAACTGGTGGGTGCCCTTGGGAATGTGGAGCACTTCGCCCGTCCACTGCTGAACCAGCAGTTGACCCTGGATGGTTTCTACCCTGAGTTGGATATCGACCAGCCACTGTTCGACATTCCTGATGATGTGAGCAGCGTCTGGGTCGGCCATCCAGAGCGTTCTGTGGGTGAGTCAGGACCGAAAACCGTGGTCAGTAAAGAGCGCACTACTTTCAGCTTTTTGCAGCTCGCGCTGACTAACCTCGACCCCGAAGCGCCCTGGACCGCCTGGCGTCTGAAACGCATGCGGCTGCTCGTCCCTGCCTGGAAAACGCGTTTGAGCGTGGACTATCTGATCAAGACTATCGCGGCCCTGGATATTGGAGGCCAGTATGATCGAAAAATCCTCAGCGTTTGCTACGGTGAGGGCGATATCGCGCATGCTGCCACCGAATCGCCCTTGCACCATGAGCTGTTGCGCAGGCCTGTACGACACCAGGCTAAAATAGACCTGATCGGCGCCCAACAGCTCAAGCTGAGCGAGTGGGGGCAAAAGCTGTTCAGACGCGCAATGGCGACACAGCTTGGCGCACCCTCGCCACTGCGCCTGTGTTTCCTCAGGATCGAGGCGGTGACCGTGCCTTGGGCGCGTCATGTTGCCGGGATGGTGGTGATTCAGGACCCTCAGGTGCAGCGCTGTGTTTTTTACTGGCCCGCTGCAATGGGTTACCCGACACTCTCGGAGCACGTCAGCCCCGACGCCTTGCTTGATGCATTGACGAAGCACTGGCAGGCGCAAGAGAACATTGCTGAGCTTGCGCAATGCATTGCTCCCGGGTCAGAGACGCAAGCACTCGCCAGTTACCCAGGCGGGATCGTCCCCGTGATAACGCCCAAAACGCTCTGGCGCAGTATGTTGGAGCAACTGGGGAGGTTTGTCTTGACGGAGGTTATTGAGCCTAAGGGGGTGTCCATTGCCCGGTATCTGTATCGCTGGTTTAAAACCAAGCGGGTATTTCCGGCCACGGCCTCCAGCGAAATTGAATTGGAGATCCGTGAACAACAGGAGTCTATGCCTGCGCAATGGTTGGGTATCACGCAAACTGATGCATCCAGTATGCTCACAGCGCTGGCCCACGCACAGGTGCTGCGAGTGCAGCGTCAGGGGCACGCCGAGTCGAATTCCCAGGCGTCTCTGGAGGTTTATCGTCTATGGCGACATGCCGAGCAAAAGACTCAAACGATCAAAGGGCTGTTGTCCATGGTCCCCTTCGTGTCCATAGGCGTACTGCTGCATGATGTTCTGCTGACCGCGCGACGCTTCTATCAAAGTGGCGAGGCTGACGATGGCCTTGACCTGGCGATTGCCATTCATCAGTTGGTGCTGGATGTAGCCCTGACGTTCGCTCCGTTCAAGGGCGGATCAATCGCTAAACCGGTGAAGCACGTCACCGTAAAACCGATGAGTGTGGCCTTCAAACAATTGCATCGACGCCAGCATGTTCACAGCAAGTTGTCGTTGCGGCCGCCTTCATCCCCCATGACCTTCAAGGGCCTGGAATCTTACAAACTATCTGGGCTGGCAAGTGATGCGATTGAATTGAAAGGGCCGGTCAACAAAGGCTCTTTGCTTAAAAGCGGCGAACAGTTCATTACCGACGCCAAGGGCGAACGCTACCCGGTGTATCAGCGCGATGGCGAACGGCAACTGCGCTTCAAGAACTCGAAAACACCTGGGGAAAATGAACTGATTTTGAACATCGAGGAGCCGCGCCAGTGGCTGTTGGGGGCCGATGCTCCCGAGCCACAGCCGGGGCCAAGCTCAAGGGTCACGCCATTCTGGCAGCAAACACTGCCCCCCTCGAAGGTTCCGGTCAGTTGGATGCCGCCGCCCGTTGCGTCGGCAGAGCAACTGGGCAGGCGTGCGCACAATCTGACGAGCGCCTGGCGGGACTGGGGCCAACCGCAGGGTTCGCGCAAGGCGGTGGAGATTGCGCCGCACCGCAAAGTGTTTACGATCGAAGAGGTCAGCCAGCCGGCCCTTAAAGTGGGCGAGCGGTTTTATGAAACCCTGCCCAGTGGCTCGCAGGCTCATCCCGACGCGGTTTTTCTCAAGCCGCCAGGATCCCTGATCGACAGTATCGACAGTATCGTTATGCGGCTGGGGGACGATACCACGCCTCAACCCGTGTTGTTCACCTATGGTGAGGACCTGCGCTGGACCGCCAGAGAATCGCTGTTCAGTGAGCCATTGTCAGCCTCGATCAGCGCCAGGTTCCCGGACCTCACACCTTCCAGCGCAAGGTATGCGGCGCGCAGGTTGGTCGAATTGGCTGATCCCGGTGAACCCGCACTGACGAGCACGCGCTTGTTGAGGCTTCGCGCAACCCTGGACGAGTGGAGGCTTGAGGGGCCAGGGCAAACAGCTCGAACGGATGACTTGATGAGAATGTTGCGACCTATGCGGCCGCGTAAACTGACCAGTCTGTATGCGGGCGTAGACGGGCAGGTTGGCGGTTTCGAGCGCATGGATTTCAACCTCCCGTCAACGTTTGACCGTTCACTGTTCGTCAAACACAAAGGTCAGAAGGCGGTAACCACACAACGGGTGATCGCTAGCCTCGACGAGGTCAGCCGGATTCTGCAGCTACAAGGGTTTGACGTAGAACGCTTGAATCTTGCCTATGCGCCTCGTTACCCCCACCTTTTAGCGACACATCCAGCCTCCAATAAGCTCTATTACGTCGCGCCCCGATGGCTGGACGGAAAAAGCATACCTATGAAGTTGGGCAGTGAGCGGCTGCTTTCCAACGACTGGTTCTTGAATAAAAGCCAGGTGTATCCAGCGTTATATCGGCGAGTCATGGAGGCGTCGAACGAGGGCCGGTTGGTCAAGCTGATCGCGGGCGTCCAGAACGTTAATCCGCCCACGATCTACTTCATCAGGCCAGGGGAGCTTTGATTAATGATGCAATGCCGGCACCGCCGAACAGTGCGGCGCTGATGCGGTTGAACCAGCTCTGGCCCGAACCGCTGCGCAAATACCGTGCGGCGCCATGGGCCCCCGAGCCATAGGCCAATTTGCACAGCAGGTCGAGTACCGTCCAAGTGGCAATCATGATCAGCAATTGCGGCAGGAACGGCTGTTGGCTGCTGAGAAATTGCGGCAGGAAGGCGGCGAAGAACAGGATGTCCTTGGGATTACTGGCACCCAGTACGAATGCTCGCCCAAACAACGCGCGAAAGCGCGGTACAGGCGGCGTTTTTGGGACTTCGGTGCCTTCGCTCGGCAGGCGCGATTGCTGCCAGCTCTGCCAGGCGAGGTAAAACAGGTAGGCCGCGCCGACGATTTTCAGGGCACTGAACAGCTGTTCCGAGGCCAGCAACACGGCCCCCAGACCCAAGGCCGAAGCACTCAACAGGCAGAGCGACGCAAACACTCCGCCCAAAAACGCCGGGTACGAGCGGCGCAGGCCGTAGTTGAGGCTGTTGCTGATCATCAGCAGCGACAGTGGCCCTGGAATCAGGATCACGATCAATGCAGTCCCACTGAACAGCAGCCAGGTATCCAGGTTCATCATTTGCTCCTTTTATAAAAATATGAATTTCGCAATGAAAATCGCGCACAACACCCACAGGCTGACAGAAATCTCGCGGTACTTGCCGGTGCCGGCCTTGAGCGCCACATAGGTGATAAAGCCCAGAGCGATCCCGTCGGCGACCGAGAACGTCAGCGGCATCATGATGGCAGTGACGATCGCCGGAATGCTGTCGGTAGCTTCATCCCAATTGATATGGGCCATGCTCGCCATCATCAGCATCGCTACATAAATCAGCGCGCCCGCCGTTGCGTAGGCGGGAATCATGCCGGCCAGCGGCGCAAAAAACATCGCCGCCACGAACAGCACGCCCACGGTCACAGCAGTCAAACCCGTACGACCGCCCGCAGCCACACCGGCGGCACTTTCTACATAGCTGGTCACCGGCGGTACACCGACCATGGCGCCGAACACACTGGACGCACTGTCAGCCTTCAATGCGCGAGACAGGTTGTCGATCTTGCCATCGGCATTCACCAGTCCTGCGCGTTGCGCAACGCCCATCAGTGTACCGGCAGTGTCGAACATGTGTACAAAAAGAAAGGCAAATACCACGCTGATCATGCTCACATTGAACACACCCATCACGTCCATTGCCATCCAGGTCGGTGCCAGGCTCGGTGGGGTGGCAAGAATGCCGTTGTAGTGCACCAGGCCCAGGCCCCAGCCGGCCAGGGTCACGGCGATGATGCTGATCAGGATGGCGCCGAAGACGCGGTGATAGCTGAGGATGGCGATCAACAGGAAACACACGGCCGCCAGCAGCGGTGCCGGCTCGTGCAGAGAACCGAGTTTTATCAGCGTGGCCGGGCTGTCGACGATGATGCCGGCGGTTTTCAGGCCGATCACCCCCAGGAACAAGCCCACGCCGGCGCCCATGGCGTGGCGCAGGCTGACCGGAATGCTGTTGAGCAGCCATTCGCGGATGCGCGACAGCGTCAGGATCATGAACAGCACGCCGGAAATAAAAACCGCGCCGAGGGCGGTTTCCCAGGTGTAACCCATGGTGCCGACCACGGTGTAGGTGAAAAACGCATTCAAGCCCATGCCCGGCGCCAGGCCCACCGGCCAGTTGGCGTACAGGCCCATCAGCAGGCAACCCAGCGCCGCCGCGATGCAGGTGGCGACGAAGGCCGCGCCGTGATCGATACCGGCATCGGCCATGATGTTGGGGTTGACGAAGATGATGTAGGCCATGGTGATAAAGGTGGTGAGGCCGGCGATCAGCTCGGTCTTCACTGTGGTGCCATGCAAGCGTAGTTTGAACAGGCGTTCCAGCCAACCGCCTCGGGGCGCGGCCAGGTCCAACGTAGGGGCTTCGGTTTTGCGGCTATCCACAGCGAGTACTCCTCAATCGTTTTATTGTTATTTCCAGCGCCGGTCACATGAGTGGGCAACAGCGCTTTGAGGTACTGGCGGGTTTGTTGACCAAAAGGTCAGGAACTCGCACGAAGCGAATTATGCTTTTGTATACAAATAAAGCAAATAATGTTTTCGATTGTCTCGGCGAAAAGGGATGAATGGCCCAGGCCAAGGGATTTATTCTGCGCGACGCCTTGAAACAAGCCTTCGATACCCGCACCTTGTGGGCGCAAGCATTCGGTCAGCGCGGCGAAAAGGGGAGCCCCATGTACAAGGTTTATGGCGATTACAAGTCGGGCAATTGCTACAAGGTCAAATTGATGCTCAATCTGTTGGGCATTCCGTATGAATGGATCGATATCGATATCCTCAAGGGCGATACCCAGACCCCGGCGTTCCTGGCCAAGAACCCCAATGGCAAGGTCCCGGTATTGGAGCTCGAAGACGGCACCTGCCTGTGGGAGTCCAACGCGATTCTCAACTTCCTCGCCGATGGCAGCGAATTCCTGCCGACCGAACCGCGCCTGCGTACCCAGGTATTGCAGTGGCAGTTTTTCGAGCAGTACAGCCATGAGCCTTACATTGCGGTGGCGCGGTTTATTCAGTTTTACCTGAACATGCCCGAGGATCGGCTGGAAGAATACAAGACCACCCACAAAGGCGGTTACAAGGCCTTGAGAGTGATGGAGCGTCAGCTTCAAGCCACGCCTTATTTAGTGGGCGAGCAGTTTTCCATTGCCGATATTGCGTTGTATGCCTACACCCATGTGGCCCATGAAGGCGGCTTTGACCTGACGCCGTATCCGGCGGTGCAGGCGTGGTTGCAGCGCGTGGCCAGTTATCCTGGGCATGTGCCGATGCTCGACTGACTCCCACATTTAGCGCGGCGGCGTGTCAGGCAGTGCTTTGTTGAGCAGTTCAAAGCAGCGCTGCGCCGCCGGGCTCAAGCCCATCCCGCTACGGCTGATCAGCCCGATCTCCCGATTCACCCCGGGATGATCGATGCTGATCCGCTGCAAACCCTCCAGGCTATCCGCCGCTGACTCCGGCAGCACACTGACGCCCAATCCCTGGCGCACCAAGGCCAACACGGTCGACATGTAATTGGCCTCCATGCCGGCGTTCAGCGTCAGCCGGGTCTCATCGAACAGCGTATCGACTTGCTCGCGCACACTGCTGTCGCGTCCGGTCAGGATAATCGGCTGGTCTGCCAGTTGCTCCAAAGTCAACTGACGATGGCGGGCGAGCGCATGACCCGATGGCACAAACGCGCACAAACGATCATTCAGTACGGGGACGAAGTCCAGGCCGTGGCTCAGGCGGGCGCGCACGCCGATGCCGAAATCCACATCGCCGTTGCGGACCTTTGCATGAATGCGCTGGGCCACCAGGTCATGCAGGCGCACTTCGATGCCGGCGAAGCGTTCGCGAAACAGGCGCAAGGCCGGGGGCAGGGCGCCTGCGCAGACTGAGGGCAGGGCGGCGATGGTTACCACGCCGCGGCGCAAGGCGGCGAGGTCGCGTGAGCCGGTGACGATGTTGTCCAGGTCCAGCAGCAGTTTTTCCATGGGCCCACGCGCATCCTGGCCTGCGGCGGTAATGCTTACGTGGCGAGGGCTGCGGTCGAGCAAGGCGACGCCGAGCCAGTCTTCCAGTTGCTGCACCTGCACCGTGAGCGCCGACGGCGATAGATGCAACTCGTTGGCCGCCTTGGTGAAGCTGCCCGTACGGACGACAGCGAGGAAGGCTTGAATGTGCTGGATGCTGTTTTTCATGAGCGTCGCTTCATTTTGTTTTTCCGAACACTGGTGGCTGAATATTGCAATTTACAAAGCCTAGCGCGATTCCAATACTCCAGGGAAAACAATAACCGGCCAACCAGGCCGCCCTGGAGTAACCCATGCTCGCAACCCTGGGTGTCATCACCATCCTGTGCCTGCTCGCTGCCGTCATGAGCAAACGCCTCTCGCCGCTGGTGGCCTTGATCGCCTTGCCGATCATTGCCGCGCTGATCGGTGGATTCGGCCTGCAAACCAGCGCCTTCATCATTACCGGTATCAAGAACGTCGCCCCTGTGGTTGGCATGTTTGTGTTCGCGATCCTGTTTTTCGGGATCATGACCGATGCGGGCATGCTCGATCCCATCATTGATCGCATCCTGCGTACGGTCGGGACGCGTCCTACACGGATTGTGGTGGGTACCGCGACCCTGGCGTTGCTGGTGCATCTGGACGGCTCTGGCGCGGTGACCTTTCTGGTGACGGTGCCGGCGATGCTGCCGCTGTATACGCGGTTGGGCATCGATAAACGCATCCTCGCCTGCGTGTGTGCGATGGCCGCCGGGGTCAACTTCCTGCCCTGGACCGGCCCGGTGCTGCGCTCGTCGGCGGCGCTGCATGTGCCGGTGGCCGACCTGTTCCAGCCATTGATCCCGGTGCAGATCGTCGGGCTGATCTTTGTCTTCGCCTGCGCCTGGTGGCTGGGCCATCGCGAAGAAAAGCGCCTGGGCCTGGGCGCCGGTTCCAGCGTGGAGGCGGTGCCGCAACGAGTGCTCAGCGATGACGACATCACGCTGCGTCGTCCACGGTTGTTCTGGGTCAACCTGATGCTGACCGTGCTGGTGATGGTGGTGATGATCGCCGGCTGGGTCGACCCGGTGGTGATGTTCATGCTCGGCACCGTGGTTGCGTTGTGCATCAACTACCCCAACGTGGACGCCCAGCGTGCGCGCATCGACGCCCATGCGAAAACCGCGCTGACCATGGCCAGTATCCTGCTCGCCGCCGGGGTGTTCACCGGCATCATGCAAGGCACCGGCATGCTCAAGGCCATCGCCGAAGTGGCGGTGGCGCAGATACCGGCGGGCCACGGCAAGTTGATCCCGGCCGTCGTGGGCTTTTTGTCCATGCCCATGAGCATGTTGTTTGACCCCGATTCCTACTATTTCGGCGTGATGCCGGTGATCGCCGAAGTCGGCAAGGCCCTGGGCGTCGACCCGCTTCAGGTGGCCCAGGCTTCGTTGCTGGGCGTGCATACCACCGGCTTCCCGGTCAGCCCGCTGACCCCTGCGACCTTCCTGCTGGTGGGCCTGTGCAAGATCGAACTGGCCGATCACCAGCGCTTCACCATTCCTTTCCTGTTTGCCGCCTCGGTATTGATGACCCTGACGGCGTTGCTCCTGGGAGTGATTTGACATGAACACCTTGCGCATCGGGTCCGGCGCCGGCTACTCCGGCGACCGTATAGAACCTGCCGTGGAACTGGCCGAACACGGCGACCTGGATTACCTGGTCTTCGAATGCCTGGCCGAACGCACCATCGCCCTGGCGCAACAGGCGCGTATCAGCGACCCGCAAGGCGGTTATGACCCGCTGCTGGCTGAGCGCATGCATCGTGTCTTGCCTTTTGTAGGGCAGGGTGCGGGGCGTCGCCGCCTGCGCGTGATCACCAACATGGGCGCGGCCAACCCGCTGGCGGCGGCCAGTGAAGTACGGCGCATTGCCGGCGAGCTGGGCCTGGGCCTCAAGGTCGTGGCGGTGGTCGGGGATGACGTGCTGCATACCTTGTCTGCCGAGCAGTTGCTGGATAACGGCCAGACCGTAGGCGCATTGGGTGAGCGGCTGATTTCTGCCAATGCCTACTTGGGCGTGGAGGGCATTGTTCAAGCGTTGCGCGCCGACGCCGATGTGGTGATCACCGGGCGCGTGGCCGACCCTTCGCTGTTCCTGGCGCCGCAGATGTTCGAGTTTGGCTGGGCCTTCGATGATTGGCAACGATTGGGCCGGGGCACGTTGGTGGGGCATTTGCTTGAGTGCGCGGGGCAGGTCAGTGGCGGTTATTTCGCCGATCCAGGCTTCAAGGATGTGGAGGACTTGGCGCGCCTGGGCTTTCCCCTGGCAGAGATCGACGCCGACGGCAATGCAGTGATCACCAAGGTGGCAGGCTCGGGTGGGCGGGTCAGCCGCGCGACCTGCGCCGAACAACTGATTTATGAAGTTCACGACCCGGCAGCCTATTTGACCCCGGATGTGACGGCCGATTTTTCCCAGGTGGGGTTTGTCGAGGAGGGCGTGGACCGGGTGCGCGCTGAGGGGGCGAGCGGGCGTGCTCGGCCTGAACAACTGAAGGTCAGCGTCGGTTATCTGGACGGTTGGATTGGTGAAGGGCAGATGTCTTACGGCGGTCCCGGTGCTGTCGCACGGGCTGAGTTGGCGCGGGAAGTGGTACTCAAGCGTCTGGCGTTGATCGGCGTCAACATGCAGGACCTGCGTGCCGAGTTGATCGGCATGGATTCATTGCACGGCCTACGCAGCAGCGTCGAGCCTTGGGAAGTGCGCCTGCGGGTTGCCGCCCGTTGTGACGAGCGCAGCGACGCCGTGCGGGTTGGCAATGAAGTGGAGACCCTCTACACCAACGGCCCGGCCGGCGGCGGTGGGGCGAGCAAGAGCGTGCGTCAAGTGGTGGCGGTGGCGTCGTTGTTGTTGCCCCGTGAAGCGGTCAAACCGAGGATTGAAGAATGAAACTGCACAGGCTGGCCCATTCCCGCACCGGGGATAAGGGCGACACGTCGAACATCTCGATCATTGCCTATCGCGCGCAAGACTACCCATTGCTGTGCGAACAGCTGACGGCCGAGCGCGTCACGGAATTTTTCAAGGATTTGCTCGAACCGCTGGCGGCCCCGGTTCGGCGTTACGAATTGCCGAACGTGCAGGCACTTAACTTCGTGTTGCCGGGCATTTTGCGTGGCGGCGTGACCCGCTC
Source organism: Pseudomonas sp. AM4(2022) (assembly GCF_036346515.1). Classification (NCBI taxonomy): domain Bacteria; kingdom Pseudomonadati; phylum Pseudomonadota; class Gammaproteobacteria; order Pseudomonadales; family Pseudomonadaceae; genus Pseudomonas; species Pseudomonas sp. AM4(2022). Next base: position 346,169 of record NZ_JAOTNW010000004.1, read on the forward strand.
GCTGGCGCTGGATGCCCATGGCAAGTGCCTGGGCTCGGCACTGCTGGATCTCGACCTGACAACACCGACCTGATTTCTGTAGGAGCGAGCTTGCTCGCGAAAAACGTCAACGATAACGCGGGCGGCCTGAATAAACGCGGTGCCTGTGAGTTTTTCGCGAGCAAGCTCGCTCCTACAGTAAGGCAAGCCAGCTCCTACATTGACCGCAGCGGGCTTCAGATTGCGGCGAAGCGCTTGTCCAGGTAGTCGATGATCACCTTGGAGTCATACATCCAGGTGGTCTGGCCGTTCTCTTCGATGCGCAGGCACGGCACTTTGATCTTGCCACCTTGCTCCAGCAGGGTCTGGCGGTCCTGTTCGTTGTTCTTCGCGTCCTTCAAGGCGACCGGCACATTCAGGCGGTGCAGGGTACGGCGGGTCTTCACGCAGAACGGGCAGGCGTGGAACTGATACAGGGTCAGGTCCCTGGCCGCAGCATTGACCTTGGCCTGTTGCTCGGCCGAGCGTTGTTTTTTACGTGGGCGGGTAAGAAAGTCGCCCGCGATGATGACGTGGCCGAGGCCCACTCGAAGTGCTTTGACGAACATGGCTGAAACCTCTTGCCCATGACTGAGGGGCCGCAGCTTACCTGATTTCTGCAGGCGAAAAAAAACCGGCGATGAACGCCGGTTTTTTCCTGCCTGGCCGGTTACTTGATCAGGCTGAGAAATTCGCTGCGGGTGGCCGCGTTCTCGCGGAACTCACCCAGCATCACCGAGGTGATCATCGACGAATTCTGTTTCTCGACACCGCGCATCATCATGCACATGTGCTTGGCCTCGATCACCACGGCCACGCCCAGGGCGCCTGTCACTTCCAACACGGCATCGGCGATCTGGCGGCTGAGGTTTTCCTGGATCTGCAGGCGGCGCGCATACATATCGACAATGCGTGCGACCTTCGACAGGCCCAGCACTTTGCCGCTCGGGATATACGCCACGTGGGCCTTGCCGATAAACGGCAACAGGTGGTGCTCGCACAACGAGTACAGCTCGATGTCCTTGACCAGCACCATTTCGCTGTTGTCAGAGCTGAACAAGGCACCGTTGGTGACTTCTTCGAGTGTCTGTTCATAACCGCGGCAGAGGTACTGCATTGCCTTGGCGGCACGCTTTGGCGTGTCGAGCAGGCCCTCGCGGGACACGTCCTCGCCGAGTTGGCCGAGAATCTCTGTGTAATTCTGTTCCAGGGACATGAAACTACCTGTGGGATTTTCGCAAAGCGCAAGGTTACGGTGGCGGACACATCGCTGCAAGCCTGGCGATGGCACTTGTTACTCGTCGCGCCCTTCCATCATGGTGCGCTTGAGCATCACATACACCGCGCCGGCACCGCCGTGGCGGGCCTGGCAGGAGGTAAAACCGAGCACCTGGGCATGCTGGCGCAGCCAGGTATTGACGTGACTCTTGATCATCGGCCGCTTGCCGTCCAACCGCACGGCCTTGCCGTGGGTGACGCGTACGCAGCGGATTTCGAATTTAGTCGCTTCGGCCAGGAAGGCCCAGAGGGTTTCCCGGGCTTTTTCCACGGTCATGCCGTGCAGGTCGAGGCTGCCCTCGAACGGGATCTGGCCGGCCTTGAGCTTGCGCATCTGGCTTTCCTGCACGCCGTCGCGGGCCCACATCAGTTCATCTTCGGGGCCGACGTCGATCACGAACTGGTCCGACAGGCCATCCACGGTGGTGGCATCGGTGCGCACGGTCGCGGCCTGGCGCAGTTTGGCGATCTGCGCCCGGTCAGTCTTGGGTTTGCCGGTGTCGGCGCGGTCGTGCTTGATCGGCTTGACGCCGCGCAGCTCGTTTTTGAACAGGAAAAAATCATCGTCTTGCATGTCAGCCTCCGCGAAGGGCGGGCAGTTTACCTAAATCGCGGCGGCCAGGGCGCAGGAAACGCTATCCAAGCGCCATCAGTCGTGCTTTTTCATCAGGTGAGAGGCGATATTCAACGACAGCGGCTGGCGCATTTTCCGGCGGCTGCGACGCCACAGCCACACGCCCAGCCACAGCACCAGCAAGCCGATGCCCAGCAGGAGTGCCGAGCCGCCCGGGCTGGCATTCAGTTCGCCGAGTGCCGGCGAATGCCCAAACAGGCCGGCGCCACCAGCGCCCGCCAACAACAAGCCTACTATCGCCAGCAACGCGGCAATGCACGCTACCAGGCGCAGACGCCAATTGCTCGGGCCCTTGGGGCGCAAGCGACGAGCATCAAAACCATCGGATATCTTCATTCCGACCTTTCCTCCAGGGTATCGGCCCTTCGACCGGAAGATACACAGGTTGTTCCGGGGGGAGAGGTAAATGCGCCAAATGAAAGGGCTTTGCGGATGAGCGGAGCAATAAACACACCGCTCACCGCCAGCAGGATCAGATCAAGTCTTTGGCCAGCGCCAGGGTGGCGAAGTTGTCTGCCATGATGGCCATTTCGGTTTGCTGCACATGCTCGGCGCTCAGGATACCGCCCTTGTAGGGCAGGTCGCGGGTGGCGCAGGCGTCTTCCACCAGGGTGCAGCGAAAGCCCAGGTTCTTGGCCGCGCGCACGGTGGTGCTGACGCTGGAGTGGCTCATGAAACCGCAGACGATCAGGTCCAGGGAGCCGAGGTCTTGCAGGTGTTTTTCCAGGCCGGTGCCATGGAAGGCGCTGGGCAGTAGTTTGCCGATGATGGTTTCGTCACCCTCAGGCTCAAGGCCCGGAATGAATTCGCCGCGCTCGCCCTGAGGGTCAAACAGGCCGCCCACGGTGCCCAGGTGGCGCACATGCACAATCGGGCGCCCGGCGCTGCGCGCTGCGGTCACAAGCTGCTTGATGTTCTCTACCGCCGCGTCCATGCCCGAGAGGGCGAGCGGGCCGCTGAGGTATTCTTTCTGGGCGTCGATGATCACCAGGGTCGCATGATTGAGGTTGGCTGCTGCGTAACCGCGACCGCTGAGTTGAAACATCGTCTTTGGAACGGACATTCTGGGGCTCCTGTGAGTGGGGCTTTTGCGACATTGTCCACTGGCTGAGCGCTTCTGTGAATCGCTACCATCGTAAGGTACGCCGTTGCTGGCGTGCAGCCATGTCAAGAGGCAGGCCTGTTTAACACAATGCGGGCAAATTGGATGAAAACCGACGTACGGCGCCAGGTTTTTCGTACATCGTCGGTACAGGTGAAGGCTGTTAGAATCGCCAGTCGTTTTTTCCAGGAGCTTGCCCCCGTGATCACTTCCCGCCTGCGCACCTTGCGCGACCATATCCGTTGGGCTGTCAGCCGTTTCCATGGGGAAGACCTGTTTTTTGGCCATGGCACCGACAATGCCTGGGACGAAGCCCGGCAATTGGTGCTGGGCGCCTTGCACCTACCGTGGGAAATCGCCGACAGCTATTTGGATTGCAACCTGGAAGAAGAGGAAATCTCCCACGTGCAGCGCTTGCTGCATCGCCGTATCCATGAGCGAGTGCCCACGGCCTACCTGTTGAACGAGGCCTGGTTTTGCGGCATGTCGTTTATCGTCGATGAGCGCGTGTTGATCCCGCGTTCACCCATCGGCGAGCTGATCGAAGACCGCTTCGAACCCTGGTTGGCCCAGCCGCCGGCACGCATCCTCGACCTGTGCACCGGCTCCGGTTGCATCGGCATCGCCTGTGCCTACGAATTCCCGGAGGCCGAAGTGGTGCTGGGAGACCTGTCGTTCGAAGCCCTGGAAGTGGCGAACCAGAATATCGAGCGCCATGGCGTCGACGAACGGGTCTACACCGTGCAGGGCGATGGTTTTGACGGGCTACCCGGCCAGCGTTTCGACCTCATTGTGTCGAACCCGCCCTACGTGGATGCCGAAGATTTCGCCGACATGCCCGACGAATACCAGCACGAACCGGAACTGGGCCTGGCCTGCGGTGACGACGGCCTGAACCTGGTACGCCGGATGCTGGCTGAAGCGGCGGACCACCTGACCGAGAAGGGCTTGCTGATTGTCGAAGTGGGCAACAGCCAGGTGCATGTCGAGGCGCTGTACCCAGAAGTGGACTTCGCCTGGCTGGACTTCAAGCGCGGTGGGCATGGGGTGTTCATGTTGACGGCTGAACAGTGCCGTGCGCATCAGGCAGTATTTGCCGCCCGGGTCTAACTGCACAAGCGCGGTCAATGTGGGAGCTGGCTTGCCTGCGAAGGTATCGACTCGGTGTGCCTGAATCACCGCGTTGACTGGATCGCAGGCAAGCCAGCTCCCACATTGGAGCGTATTTCACTCTGTTAACGGTGCGTGGCAATCCAGATCAACAACCCCGCCTGAAACACCGTAAACGCCACCAGGCAGGTGATGGTAAAGCGCAGCCCGCTGTCCTCACGCTTGAACTTGGTGACTTTCTCCTCTTCCTTGCGCAGCTTCACTTCCTGCTCCGCCAGGTTCTGCTCGGCCTGTTGCAGCATCTGCGCGGCTTCCAGGATCTCTACGAACTGCACTTTCTCAGTGTTCCAACTGTCCAGCACGTCGCTGACCTTGCCGGGTTGCACATTGCCCTTGAGGTGCTGCACATCGGCGTAGGCCACGTCGAAACCCTGGATACGCAGGAAGTGATCGCGGCGCAGGCGCGTGGCTTCGTTGAGGGCGTCCTTGTTGGCCAGGTCCACCCCGTCGACGCGGTAGTGGGACCACTTCTTCTTCGCCCAGGCGGCGCCTTGGGCCACCAGGAAGCGCCCGATACCGCGGTTGGCCGGCTCGATTTCCAAGCTGTTGCCGGGCCCGAAGTGCACGCGGTGTTTATCGTGATCGACCCAGATATCCAGGTGGTTCTGCTCGCGCCGTACTCGCTGGCCCGGTAACTGGATGACCATGCGCAACAGGCTGTGGTGTTTGTCATGACGCTCGGCATAGCCGAACTGCACAAAGCGCAATGGCCGTGCGCCGGTCGCGCGGTCGGTGGCCAGCGGGGCCAGGCGTAGCATCTTGAAATGTTCGGCGTGAACGTCGGCCCACGGCAGGGCCGCTGCGGCGCCAACTTCGGTTGCAGCCGGGGTCTCGGCGGTAGATTCGGGTGTTGTTTCGGTGGTTGTCATGCGGCGCGATCCTGTCCAAGCCCTGCGAGCCGACAGTCTTTTTACTGTCGACTCTGGACTTATCGGCCGTTTTTCCCAGGACTGGAGGCCAATTGCCGCTTAACGGGGTTGAAGTCCTTCGATAAAGCTGACGATACGTTGGCCCAGCTCCGCAGCCAGCGGCAGTTTCGGGTCATTGTAGGAGGCCAGTTGCTGCTTCACGTTATTGGGTACGATGCGCATCACGTGGTTCATGCCTTCGATCACCGTCAACTGCGCGTCGGGCTTGGCCTGCTTCAGTTGCCGGGCATCACCTACGCCAACCTGGATATCGTTGGTGCCCTGGATAATCAGCGCAGGCATGCCCAAGCGCGCAAAGGCGGCCGACGGATCGGCGCGGAACAGGCTGATCAGATACGGCTGCACGCTGGGCCGGAAAATACCCTCCAGTGGGCGCGGCACGTCGGCGTCCACCTGGCCGGCCTTGAGATGATCGAGTATTTCATTGCTGCGCAGCAGCAGGGCAGGGGGCAAGTGATCGGCCAGTTGCTGACGGATCACCTGGTCCACTGGGCGGGCGCTGCCAGACAAGGAAATGACCCCGGCCGGTTCAAGTTGCGGCGCGGCGAGGGCCGCGACCAGCGCGCCCTCACTGTGGCCCAGCACGATCAGCGGGCCCATGCGCGTGTCGGCCTTGAGCAACTTGCCCCAGGCCACGGCGTCGGCCACATAGGCCTCCAGGGTCAGGTTGCGCTCATCCGGCGTGGCCGCCAGGCTTGCGGCCACGCCGCGCTTGTCGTAGCGCACGCTGGCGATGTTATGCCGGGCCAGTACCCAGGCCAGGCGCTTGAGGCTGTCATTGCGCGCGCCGTCGGCGCTGTTGCCGTTGCGGTCGGTGGGGCCGGAGCCGGCGATGATCAGCACCACCGGCACCGGTTTATCCGATTGCGGCAACAGCAGAGAGCCAAAGAGTTGGCCGCTGCCGGTGTCCAGGCTGATCGGGCGTTGCAAGACGACAGGGGAGGCGGCCTGGGCCACGGCGGTGAATAGGGTGAGGGTGAACAGCAGAACTCGCAGCATCATAGCGCCATCATTGGAGAGGTGCCGGTTGGACCAACGTCTACCGGTAAGGTTTCGAGGATGAACTAGTCGGTTAGCCTGCGTATACTGGCCGCCTTAAGTTATTACGGTTGACTTGATTCAACTGATTTCACGGAGCGCCCTGCATGTCCGGCAATACCTTCGGCAAGCTGTTCACTGTCACCACCGCGGGCGAAAGCCATGGCCCGGCGTTGGTCGCCATTGTCGACGGCTGCCCGCCAGGCCTGGAGCTGAGCCTGGACGACCTGCAGCGCGACCTCGACCGCCGCAAGCCCGGCACCAGCCGCCACACCACCCAGCGCCAGGAACCGGACGAAGTCGAAATCCTCTCCGGAGTGTTCGAAGGCCGCACCACGGGCTGTGCCATTGGCCTGTTGATTCGCAACACCGACCAGAAGTCCAAGGACTACTCGGCGATCAAGGACCTGTTCCGCCCGGCCCATGCCGACTACACCTACCACCACAAATACGGCGAACGCGACTACCGTGGCGGTGGCCGCAGCTCGGCGCGTGAAACCGCCATGCGCGTGGCCGCCGGCGCCATCGCCAAGAAATACCTGGCCACCCAGGGCATCGTCATCCGTGGCTACATGAGCCAGTTGGGCCCGATTGAAATCCCGTTCAAGACCTGGGACAGCGTCGAAGACAACGCCTTCTTCTGCCCCGACCCGGATAAGGTGCCGGAACTGGAAGCCTACATGGACCAGTTGCGCCGCGACCAGGACTCGGTCGGCGCGAAGATCACCGTCGTGGCCGAAGGCGTGAAGCCGGGCCTGGGCGAGCCGATCTTTGATCGCCTCGACGCCGAACTGGCCCATGCGCTGATGAGCATCAACGCGGTGAAAGGCGTGGAAATCGGCGCCGGGTTCGCCTGCGTATCCCAACGCGGTACCGAGCATCGCGATGAGATGACCCCTGAAGGTTTCCTCAGCAACAACGCGGGCGGCATCCTCGGCGGTATTTCTTCCGGCCAGCCGATCGTGGCGCACCTGGCGCTCAAGGCCACGTCGAGCATCACCACGCCAGGCCGTTCGATCGATGTGCACGGCAACCCGGTGGACGTGATCACCAAGGGCCGCCACGACCCGTGCGTCGGCATCCGTGCCACACCGATTGCCGAAGCCATGATGGCCATCGTGCTGATGGACCACCTGCTGCGCAACCGCGGGCAGAATGCCGATGTGCGCGTGATCACACCGGTACTGGGCCAGCTGTGATCGCCGCCGGCAAGCGAGCGAGCTTGTTGTGGCGAGCGAGCTTGCTCGCGCTGGGCTGCGAAGCAGCCCCAATAAAATGACCCCCGTGCTCCCATACTGGCGCCTCTCCAGCTTCTACCTCTTTTACTTCGCCCTGCTGGGGGCGACCGCGCCGTTCCTGGCGCTGTACTTCGATCACCTCGGTTTCTCCAGCGCGCGCATCGGCGAGCTGGTGGCCATACCCATGCTGATGCGCTGCGTGGCCCCCAACCTGTGGGGCTGGATCGGCGACTACACTGGCCGGCGCCTGGCCATTGTGCGATTCGGCGCGGTGTGCACCCTGGCCAGCTTCTGCCTGATTTTTGTCAGCAAGACCTACGCCTGGCTAGCGCTGGTGATGGCCCTGCACGCGTTCTTCTGGCACGCGGTGCTGCCGCAGTTCGAAGTCATCACCCTGGCCCACCTGCACAAGCAAACCTCGCGCTACAGCCAGATCCGTCTGTGGGGCTCCATTGGTTTTATCCTCACCGTGGTGATCATGGGGCGCCTGTTCGATTGGCTGAGTCTGGATATTTACCCGGTGGCGGTCGTGGTAATCATGGCCGGCATCATCGGCGCCAGCCTTTGGGTACCGAACGCGCAGCCGGCCCGCCACGGCAACCGCCTGGTCGGCGATGGCTTTCTCAAGCAATTGCGCAGCCCCGGCGTGCTGGCGTTTTATGCCTGCGTGGCGCTGATGCAAATGAGCCATGGCCCGTATTACACCTTTCTCACCCTGCACCTGGAGCATTTGGGCTACAGCCGTGGCGTAATTGGCCTGCTGTGGGCGCTGGGGGTGGTGGCGGAAGTGCTGATGTTCCTGGCCATGAGCCGTATTCTTACGCGCTTTTCGGTGCGCCGGGTGCTGCTCGCCAGTTTCCTGCTGGCGGCGCTACGCTGGTGGCTGCTGGGTTCATTTGCCGAAGTTTTCTGGCTGCTGCTGGTGGCGCAGTTGATGCACGCCGCCACGTTCGGCAGCTTCCACGCGGCGGCGATTGCCTTTGTGCAACGCAGCTTCGGTGACCGCCAGCAAGGCCAGGGCCAGGCCCTTTATGCTGCGCTGGCCGGCACCGGCGGCGCGCTCGGCGCCCTGTATTCCGGTTACAGCTGGAACCTGCTGGGGCCAACCTTCACGTTCAGTATCGCCAGCCTCGCGGCCCTGGCCGCCGCCATTATCATTGGCCTTCGATTGCAAGAGCCGAACCAAGGAACCGTGCAATGAGCTATGTAGCCGTATACTCCATCGCCACCCCGGACACTCCGAATAAAGTGTTGACCCATGCCGACGACATCCAGTCGACCCTGGCCGAGCACGGTGTGCGTTTTGAACGCTGGCAGCCCAGCCCGATAGAAAAGGGCGCCACTGATGCTGAAATGATTGCCGCCTACCAGGCTCAGATCGAAGCCCTCGGCTACGCCGCTGTGGAAGTGGTCAGCGTGACCCACGACCATCCACAGAAAGACGAGTTACGCGCACAGTTCCTCGACGAACGTACCTACAGTGAAGACGAGGTGCGTTTCTTCATCGCAGGCCAGGGGCTGTTTACGCTGCACATAGGCGACTCTGTCTACAGCCTGCGCTGTGAGAAGAATGACTTGCTGATCATCCCGGCCGGTGTACCGCACTGGTTCGACATGGGCGAAAACCCGCACTGTGTGACACTACGCTTGTTCAACACGGCCCAAGGCGTTGTGCCTTCTTTTACCGGCGATGCGATTGCCACAGGCTTTCCAGGGCTGGATGACTAAGCATAGATAACTGAATGTTCAACCCCGGCAAGTTGGAAGTTGCTGTGGGAAGAAACTTAATTATTTGTAGGGCAAAGCTGTTTGTTCTGTGCTGTGCGCTTTGATTCCACTCTTTATGTAACTCTCTGTTCAGCGTCAATGTTTATGCCATCTGTCAATGGGAGGAATCCGAAAGATGGCAGTGCATCAGCAGATATAAGGAGAGAACAATGAGTGGCCCCGAGGAGACGCATCGCCCGTTGGTTATCGTGCCGACGGCTATCAGAAAACGCATGAGCTTGTCCGGCAAGCCCCTGACTTCCACGGAGCTGGAAATTCTGCGATGGGCCTCCGAGGGCAAGACCGTCTGGGAAATCAGCCAGATTCGCGCCACCTCTGAAGCCACGGTGAAATTTCATCTGCGCAACATCTACGGCAAGCTGGATGTCACCAACCGTGTGCAGGCAAAGAATGAGGCCACCCGCCAGGGCTTATGTTAACGGCATGAAAAAGGGCCGCGACGCTGAGTAGCGTCGCGGCCCTTTTTCAGATTTCCAGCTTAGGCCGAATGATAGGTCGGCAGTGCAAAGCGGTTCTGGCTTTGCAGCATCGAAATCTGCGGCAGTTCGCTGGCTTGTTCAGCCAAGTCACGGCGAATGGCGCTGATGACCCAGGTCAGTTGGTCGGCAGTGTGCAGCTGCTGATAAGAGATCGAGCGCTTGACCTGCTTACCTTCGCTGTTACGCAGGGTCAACAGGATACCGCCGTCCGGACGTGGCTGGGTGGTGACGTCGTAGTTGGAGAATACTGAAGCGAATTTATCTTGGATCAGGCTCATGTCTATCAGCTCCGTTGGCTCAAGTTGGCAAGCATGGAGTGGTAGGTGCAGTGATTGTGCCAGTATTGGATTTTTTAGAAAATCGTTATAAATCAGTAGTTTATAAATTTATAAGATTTTCATTTTCGTGCAATTTGCATGAAGGGCCATCGTGCATCCTGCATTTTGCGCTGTCTGCCCGGTGATTTTTCCGGGAGGAGGGGGAGGGCTGTAATGATACTGACCGTCTTTTGCTCGGAAAAATCCGGTCGGCTGGCAGGCCGTCATCGCAGCGATGCGGCGACCCGACAAGCCAGCTCCCACATTTGGAGGGTGGAGTGTGATGGAGATAAGCCTCGGCCGGCCGCCACGGGATACAAAACTTTTCAAATCCCGCGTGTACAGCCAAAGAACCGCTGACGTATTTTCCGCTACACCAGTCGATGTACCTGGACCAGATCAAGAATAAGAAAAGGGACGTCCCGCCATGACTCATCAGCAAATCGACATGATCACCTGGCGCATGATGCTGCGTAAGGTGCCTGCCATCGTTCGGGCCCTCCCACGGGTGGTGCGCGGCATGCGCGCGGCCAACGTCACCGACCCCAGCCAACCCTGCGGCCTGGGCTGGCATTTCGAACAAGCCACCTTGCGTAACCCGGACGGTGCTGCCCTGCTTTATGGGGACAGCGTGATCAGCTACCGCGACGCCAATCAGCGCGCCAATCGCATTGCCCATCACTTGCAGGCCCAGGGCATCCGCAAGGGTGACGTGGTGGCGCTGTTTATCGAAAATCGCCCCGAGTTGCTGCTCAACGTGCTGGCTGTGGCCAAGCTGGGCGGCATCTGCGCCATGCTCAACACGGCGCAAACTCAAGGGGCGCTGGTACACAGCCTGACCCTGGTCAAGCCGGTTGCCATCGTGGTCGGTGCCGAATTGCTGGGCCCTTACGCAGCAGTGCGCGATCAAGTCCAGATCCCGGCCGAGCGCACCTGGTTCGTGGCCGATCAGCCCGGCAGTAGGGGCCCCGACGGCTACATCGACCTGATGGCCGCCAGTGCCGAAAGCCCGGTGGACAACCCGGCGAGTTCCGCGCAGGTGTTCTTCCACGATCCCTGCTTCTATATCTACACCTCCGGCACCACCGGCTTGCCCAAGGCCGGCATCATGAAGCACGGGCGCTGGACCAAAACCGCCGTGAGCTTCGGCAGTATCGCCCTGGACATGGGGCCGCAGGACGTCCTCTATTGCACCTTGCCGCTGTACCACGCCACCGGCCTGTGCGTGTGCTGGGGGGCGGCGATTATCGGCGCGTCGGGGTTTGCCATTCGGCGCAAATTCAGCGCCAGCCAGTTCTGGGACGATGCGCGCAAGTTCAAGGCGACCACTCTGGGCTATGTCGGTGAGCTGTGCCGCTATCTGCTCGACCAGCCCGCAAGTGCGCAGGACCGCGATAACCACGTGACCAAGATGGTCGGCAACGGCTTGCGCCCTGGTGTGTGGGCGCAGTTCAAGCAGCGTTATGGCGTGGAGCATATCTGCGAACTGTATGCCGCCAGCGACGGCAACATCGGCTTTACCAACGTGCTGAACTTTGACAACACCATCGGCTTTTGCCTGCAGCATTGGGCGCTGGTGGACTACGCCCATGACATCGGTGAACCACTGCGCGGCAGCAATGGGTTTATGGTCAAGGTGCCCACCGGCGGGCAGGGCCTGTTATTGGCGCGCATTGATGAAAAGTCGCCCTTCGACGGCTATACCGACCCGGAAAAGAACCGCAAGGTGGTACTGACCGATGTATTCGAAAAAGGCGACCGCTATTTCAACACCGGCGACTTGGTGCGCAGCATCGGTTTCGGCCACGCGCAATTTGTCGATCGTCTGGGGGATACCTATCGCTGGAAGGGCGAAAACGTCTCGACCACCGAGGTGGAAAACGTCTTGCTGAAACACCCGCAGATCGCTGAAGTGGTGGCCTATGGCGTCGAGATCGACAACACCAACGGCCGCGCCGGCATGGTCGCCATCACCCCCAGCGAATCCCTGGCCAGCCTGGACATGCGCGAACTGCTGCAATTCGCCCACGGCCAGTTGCCCTCTTATGCGGTGCCGTTGTTTTTGCGGATCAAGGTGAAGATGGAAACCACCGGCACGTTCAAGTACCAGAAAGTGAAGCTCAAGGAGCAAGGGTTCGACCCGGACAAGGCTGGCAATGACCCGGTTTACGCCTGGTTGCCGGGTTCGGACAGCTATGTGCCGGTGACCGGGCAATTGCTGGCGCAGATCCAGGGCGGCCAATTCCGTTATTGATTCTGGCTATGGCGGCTTTTGACAAAAAAGCCATGACACCGGGGAACTCCATCGCGACACTGGGCGCCTTAAACAGTTATGTCAGTCGCCTCAGCAAGGAGCCCCCATGTCAGATCAGCCTAAACAAATGACCGAAGACGAAGCCGCCGAGTTTGCCGAGCAAGTTTTCGACGTGGCCCGTCGCGGCGACGCCGCCATGCTTGCCGCACTGTTGGCGAAGGGCCTGCCGGCCAACTTTCGTAATCACAATGGCGACACGCTGTTGATGCTTGCGGCGTACCACGGCCATGCCGAGGCGGTCAAAGTGCTGCTGGAGTTCAAGGCCGACCCCTTGATCGCCAACGACAAGAACCAGCTGCCGATTGCCGGGGCGGCGTTCAAAGGCAACCTGCCGGTGGTCCGGGCGTTGATCGAAGGCGGCACGCCGGTTGAGGCGGCCTCCTCGGACGGGCGTACGGCCTTGATGATGGCGGCGATGTTCAACCGCGTTGAAATGGTTGAGTACCTGCTTGGTAAAGGCGCAAATCCCAAGGCCACCGATGCACAAGGCGCGACGGCACTGGCCGCGGCGCAGACCATGGGCGCGGTGGATACGGCGGCGCAGTTGCAGAAACTGGTGTAGGCTACGCGCCCTTCAAAACTTGCCCGTTACAGGATCGCCCCATGCAAACCGCCCTCGTCGAACTCATCAGTAAAATCAGCGCCGGCGTCATGGGTGAGGACGAAGTAGCGCGTATCGCCGACGAAGCGGCCCAGGCCTACGCGGACCCGGCGGCGTTCCTGGCGGCCAATCCGGATATCAACTACGACGACAGTTTCCCGATCCCGCTGGGAGAGTGGGTGGTGGTCGGTAGCCTGCCGGACACGGTGTTGTTCCAGGCCGATACCTATGGCGACCTGTTTGCCCAGATCGTCGCGTCGTTCGGTCCGGGCGTGGCGTTCAACCTCAAGCCCAAGCAACTGGCCAAGACCGAAGATCTGACCGCGCTCAACCGCATCCAGATCCAGATGAGCGCCCTGAGCCCGGAAGACGGCGGTTATGTGCTGATGAACTTCAGCCAGTTGCTGGACGACGAGATCCAGGCAGTGCTGGTGTTCGGCAACGACCTGGCGCGAGTACTGGAACTGTGTGCCGAAGTCGGCATCAAGGCCGAGCCCTCGCTTGAAGCCTTGAAGATTGCTGTACACGTCTGAAATAAAACGGAACCCGCGCCAAGGCTGACTATCCTACAAGTGCATGCCCTCACTTAGGAGCGACACCATGGGTTCCACGTTTAATAGTCTGATTGGCCTGATCATCCTCGCGCTGGATATCTGGGCGATCATCAACGTGTTCAAAAGCGGCGCCAGCACCGGCGCCAAAGTGCTGTGGATCCTGTTGATCCTGCTGTTGCCAGTGCTGGGCCTGATCATCTGGGCCATCGCCGGGCCGCGCGGTAACGTGCGGATCTGAGCCCTAATGTAGGGGCGAGCTTGCTCGCGAAAAACGTCAACGATAACGCGTGCTTTCTGGATTAAGCGCGGTGCTTGTGAGTTTTTCGCGAGCAAGCTCGCTCCCACAAAAAGCAGATTTGTGTGTCGAAACTATTCGCCGCACGAAATTTTCACATCCCATCCAAGACAATTCGCCGGCTTTATCCGGCTGCCAGGGCTCTATCTCCAGTGCCCTTAAAGGCAGGGCCGTGGCATACGTTCAGTAATTAATAGCCTTGCCGGCCTTGATCGGGCACCATTTGTGCCACCGCGTTAACCGCCTACCCCAGCCAGCCTGGGCGAGGGACGGACGCCACTGCATTATTTCGCAACTTAAACTTCCAATGGGTCCTAAAACGACATGGCAAACCCGGACGCCCTGAATCAGCAGCGAGCTTCAAATCGCCTGCTGCAACCGACCGTCAAATCCCATCTGGCGTACACGCTGCTCTGCGCACTGGTCATGATGGTGATGTTTTCCCTGCTGCGCCTGGCGTTGCTGGTCTACAACCGCGAGATGATCCTCGATACGCCGGCCTCCACGTTCCTCGAAGCGTTCGCCAACGGCCTGCGCCTGGACATTCGCCTGGTGATGTACCTGCTGATTCCGCTGCTGTTGGCGCTGTTCAGCGTGCGGGCCATGGCGGCGCGCGGGTTCTTCCGTTTGTGGCTGACCGTCGCGTCCAGCATCGCCTTGTTCCTGGGCCTGATGGAGATGGACTTCTACCGCGAGTTCCACCAGCGCCTCAACGGCCTGGTCTTCCAGTATGTGAAGGAAGACCCGAAAACCGTGATGAGCATGCTCTGGTACGGTTTCCCGGTAGTGCGCTACCTGCTGGCCTGGGCCGTGGGTACGCTGATCCTGAGCATGGCCTTCAAGGGCGCTGACCGCGCAACGCGCCCACGGGGCCCGTTCAGCGGCGGCACGATCAGCACGCGCCAGGTGGCGCCGTGGTACAGCCGCATCGCGGTATTTATGGTTTGCCTGCTGGTTGCCGTGGTCGCCATCCGTGGCACCCTGCGCCAGGGGCCACCGCTGCGTTGGGGTGACGTCTATACCACTGACTCGAACTTCGCCAACCAGTTGGGCCTCAATGGCACCTTGTCGCTGATCGCGGCGGCCAAGGCGCGCTTCGGTGAAGACCGCGCCAATATCTGGAAGGCGACGCTGGAACAACCACTGGCCACCCAGACCGTGCGCGACATGCTGGTGCTGCCGCAAGAGAAGCTGGTCGATACCGACACCGCTGCCGTGCGCCGTGACTTCACGCCACCGGCCGAGAAAACCCTGCCGATCAAGAACGTCGTGGTCATCCTGATGGAAAGCTTCGCCGGTCACTCGGTGGGCGCATTGGGACGTCCGGGCAATATCACCCCGTACTTCGACAAGTTGACCCAGGAGGGCTTGCTGTTCGACCGCTTCTTCTCCAACGGCACCCACACCCACCAGGGTATGTTCGCCACCATGGCCTGCTTCCCGAACCTGCCGGGCTTCGAATACCTGATGCAGACCCCGGAAGGCAGCCACAAGCTGTCGGGCCTGCCGCAGTTGCTCAGTGCGCGTGATTTCGACGATGTGTATGTCTACAACGGCGATTTCGCCTGGGACAACCAGTCGGGCTTCTTCAGCAACCAGGGCATGACCAACTTCATCGGCCGCAATGACTTCGTCGACCCGGTGTTCTCCGACCCGACGTGGGGCGTGTCCGACCAGGACATGTTCAACCGTGGCCTGGAAGAACTGAAGGCGCGCGAAGGCGGCAAGCCGTTCTACGCACTGCTGCAAACCCTGTCCAACCACACGCCGTACGCGTTGCCGACCCCATTGCCGGTTGAGAAAGTCACCGACCGTGGCAGCCTCAACGAGCATTTGACGGCCATGCGCTATTCCGACTGGGCCTTGGGCCAGTTCTTTGAAAAGGCCCGCAAAGAGCCGTACTTCAAGGAAACCCTGTTTGTGATCGTCGGTGACCACGGCTTCGGCAACGAGCAGCAGATCACCGAGATGGACCTGGGCCGCTTCAACGTGCCGATGCTGATGATCGCACCGGGCATGCGCGAGAAGTTCGGTGAGCGTGACCACACTGTGGGCACCCAGATCGACATCGTGCCGACCATCATGGGCCGCCTGGGCGGCGACACCTTGCACCAGTGCTGGGGCCGTGACCTGCTGAACCTGCCGGAAGGTGACAAGGGTTTCGGCGTGATCAAGCCATCGGGCAGCGACCAGACCGTGGCCTTGCTCACCGGCGATCGCGTACTGGTATTGCCCAAGGAAATGCCACCCAAGTTGTGGGAATACACACTGGGCGCCGAGCCGACTGGCAAGGTGATTCCTGAATCGCCGGACGAAGCTGCACTCAAGCAGAAACTCGAGTCGTTCCTGCAGACCGCGACCAAGAGCCTGCTGGATAACACCGCAGGTGTGGTGGACGGTAAGCCGGACTAACTGACCGGCAATAAAAAAGAGGCCTTCTAGAAGGCCTCTTTTTTTTGCTTTCTTACTTGTAGGAGCGAGCTTGCTCGCGAAGAACGTCAACGATAACGCGCGCGTCCTGAATGAACGCGGCGCCTGTAAGTTTTTCGCGAGCAAGCTCGCTCCTACAAAAAGCGGGGCGCGGTGTTTATATCTTGCCGAGCAACAACAGCACCAGCAGAACAACCAGTACCACCCCCAGGATACCCGACGGTCCATAACCCCAGTTACGCGAGTGCGGGAACACCGGCAGGCCACCGACCAGCAGGAGGATCAGGATAATAATCAGAATGAGGCTCATGGTTTTATTCCTTATAGGTTTTTTGCAAAAACCGGCTGTTTAACCGTTGGTTCGTCCATGTACAGTGGGACGCCTTACCCATTCCGACTCTGCCACTTCGTAGAAAATTCATTGTTTTTATAAAACATTTTGATGTGTCGCTTATTTCTTTTAACGCGTGCACAACTTGAACTAATCAGTTGAAAAAAATTGAACTTAGTCTATAGGCACGCCTGCGACCGAGCCCACGGTTTGCCCGGGGCATTCATCACCCTGATGGTGCGTGGGTCGAGCAAAAACCTTCGCTACACTGCCGGTCACTTCTTTCGTGAACCACAAGGCTACCTCCTATGCAAAACCGCATGATGATCACTGGCGCCGGGTCTGGCCTGGGTCGCGAAATCGCTCTGCGCTGGGCCCGTGAAGGCTGGCAGTTGGCGTTGTCCGATGTCAGCGAGCCCGGTTTGCAGGAAACCCTCAAGCAGGTTCGCGAGGCGGGCGGCGAGGGCTTTACCCAGCGCTGTGACGTGCGTGACTACAGCCAGCTCACGGCCTTTGCCCAGGCCTGTGAGGTGAAGCTCGGGGGCATCGATGTGATCGTCAACAACGCCGGCGTGGCCTCGGGCGGGTTCTTCGCTGAACTGTCCTTGGAGGATTGGGACTGGCAGATCGCAATCAACCTGATGGGCGTCGTCAAAGGCTGCAAGGCGTTCCTGCCGCTGCTGGAAAAGAGCAAGGGGCGCATCATCAACATCGCGTCAATGGCAGCGTTGATGCAAGGCCCGGCCATGAGCAACTACAACGTGGCCAAGGCGGGCGTGGTGGCGTTGTCCGAGAGCCTGTTGGTGGAGCTCAAGCAACAGGAAGTGGGCGTGCATGTGGTGTGCCCGTCGTTTTTCCAGACCAACCTGCTCGACTCGTTCCGTGGGCCAACCCCAGCCATGAAGGCTCAAGTGGGCAAGTTGCTTGAGAGTTCGCCCATCTCGGCGGCGGATATTGCCGACTATATCTACCAGCGCGTGGCCGCAGGTGAATTCATGATCCTGCCTCACGAGCAAGGCCGTATGGCCTGGGCGTTGAAGCAAAAAAATCCGCAGTTGCTGTATGACGAAATGACACTGATGGCCGACAAGATGCGCGCCAAGGCGCAGGTTGTTAAGGGCTGATTTGGCTTGGGTCTGTCAGGCAAATTACCTATCCGTGTAGGAAATGCCTGATTTGCCCGCAAGCCATTGCCGGCCCAGCGCCAAGGGGGCATGGTCGAGGTCCTGTTACTGGAAAAGGACAACCGCCATGCTGGTCTTAAGCCGTACCCTAGGCGAAGCCATCGCCATTGGCGATGACATCACCGTGCATATCCTTGAAGTGAACGGTACTCACGTGAAATTCGGCATCGAGGCGCCGGTGGGCGTCAACGTGTACCGTGCCGAGGTGTACCGCAAAATTCTCAAAGGCGAGAGCCAGGCTACCCATCCCGTGCCGGTGCCCAACCCTTAGGCAGGTTTCAGTCGAACAGATGCTTGGGCACATCGTGCTTGAGCATCAACTGGCATTGCTCGCTCTCGGGGTCGAAGACAATCAGCGCCTGGCCTTTGGTCAGCGCCTGGCGCACGCGCAGCACGCGGGTTTCCAGAGGCGTGTCGTCGCCATTGTCGGTGCCGTCGCGGGTGACGAAGTCTTCGATGAGGCGGGTCAGGGTGTCGACTTCAAGTGCATCGTAGGGAATCAGCATACAAGCCTCAGGTGTCAGGTCCCGGCGATGCTACTGTGCCGGGACCTTTGTTGCCAGTATCCACTCACCCCGCGTCAGGACTTCTGGCCGACCAGGCTGTCCACCGACGGCACGCGGGTGTCGCTCTCCATTTGCGTTTCATGCTCGATCTGATGACTGAACCGATCCAGTGAGCCCTGGGCCGGTTGCGCATCGCTGGCAAACACCGGCGGGCTGAGGATATAGGCGCCCAACAAGCGGCTCAGGGCGGCGAGGCTGTCGATATGGGTACGCTCGTAGCCATGGGTGGCGTCACAACCGAAGGCCAGCAGCGCGGTGCGAATATCATGGCCGGCGGTGACCGCCGAGTGCGCATCGCTGAAGTAATAGCGGAACAGATCGCGGCGTACCGGCAGGTCGTTGTCCGACGCCAGGCGCAGCAAGTGGCGGGACAGGTGATAGTCATAGGGCCCGCCAGAGTCCTGCATGGCCACGCTCACCGCATGTTCGCTGGACTGCTGGCCGGGAGCGACCGGGGCGATATCGATGCCGACAAACTCACTCACATCCCAGGGCAGGGCGGCCGCTGCGCCACTGCCGGTTTCCTCGGTGATGGTGAACAGTGGGTGGCAGTCGATCAGCAGGGGTTCGCCACTGTCGACGATGGCCTTGAGCGCGGCGAGCAGGGCGGCGACGCCGGCCTTGTCGTCCAGGTGGCGAGCGCTGATATGCCCGCTCTCGGTGAACTCGGGCAGTGGGTCGAAAGCCACGTAGTCACCCACACTGATTCCCAGGGAATCGCAGTCGGCACGCGTGGCGCAGTAGGCGTCCAGGCGCAGCTCGACATGGTCCCAGCTCACCGGCATTTCATCCACGGCGGTGTTGAATGCGTGCCCGGAGGCCATCAACGGCAATACGCTGCCGCGAATCACGCCGTTGTCGGTGAACAGGCTGACGCGGCTGCCCTCGGCAAAGCGGCTCGACCAGCAGCCCACCGGCGCCAGGGTCAGGCGCCCGTTGTCCTTGATCGCGCGAACGGCGGCGCCGATGGTGTCCAGGTGCGCGGAGACGGCGCGGTCAGGGCTGTTTTTCTGGCCCTTGAGGGTGGCGCGAATGGTGCCGCGCCGGGTCATTTCAAACGGGATGCCGAGTTCTTCCAGGCGCTCGGCGACGTAGCGCACGATGGTGTCGGTAAAACCGGTGGGGCTGGGAATGGCGAGCATTTCCAGCAGCACTTTTTGCAGGTACGCGAGATCGGGTTCGGGAATGGTTCGGGTCATGGAAACTCCTGATGAGTTGAGGGCGATCGTTCCCACGCTCTGCGTGGGAATGCCTCAAGGGACGCTTTGCATCCGCTGTGGTGACGCAGAGCGTCACAGGCTGCATTCCCACGCGGAGCGTGGGAACGCTCGGTAGTCAGGTAGCCGGCTGACTGTGTGGAAACAACAAATCCACAAACTTCTCAGCCGTGGGTTGCGGTTCATGGTTGGCCAGGCCGGCCCGTTCGTTGGCTTCGATAAACACATACTCTGGCTGGTCGGCCGCAGGCACCATCAGGTCCAGGCCGACCATGGGAATATCCAGGGCACGGGCCGCACGCACGGCCGCGTCCACCAGCGTGGGGTGCAGGATCGCCGTGACATCTTCCAGGCAACCCCCGGTGTGCAGGTTGGCGGTGCGTCGCACGGCCAGTTGCACGCCACGGGGCAGGGTGCTGTTGTAGTCGTAACCTGCGGCTTTGAGGGTGCGCTCGGTTTCTGCATCCAGCGGGATTTTGCTCTCGCCGTCGGTGGCCGCCTGGCGGCGACGGCTTTGCGCCTGGATTAACGCGCGAATCGAATGTTGACCGTCGCCGATCACTTCGGCGGGGCGACGAATCGCCGCCGCGACCACTTCAAAACCGATCACCAGAATGCGCAGGTCCAGGCCTTCGTGGAAACTTTCCAGCAACACGCGGCTGTCGAACTGGCGCGCCGCTTCAACCGCCTGCTGCACCTCTTCGATGCTGCGCAGATCCACGGCGACGCCATGGCCTTGCTCGCCGTCCAGCGGCTTGACCACGATGCGCTGGTGTTCGTCGAGAAACTCCAGGTTGTCATCGGCACTGCCCGCCAACTGTTGCACCGGCACATGCAGGCCCGCAGCCTTGAGCACCTTGTGGGTCAGGCTCTTGTCCTGGCACAGAGTCATGCTGATGGCACTGGTCAGGTCGCTCAGGGACTCACGGCAACGCACGCGGCGCCCGCCGTGGCTAAGGGTGAACAGGCCCGCATCGGCATCGTCCACTTGCACATCAATGCCGCGGCGGTGGGCTTCTTCGACAATGATGCGCGCGTAAGGGTTGAACTCCGCCTGGGGTCCCGGGCCCAGAAACAGCGGTTGATTGATGCCGTTCTTGCGCTTGATCGCAAAGGTGGTCAACGCCCGAAAGCCCAGCTTGGCGTAAAGGCTCTTGGCCTGGCGGTTATCGTGCAACACCGACAAGTCCAGGTAGCTCAAGCCTCGGCTCATGAAGTGCTCCACCAAGTGGCGCACCAACACTTCACCGACACCAGGACGCGTGCATTGCGGGTCGACGGCCAGGCACCAGAGGCTGCAACCGTTCTCCGGGTCATGGAAGGCTTTGTGATGGTTGAGGCCCATCACGCTGCCAATCACCGCGCCGCTGTCTTCATCTTCGGCCAGCCAGTACACCGGGCCGCCTTGATGACGTGGGGTAAGGCGCTCCGGGTCGACGGGCAGCATCCCGCGGCCCTGGTACAAATGGTTCACCGCTTGCCAGTCGGCCTCGCTCTGCACCCGGCGAATGCGAAAGCCGCGAAACACCCGGGTGGCCGGGCGGTAGTCGGTGAACCACAGGCGCAGGGTGTCGGACGGGTCGAGAAACAGTTGCTGCGGGTCAATGCCCAGGATTTGCTGGGGCGCGGCCACATACAGTGCGATATCGCGCTCGCCGGGCTGTTCGTTGAGCAGTTCCTGAGCCAGGCTTGCCGGGTCGGGAAAGGTGTGGCCGATCAACAACCGGCCCCAGCCGCAATGCACGGCAATCGGGTCGGCGGCCAGTGCGCTGCCATCTTCGGCCAGGCGCGCTTGCAGGCGCTCATAGGTCGGCGCCTGGCCCTTGAGTAAGCGTTGGCTATAAGCCGCGGCATTCGGTTTCATGGATCAGATTCCTTGTTCGCTGAGCCACAGGTTCAGCGCCGCCAATTGCCACAGCTTGGAGCCGCGCAGTGGGGTCAGTTGGCCTTGAGGGTCGGTGAGCAGGCGGTCGAGCATGGCCGGGTTGAACAGCCCGCGGTCCTGGCTCGGGTCCAGCAGCAACTCGCGCACCCAATTCAAGGTATCGCCCTGCAGGTGCTTGAGGCCGGGCACGGGGAAGTAGCCTTTCTTGCGGTCGATGACTTCGCTGGGGATCACCCGGCGCGCCGCTTCCTTGAGCACCTGTTTGCCACCGTCGGGCAGCTTGAACTGGGCCGGCACACGGGCCGACAGCTCTACCAGGCGGTAGTCGAGGAACGGCGTGCGCGCCTCAAGGCCCCAGGCCATGGTCATGTTGTCCACGCGTTTGACCGGGTCGTCTACCAGCATCACCGTGCTGTCCAGGCGCAGGGCCTTGTCCACCGCCGCGTCGGCGCCAGGCATCGCGAAATGCTCGCGCACGAAGTCGCCGGCAGCGTCGTTGGCGGTCAGCCATTTGGGCGTGACGGTCGCCGCATAGTCATCGTAGCTGCGGTCGAAAAACGCCTCGCGATAGGCCGCATACGGGTCGCTGGCACCGTCCACTTGCGGGTACCAGTGGTAACCGGCGAACAACTCGTCGGCGCCCTGGCCGCTCTGCACCACTTTGCAATGCTTGGCCACTTCCCGCGACAGCAGGTAGAAGGCAATGCAGTCATGGCTGACCATCGGTTCGCTCATGGCGCGGAAGGCTGCCGGCAGTTGCTCGATGATCTCGCTTTCGGCGATGCGCAGTTGGTGGTGATGGGTGCCGTAGTGTTTGGCGATCAGGTCTGAGTACTGGAACTCATCGCCACGTTCGCCGCCGGCATCTTCAAAGCCGATGGAGAAGGTCGACAAATCCTCCACGCCCACTTCGCGCAGCAGGCCGACGAGCATGCTCGAATCGACGCCGCCAGACAGCAGCACACCCACATCCACCGCCGCACGTTGGCGGATGGCCACGGCTTCGCGGGTACTGTCGAGCACGCGGTCGGTCCAGTCTTCCAGGGCCAGGTGTTTTTCGTCCTCATGGGGCCCGTAGGGCAGGGTCCACCAGGTTTTCTGTTCGGTCTTGCCGCTGGCGTCGATGCGCATCCAGCTGGCGGGCGGCAGTTTTTCAATACCCGCCAGCAGTGTGCGCGGCGCGGGCACCACGGCGTGGAAATTCAGGTAATGGTTGAGCGCCACCGGATCGAGGATCGGGTTGATGTCGCCGCCCTTGAGCAACGCGGGTAACGCCGAGGCAAAGCGCAGGCGTTGGCCGGTGCGCGACAGGTACAGAGGCTTCACGCCGAGACGGTCGCGGGCGATGAACAGGCGCTGCGCATCACGCTCCCAAATGGCAAAGGCGAACATGCCGTTGAGCTTGGGCAGCAGCGCTTCGCCCCAGGCGTGATAACCCTTGAGCAACACTTCGGTGTCGCCGCCGGAATAGAACGCGTAACCCAGGGCTTCCAATTCTTGGCGCAGCTCCGGGAAGTTATAGATGGCGCCATTGAAGGCCAGGGACAGCCCCAGGTGGGCGTCGACCATCGGCTGGGCGGAGCCGTCCGACAGGTCCATGATCTTCAGGCGGCGGTGGCCCAGGGCAATCGGCCCTTGGGCATGAAAACCCCAGGCGTCGGGGCCTCGGGGGGCGAGGTGATGGGTGATGCGTTCTACGGCTGCCAGGTCGGCAGGTTGATGATCAAAGCGTAACTCGCCAGCTAGTCCACACATAAGTTCCTTACCGGTTTTTCCGTTGGGGAGGGGTCAACACTCAATACGCCCAAACGGGCGCGTACCCAGAAACTGACCCAGTGCTATGCGTGGAGTTTTAGACCGATAAGTTATAAGGCAGATAGCCGCCTTGCCTTTAATCCGGCTTTTTTTGTGCAGCGGCCTGGCCTCGCACCAGCGCGCGCAGGGCAAATCGATTGGGGTGGCAAGCCTCGGCCACGCTGGTGGGCACGGGCAGGGGCTCATCACTCAGCCACGCAGCCAGAAGTTCGCCGCACAACGGCGCAGTGATCAATCCACGCGAGCCATGGCCGCTATTCAGAAACAACCCCGGCAGCCACGGGCAGGGCGTTTGCGGCACTTGCCGGGCGTCTTTGCCCAGTACCGCATAAGCCTGCTGAAACGCCGCATGGTCGGCCAGTGGCCCAACGATGGGCAGGTAGTCGGGGCTGGTACAACGAAACGCGGCACGGCCTTCCAGGTGTTCGACCGCCAGGCGGTCGGCACCCAGGCGCTGTAGCAGGTCGGTAGATATCTCGCGCAGCATCTGCAGGTTGCCGCTGTGTTCGGCGGGCGTGGGCGTGAGGTCTTGATTGTTGAAGTCAAAACTGGCGCCCAGGGTGTGTTCGCCAAGCCGGGCCGGCGCGACATAGCCCTCGGCACAGACCACCGTGGCCAGCGCTTTACTCGCGCAGGTTTGCGCCAGCCGAGTGATCTGCCCACGGATGCGCTTGAGCGGTATGTCAGCACTGAAGGGGAAACGCTTGATCTCTGCAGCCCCGGCGAGCAC
The DNA here is from genome assembly GCF_036346515.1 of Pseudomonas sp. AM4(2022). Classification (NCBI taxonomy): domain Bacteria; kingdom Pseudomonadati; phylum Pseudomonadota; class Gammaproteobacteria; order Pseudomonadales; family Pseudomonadaceae; genus Pseudomonas; species Pseudomonas sp. AM4(2022). Next base: position 370,082 of record NZ_JAOTNW010000004.1, read on the forward strand.
CACGACACCGGCGCTGGCCAGTACGCGGTCACCGGCGCGGGCTTGCCATTGGTCGTCGAGCCGGTGCAGTTCCAGTGCCTCGTGGTGGGTGAGCACTTCAATCAGTGGATGTTTCGCCTGCCACTGGCACAGCGCGGGTGGATGCACCCAACCGCCCTGTGGAAAAAACAACCCGCCGTGGGCCAGTTCGATTCCCGCCTTTTGCTGCGCCTGCTCGCGGTCCAGCAGCTGCAGCAGGTCCGGAGCAAAGGCGTTTGCCAATTGGGCCTGCCGCTGGCTTTCTTTGGCATCAAACGCCAGTTGCAACACGCCACAGCCGTCCCAATCGACACCTCGGTGCAAGTGTTCCAGCAGGCGTCGGGTGTGGCCAAAACCGCTGAGTATCAGCTGGGACAAGGCTGTGCCATGGGCCGAAAGCTTGAGGTACAACACACCCTGTGGGTTGCCCGAAGCTTCCTGTGCCAGGCCGGCGTGGCGCTCCAGCAGGCTGACACGCCAACCCCGGGCGGCTAGGCTGGCGGCGGTCGCGCAACCGGCCAGGCCACCGCCGATGACCAGGGCGTGACGTTCACCCTCGATGGCGGGTGGCCGGGTGAACCAGGGTTTACGTGGGGGCGGCGCGGGTGAGTCGGTGGGCCAACCGACAAACTCCCCACGCAGGATCTCCCACTTATGCCCGATACCGGGCGTGCGTTTCATTTTGAACCCTGCGGCATTGATCAACCGCCTTACCCAGCCGGTGCTGGTGAAGGTGCTGATGGTCGAGCCCGGTGCCGCCAGGCGCGCCAGTTGGGCGAACAGCTCGGCGGTCCACATGTCGGGGTTTTTCGCCGGGGCGAACCCGTCGAGAAACCAGGCATCGACCTGGGCATCCAGTTGTGGCAACTGTTCCAGCGCGTCGCCGATCAACAGGGTCAGGGTCACGCGGCCATTGTCCAATACCAGGCGCTGGAAACCCTGGTGGATGGCAATGTATTGCCCCAGCAGTTGCTCGGCCAAGGGGTGCAGTTCGGGCCAGAGGGCGAGGGCGCGTTGCAGGTCCGCATGGCTCAGCGGGTATTTTTCCACGCTGACAAAGTGCAGTCGCGCACCGGCCACCGCGTGCTGTTCGAACAACTGCCAGGCGCAGAGGAAGTTCAAACCGGTGCCGAAGCCGGTCTCACCAATCACCAGGCGCCCACCTGTTGGCAAGGCGGCGAAGCGTTCCCGCAAGCGGTTCTGCTCCAGGAACACGTAGCGGGTTTCTTCCAGGCCCGACTGGTCGGAAAAATACACGTCGTCGAATACCCGCGAATGCGGGCGGCCTTGATCATCCCAGTCGAGCTGGGCGTGGGTGATGGGGTTCATGGCGGCTCATAAAATGAAAGCGGGCAAAGACAAGGGGGCCATTCTAGCCGATCACGAGGCAGAGGGCTGATCAGGGTGGTAGGCCTGTAGTTTTTGCATGGAAAAGACTGCTGCACGCACCTTCCAACCCATCAACAATCAGCGTTAATCCTGTACTGGGTGCTGCGGTATCGTCATTCCCTGGTTAATAGGCAATCAAGGACATTGCTGATGCGAATCCAGGATGATTTGAACAACAAGCTGAACCAGTTGACCCAGCGCCAGCTGCAAGCGGCCTTGCTGGAAATAACTGGCGATCTGGACAAGGCCCAGGTGCTGCAAAAGCAACTGCCGGGATGGATGGTCAACGCACCTCCTGGCGTACTGGATGCATTGACCAACGATGCGACACAGGTTGCAGCAGCCCAGGCCGCCGTCGCTGAGCGATTGAAGCCGTTGCAGGGGCTGGATGAGTTTTGCAGTGAGCGGCTCAAGCATTACTGCCTGACACGATGGCAACTGGCTGTGGATCCCTGGAAGGATCTTTTTATTCGGGCTGTAATCGAATATGAGAAAGAAGTCGTGCCATTGAAGTATGTAAAAACGGTGAGGTTGGTGCAGGACAGCCTGCTGCATGTGGCGATGCAGAATTTTTCAGAGGATGAAGTCCGGGCACAACACTATCCAGAGGGGTCGCTGTTGCAGTCAGGGGCCGCCATGCATGAGGCCATTGACCTGACGCCCGTTGAGTTTGCCCAGGGCTGCCGTGACCTGGACCTTGGCCGCTTGTACCAGCAGCACATCAGTGATGTGTTCCAACTGCAGAGTGACCCGACAGGGGATAAGCCCTACCTCAATCATGTCGCCACCGATATCGGCCGGATGAAAATCCTGGATGTAAAAGTCGACGCCCATATTGCCTGTATGCGAGGGGATATTTCCCAAGGTACTTACCAGACGCTGTGCACCTTGCTGGAGCGCAAACTGACCCCCTCACAGGCCCAGGCTGCAGGGCTGGTGTTTCAAGGGCGACCGGTCATTTGGCAAGGGCTCAATACACAGGGAGCCTGCCTTTGGAGCGTCCTGGTGTTGTCTGGCCGCTCGATTGCGCAATACCCGCAAGAGCCCTGTGTGGTGTATATGCCCAACGAGCCGGAGCGACCGTTGTTCGAGTACGCCTCGTTTGAAGACTTTCAGGTTTACCTCAAGGGCAAACTCAAAGTGGCTGCGTATCGCACCTTCTTCAGCCGTTACCTGAGCCAGGGTGACCGGGTCGGTTTTTTCAGCCGTTTCGATCGAACCAATGACATGGGGATGCTGGAGGCCAACCTGAGCGGGGTCAGCCTGGCGCGGCATTTTTTCGAGACTTACGCGGGCAAGCTGCAGGCCGACGCGCGGGCCTTGGCGGTGCCGGTGGCCGATGTGGACGCGGCGGCCCGCGAGCAGCGCTTGCAGGCATATCAGGACGCCGGGTTGACGCTGCTCAACCTCGCCGGCTTTGTCATTCCGGAGTTGGGGTTATTGATGACCGCAGTGGCGGTGGGGCAGATGCTCGGTGAGCTCTATGAGGGCATCGAGGACTGGCGTCGTGGGCAGCACGAAGAGGCGTTCGAGCAGTTGACGGCGGTGGCGCAAAACATCACATCAATGGTGCTGTTCGCTGCGGGCACCCAAGTAGTAGGTTCGGCGCTCAAACGCAGTGGTCTGAGCCTGGGCAGTTTTTTCCGCAAATTTGAGGTGGTACGCCCCACTCATGGCAACCTGCGGCTGTGGCGCCCGGATGCCACGCGATACATCCATGACCGCAGCGTTGGCGACGACGAAACCGCGGACGCTTCGGGCATCTACAAGGTGGGTGGCCATTCCTACGTCAAGGTCAATGATTGCGTGCACCGGGTTGCATTTGACGCCAAACGGGATCGATGGCGGGCCATCCATCCGCTGCGACCCACGGCTTATCGCCCTGAGCTTGTGCATAACGGTGAAGGCCGTTGGCGTTTTGAGTTCGAAAGGCCGCACGAGTGGGAAGATCAGGAGTATCTCTTTTCACGGCTGCAGCCAGCGGGCCCTGGTGTTTCGCTGCATCCCAGGAAACTGGTACAGATCAAGGCCATCATGAATATGCCCCATGATTGGGGGACCTATCAGGCCCAGGAGTGTTTGCCCTTTCCGGCACGCTTTCGCGATTTGTACGAACGCTTCAGGCTGGACCAGTCCATTCGTGATTTGATCTGGCAGTTGGAAAGCGCGGCTTTCCCGAGCGTCGAAGATTCGACCCTGCAGATGCATGCCTTGCCCCTGCTGCAAGGCTGGCCCGCAGGCCGCTATTTTGAGGTGCTGGATGCACAGCGCAGCATCAAGGCACGCTATCCGTCCAGCGGGCCTTTCGACAACGTCGGCCTGCGCCTGGCGCTCACCGAGCAGATGCTGCGTGAGGGCAAAGTGTTTGAGGTGCTCTTGTCCGGGCTGGATGAGCAACAAAAGATCGGTCTGCTGGGAGAAGAGGTTCCCGCCAATCAGGAGCACGCGGTGCTCGGGCGTCAGTTGCTCGCGCACCTCAAGATGGATCGCAGGCCATTGTTTGAACAGCTTTATCAGGCCTATGACGGGCCGGCACCGTCCGAAGGGGCGTTGCTCAGGCGCACCTATGGGCAAATGCCTTGCACGCTGATACGCGAATTGATGGCCCGCACCTCAACCGTACAGCGTGAGTCCCTGCGCGATAATCAACGTATTCCCATGGCATTGGCCGAGTCAGCGCAGCGTGCCCTTGGCGAGCAACGCCTGGATCGTGCCTTGATGGGGTTTGAGCAGCCAGAGCTGGCCAGCCTGGACACCGCGCGCGTTGCCGTTCGGTCAATGCCCCATCTGGCGGGGTGGGGCAGGGCGGTGCGCCTGGAGTTGCGCCAGGATTCGCCACAGGGCGACTTATTGGCAGTGGGGGCGTTCAAAGACGCTGATGTGCGGCGAGTACTGGTCAGCTCGAGCGCCGGGTTTGAAGCGTTCGATGACAACGGCCTGAGTCTGGGCGGGCCTTATTCCGGGCCGGACGGTTTGTTCGAGGCGATCGACTCAGCATTGACGGACACTCAGCGCGTGGCAATGGGACTACCCCTCAAAGACGCCAGTAACCTCTGGCGCCTGCGATATATGAGTGCCAAGCAGGCGCAGGGAGAACGGGAACTGGCTGGCGAGGCTTTCTCCAGCAGGGGCTGCGAGCACCTGCTGGAGGCGGTTCCCTGCGAAATGGCTGATTCGCCGACCGGGCCACTGGCGCATCCATCGGAGTTGGTACGCAAGGTGAAGCATTTGTATCCGTTGTTCAGCGATGCGCAAGTGTCTTCGCTGCTGATGAATTTGGGGGCTGACCATCTTTCCAGGGCCCGGGCGGTCAAGCGTTTGCAGGCAGAGCTTACGCATCTGCGTGCGCTGCTCAAACTGTGGAAGAGTGATATCCAGGGCATGGATAAGCAGCCAGGCCTGAGCGACATCCGCAATAGCCGCGAGCAAGTGGCGCAACGCATTGAGGCCTGCTGGCGACATCAGAGCTTTACCCTGGATGAGCACCATGCGTCGGTTGCCAGTCTGAACCTGGATGGCATGCGGGTTGGGTCGCTGCCGTCACTGCCCGCCGAAGTTCGTTTTGACCACGTTCGGCAGGTCTCACTCAAAAACATGCGGTTGGGTGACGACGTGGTGTATTTCTTGAAGTGTTTTAAAGGGGTTCGGCATCTGGAGCTGGGACGTAACCGCCTGACCCGTTTGCCAGAAATATTCTCGCGAATGCTTGATCTTGAAAGTTTGTCGATGCCCCGTAACCGTCTTGCGCTGACGGATTACACCCGCCTGAAACTGGCCGACCTGAATACCTTGCGTCTACTGGACCTGAGTCACAACCCTTTGGGTAAGTTGATAGATGTCAGCAATATGCGTGACTTGCACACCCTGCTATTGCAAGACAGCAAACTCGTCGATCTGCCTGCGGGGCTCGGGCGGTTGGCCAACCTGGAGCAGGTGGATCTGCGCGATAACTTGATCACCGTGTTACCTGAGTGGTTGTTCACGGTGCCACGCAGTTTCAGTCAGTCGATTGATCTGGGGGGCAACCCGCTGTCCGAGACGACGGTAACCGAGCTCGAACGCTATCGCGCCGAAGTCGGCATTGGCATGGGGTATGTCGACGACGATGAGCCCCGCATGACCGAACTGAAGGCGCGGGCGCTGTGGTTGCCGGAAGAGGTATCCGTTCGCGCTGCCCACAAGCGCACGGTGTGGGCCAACCTGCGGGACGACCCGGAATCGAGCGCGTTGTTTTTGTTGCTGGCCGAGTTGTCCGGTACCGCCGACAGCCGTCATGTGCACGAGGATATGACGCAGCGGGTCTGGGACGTGTTGCAGGCGACCCACGACAGTGTCGGGCTGCGCGAGCAGGTCTTTGAACTGGCGGCTCATCCGACTAACTGTGCAGATGGTGCTGCGCAGATGTTCAGCCAGATGGAGGTCATGAAAGAGGTCGAGAAGGCCACGCAGCAGGCCGGTCGTGCGCAGGGCAACTCCGGGGCGCTGTTGGACTTGAGCCGAGGTTTGTTCCGCCTCAGCGAACTGGAGAAAATCGCCGCGACCTACGCTGTCGAAAACGCCTCCACGGACCCGCTGGAAGTCAGCCTGGCATTTCGAGTCGGGTTGGCCAAAGACCTGCAACTGCCGGGGCAGCCCAAACAAATGCAATATGGCTCCTTTGCCGGGGTGACCCGTGAGGGTTTGGAGCTCGCGCATTCGCAGGTTCGCACGGCAGAGCTTTCCCCGGCATTCTTGCGCTTTATTACCCAGTTGGCTTTCTGGAGAACCCATCTCAAACGGCAATTCCCCGCTGCATTCCTGACGGCTACCGCGCCTTTTGATGCGCAGCAGCAAACGCTTTTTGAAAGCAGTCAGAACCTTACCGACGGCGAGTACTTCAAACAAATGGAAGCCCTGCGCGCGCCGCGCCGACAGGCAGTCACCGCAGTGATAGAGCGCCTGACGCAGCAGATCTTGAGGCATCAAGACTTGGGCATTTGCCAGGTTCCCGGCCATTGACCACCCAACCCGCAGATTGATCCACGGCAAGCCGGTTGAAATTCCTTGCCTGCCGTGGCTGCCAATCCGCTAGTCTTGAGCCATCTTGAAACGGAGCTGCCCATGTTCGAATCCGCCGAAATCGGTCACGCCATCGACAAAGACACCTACGACGCCGAAGTGCCGGCCCTGCGTGAAGCCTTGCTGGAAGTTCAGTACGAGCTGCAACAGCAGAAGCGCTTCCCGGTGATCATCCTGATCAACGGCATCGAGGGCGCGGGCAAGGGTGAAACCGTCAAGCTGCTCAATGAATGGATGGACCCGCGCCTGATCGAAGTGCGCACTTTCGACCAGCAAACCGACGAAGAACTGGCGCGCCCACCGGCATGGCGCTACTGGCGGCAACTGCCGGCCAAGGGCCGCATGGGCATTTTCTTCGGCAACTGGTACAGCCAGATGCTGCAAGGCCGCGTGCATGGGCAGATCAAGGATGCGCGGCTGGACCAGGCCATCGCTGGCGCCGAACGCCTGGAAAAGATGCTGTGTGATGAAGGTGCGCTGATCTTCAAGTTCTGGTTCCACCTGTCCAAAAAACAGATGAAGGCGCGCCTCAAGGCCCTGGCCGACGACCCGCTGCACAGCTGGCGCATCAGCCCATTGGACTGGCAGCAGTCCAAGACCTACGACAAGTTCGTGCATTTTGGTGAGCGTGTGCTGCGCCGCACCAGCCGCGATTACGCGCCGTGGCATGTGATCGAAGGCGTCGACCCCCATTACCGTGGGCTGACCGTGGGCAAGATCCTGCTGGATGGGCTGCAAAGTGCCTTGAAGCAGGCCAAGGTCAAGGCCAGCGGCATGAACCCGGCGCCGTTGCTTGCCTCGGTGGACCGCAAGAGCCTGCTCGACAGCCTGGACATGACCCTGCGCCTGGACAAGGACGATTACGAAGAACAACTGATTACCGAACAGGCACGCTTCTCTGGCCTGATGCGCGACAAACGCATGCGCAAGCACGCCCTGGTGAGCGTGTTCGAGGGCAACGACGCGGCGGGCAAGGGTGGGGCGATCCGTCGGGTGGCAGCCGCACTGGACCCGCGTCAGTACCACATCGTGCCGATTGCCGCGCCGAGCGAAGACGAACGGGCCCAGCCTTATCTATGGCGGTTCTGGCAGAAGATCCCGGCGCGCGGCATGTTCACCGTGTTTGACCGCTCCTGGTACGGCCGCGTGCTGGTGGAGCGCATCGAAGGCTTCTGTACCCCCGCGGACTGGATGCGCGCCTATGGCGAGATCAATGACTTCGAAGAGCAACTGCGCGATGCGGGGGTGATTGTGGTCAAGTTCTGGCTGGCCATCGACAAGGAGACGCAGCTGGAGCGCTTCCAGGCCCGTGAAGAAATCCCCTTCAAACGCTTCAAGATCACCGAAGACGACTGGCGCAATCGCGACAAGTGGGACGACTACCGCGCGGCAGTGGGCGACATGGTTGACCGCACCAGCACCGAGGTGGCGCCCTGGACCCTGGTGGAAGCCAACGACAAGCGCTGGGCACGGGTCAAGGTGCTGCGCACCATCAACCGTGCGCTGGAAGAGGCATTTGATAAAAGCGACAAGCACGACAAGAAGAAAAAGAAATAGCCTGAGGGGGCTTGCCCTCTCCCACTGTAGGAGCGAGCTTGCTCGCGAAAAACTCATAGGCGCCGCGTTTAGTCAGGAAGCACGCGTTATCGTTGACGTTTTTCGCGAGCAAGCTCGCTCCTACAGTGGGTCCATGCTTTTGCATCCACGCAGTGAATGATCATCGCGGTCGGCCCGGCCCAGCTCTATCCTCGATCCACACCCCCAAGATCGAGGTAGCCCATGCGTGAAGTAGTGATCGTCGACAGCGTACGAACCGGCCTGGCCAAATCCTTTCGCGGCAAGTTCAACCAGACCCGTCCCGATGACATGGCGGCCCATTGTGTCAATGCGCTGCTGGCCCGCAACGGTATCGACCCGGCGACGGTGGAAGACTGCATCGTCGGTGCCGGCTCCAACGAAGGCGCCCAGGGCTATAACATCGGGCGCAATGTGGCGGTGCTCTCGCAACTGGGCACCGGTACGGCGGGCATGACCCTCAACCGTTTCTGTTCGTCGGGTTTGCAGGCGATTGCCATTGCCGCCAACCAGATCGCTTCGGGCTGCAGCGACATCATTGTTGCCGGTGGCGTGGAGTCCATCAGCCTGACCATGAAGAGCGTCAACACCGATAACCTGATCAACCCGCTGCTTAAAGAACAGGTGCCGGGCATTTACTTCCCCATGGGCCAGACCGCCGAAATCGTTGCGCGGCGCTATCACGTCAGCCGCGAAGACCAGGACCTTTACGCGCTGCAAAGCCAGCAGCGCACCGCCCAGGCCCAGGCTGATGGCTTGTTCAACGATGAAATCGTGCCGATGGCGGTCAAGTACAAGGTCGAGGATAAGAACACTGGCGCGGTGCAGATCCTGGACGGCGTGGTCGACCGGGATGATTGCAACCGCCCGGACACCACCCTGGCCAGCCTCAGCGGCTTGAAACCGGTGTTTGCCGAGGATGGCTCGGTGACGGCAGGTAACTCCTCGCAGCTTTCCGACGGTGCGTCGATGACCCTGGTGATGAGCCTGGAGAAAGCCTTGGAACTGGGGCTTAAGCCCAAGGCGTTTTTCCGGGGCTTTACCGTGGCCGGTTGCGAGCCGGATGAAATGGGCATTGGCCCGGTGTTCTCGGTGCCCAAGTTGCTCAAGGCCAAGGGCTTGCAGGTGGCGGATATCGACCTGTGGGAACTCAATGAGGCCTTTGCTTCCCAATGCCTTTACGCGCGCAATCGCCTGGAGATCGATAATGCCAAATACAATGTCAACGGCGGCTCGATTTCCATCGGGCACCCGTTCGGCATGACCGGCTCGCGGCAGGTGGGGCACCTGGTGCGCGAGCTGCAACGACGCAACCTGCGTTATGGGATCGTCACCATGTGCGTGGGGGGCGGGATGGGCGCCACCGGGCTCTTCGAAGCCGTGCGCTGAATCAGGTTGGAATACGGCCAATGTGGGAGTTGGCTTGCCTGCGATAGCGGTGGGTCAGCGACAGAGTGGGCACAGATAAATCGCCATCGCAGGCAAGCCAGCTCCCATATTCAAGACTGTGACGTATCCGAACTCGGTGACTTGCCCCTAGAATGCCTGCTCCACTTCCTCTGGCATCCGGGGCACTCATGCACATCTCTTCCGGCCGCTGGGTCTACGGTTTCTTCCTGACCCTGCTGACCGCGTTTCTGTGGGGCATTCTTCCGATCAAGCTCAAGCAAGTGTTGCAGGTGATGGATCCGATCACCGTGACGTGGTTTCGCCTCATGGTAGCGGGCACTTGCCTGTTCGTTTACCTGGCCGCCACCAAGCGCCTGCCCAGCCGCAAGGTGCTTGGCCCCAAAGGTGGCTGGCTGGTGGGCATGGCGGTGTGTGGCCTGGTGGGCAACTACGTGCTGTACCTGGTGGGCCTGAAAATGCTCAGCCCAGGCACGGCGCAGTTGGTGGTGCAGATGGGCCCGATCTTTCTGATGGTAGCCAGTGTGTTTGTGTTCAAGGAGCGCTTCAGCCTGGGGCAGGGGGTGGGGCTGATGGTGCTGATCGCAGGCTTTGGCTTGTTCTTCAACCAACGCCTGGTGGAGTTGCTGACGTCCATGGGCACTTACACCGCCGGTGTGCTGACGATCCTGCTCGCCACCACCATCTGGGTGTTCTATGCCCTGGGGCAGAAGCAGTTGCTGACGGTGTGGAATTCATTGCAGGTGATGATGGTGATCTACCTGTCGTGCGCGCTGTTGCTCACGCCGTGGGCGCACCCGCTGGAGGCGTTGCAGTTGAGCCCGTTGCAAGGGTGGCTGCTGCTGGCGTGCTGCATGAATACGCTGGTGGCCTACGGCGCATTTGCCGAAGCCCTGGCGCATTGGGAAGCCTCGCGGGTCAGTGCGACGCTGGCGTTGACGCCGTTGGTGACCTTTGTGGCGGTGGCAGTGGCGGCCTGGCGGTGGCCGGAGTATGTGCAGGCAGAACAGATCAATGCCGTGGGGTATGTGGGGGCGTTGGTGGTGGTGACGGGCTCGGCGATGGTGGCGCTGGCGCCGTCGCTGCTCGCCGGGCTCAGGGCCCGGCGGCTGCGGATGTCGGTTTAAGCGCCGAGCATGTTTTCCGGACGCACCCACTGGTCAAACTCGGCATCGGTAAGGTAGCCCAGCTCCAGTGCAGCCTCACGCAGTGTCAGCCCTTCGGCGTAAGCCTTCTTGGCGATTTCGGCTGACTTGTCGTAGCCGATATGCGGGTTGAGTGCAGTGACCAGCATCAGCCCGCGTTCCAGGTGCTGGGCCATTTGCTCGGCGTCGGGTTCGAGGCCGGCAATGCAATGCTCCTGGAAGTTGTTGCAGCCATCGGCCAGCAGGCGGATCGACTCCAGCAGGTTGTGGATGATCACCGGTTTGTACACGTTCAACTGCAAGTGCCCCTGGCTGGCGGCCATGCCGATGGTCACGTCGTTGCCCAGCACCTGGCAGGCCAGCATCGACAGCGCTTCGCATTGGGTGGGGTTGACCTTGCCCGGCATGATCGAACTGCCCGGTTCGTTGGCCGGCAACTTGACTTCGGCCAACCCGGCGCGAGGGCCGGAACCCAGCAGGCGCAGGTCGTTGGCGATTTTCATCAATGCCACGGCCAGGGTTTTCAGCGCACCGTGCAAGGTAACCAGCGGCTCATGGCCGGAGAGGGCGGCGAATTTGTTTGGCGCGGTCACAAAAGGCAAGCCTGACAATGCGGCCAGTTCGGAGGCAATCGCCTCGCCAAAACCATGGGGCGCATTGAGGCCAGTGCCGACGGCGGTACCGCCCTGGGCCAGTTCGCACACGGCGGGCAGGGCGCTGCGGATCGCACGCTCGGCGTAATCGAGCTGGGCGATAAACGCCGACAGCTCCTGGCCGAAGGTGATCGGCGTGGCGTCCATCATGTGGGTACGGCCGGTCTTGACCAGCTTCATATGCCGTGCAGCCAATTCCGCCAGGCCCCCGGACAAGGTGGCGATCGCCGGCAGCAGTTGCTTGTTCACGGCTTGCACCGCGGCAATGCTCATGGCGGTGGGGAAGCAGTCGTTGGAACTCTGGGAACGGTTGACGTGATCGTTAGGGTGCACCGGGCTCTTGCCGCCGCGGTTGTTGCCGGCCAGTTCGTTGGCGCGGCCGGCGATCACTTCGTTGGCGTTCATGTTGCTCTGGGTGCCACTGCCGGTCTGCCAGACCACCAGCGGGAACTGGTCGTCGTGCTGGCCGTCCAGGACTTCGTCGGCAGCCTGCTCGATCAGGCGGGCGATGTCGGCGGGCAGGTCGCCGTTGCGGTCGTTGACCCGCGCCGCGGCCTTCTTGATCAAGGCCAGGGCATGCAATACCGCCAGCGGCATGCGCTGCTCGCCAATCGCGAAATTGACCAGCGAACGTTGGGTTTGCGCGCCCCAATAGGCGTCATCAGGGACCTGTACTTCCCCCAGGCTGTCGGTTTCGATACGGCTCATCGGTCACCCTCCTTATCCAGTCGTGATTGGTCAGTTTAGGCCCTGGCGGCCAGCGTGGGTTCCCTAAATGCGCATCTGTGCCCTCGCGCCCCGTGAAACCGGGGCTTACCAAGGGGTGGGGTTGAGCCGCGAGGTTTTTTAGGCGCAGAATGGTCGCCCTTGGGGTCTTACCTCGCCTGCTAGAAAAGGAAACTCGATGACTCGTCTTCGTGCCATCTGTACCGCGGTTGCTCTGGTTTGCGCCAGCGGCCAGGTTCTTGCCGATACCGCCAGCCACAACGCCAGTGCCGAAGCCTTCCTTACCCTGGCCCATGCTGACAAGCTGGGGACCCCGGTGTACATGCAAGTGCAGCAAATGTTCGCCCAGCGTTTCGAACAGACCAAGGCGCCTGCCGCCAAGCAGTCCGTACTGGACAGCTACCAGGCCAAGGCCAACGCCGCTCTGGACCAGGCCATCGGCTGGCCGAAGCTCAAGCCAGACATGGTCAAGCTCTATACCACCAACTTCAGCGAATCGGAGCTAAAGGACCTGGTAGCGTTCTACCAGTCGCCACTTGGCAAGAAGGTCCTGGAAAAAATGCCCCAGCTGACTCAGCAATCGGCCCAGATGACCCAGGCCAAGCTGGAAAGCGCCGTACCGGTGGTGAACAAGCTGTTGGAAGACATGACCAACGAGCTGGCGCCAAAAGCCGCCGCACCGGCCAAGAAGAAGTAAGCAGGAATGACCATGCAACAGCGTATCGAAACGGCCCTTGCCGCCCTGGCCCCGGAACATTTGAGCGTGCTGGATGAAAGCCACATGCACAGCCGTGGGTTGCAGACCCACTTCAAGGCCGTGCTGGTCAGCCAGCAGTTCGAGGGGCTTAACCGCGTCAAGCGCCACCAGAAGGTCTACGCCACCCTGGGTGACCTGATGAGCGAATTTCACGCGCTGGCGCTGCATACCTATACGCCCGAAGAATGGGCGACAATCGACGCAGCCCCGGCCTCGCCGACCTGCGCCGGCGGACATTGATGGGGTAACCCTGATAGAATCCGCAACGCGCCGCTTAGCCGGCGCGTTTTTTTTGCATCCGGTTCACCCCTTACGAGGGTAGCCACCTGGAGAGAACACCCATGACTCAACCGATTGTCGTGGCGGCACTGTATAAGTTCGTCACCCTCGAAGATTACGTCGCCCTGCGCGAGCCCCTGTTGCAGGCGATGGTCGATAACGGTATCAAAGGCACCTTGCTGATCGCCGAAGAAGGCATCAACGGCACCGTTTCCGGCAGCCGCGAAGGCATTGACGGCCTGATGGCCTGGCTGAAAAAAGACCCGCGCATGGTCGACATCGACCACAAGGAATCCTACTGCGACGACCAGCCGTTCTATCGCACCAAGGTCAAGCTCAAGAAAGAGATCGTGACCCTGGGCGTCGAAGGCGTCGACCCGAATAAAAAGGTTGGTACCTACGTCGACCCACAGGATTGGAACGCGCTGATCAGTGACCCGGAAGTGTTGTTAATCGACACCCGTAACGACTACGAAGTGTCGATTGGTACGTTCGAAGGCGCAATCGACCCGAAAACCACCAGTTTTCGCGAATTTCCCGACTACATCAAAGCCAACTTCGACCCGGCCAAGCACAAGAAGGTCGCCATGTTCTGCACCGGCGGCATTCGCTGTGAGAAAGCGTCGAGCTACATGCTCAGCGAAGGCTTCGATGAGGTCTACCACCTCAAGGGCGGTATCCTGAAGTACCTCGAAGAGGTGCCCCAGGAAGAAACCAAATGGCAGGGCGACTGCTTTGTGTTCGACAATCGCGTGACCGTGCGCCACGACTTGAGCGAAGGCGACTACGATCAATGTCATGCCTGCCGCACACCCGTGAGCGTAGAAGACCGCGCCTCCGAGCATTACGTGGCGGGCATCAGTTGCCCCCATTGTTGGGATAAGCTGCCGGAGAAGACCCGTCGCAGTGCGATCGACCGCCAGAAGCAGATCGAACTGGCCAAGGCCCGCAACATGCCGCACCCGATTGGTTACAACTACAAGCAAACCCCTTCCGAGGCCTGAGCCATGTCTGCGCGCCTGCTCTATGTAATGGACCCGATGTGTTCCTGGTGCTGGGGCTTTGCCCCGGTGGCACAAGCGCTGGTTGAGCAGGCCCAGGCGGCCGGCGTGGACGTGCACCTGGTGGTGGGCGGCTTGCGCACCGGCAGCGGCGCGGCGTTGGAGCCGACTACCCGGCGTTACATCCTTGAGCACTGGCAGGCCGTCACCGATGCCACCGGCCAGCCGTTCAAGCGTGAAGGCGCGCTGCCCGACGGTTTTGTCTACGACACGGAGCCGGCGTGCCGCGCTATCGTCACCGCACGCAGCCTGGCGCCGGACTGCGCCTGGAAGCTGCTGGGGCTGATCCAGCGTGCGTTCTATGTCGAAGGACGGGATGTGACCCTCGCCCCTGTGCTGGTGGAGCTGGCCGAACAGGCCGGCATTCCACGTATCGAGTTTGCCGGCGAGTTCGACCGTGCCGATCAACACGCGGCCACGGCGGCTGATTTCACCTGGGTGCAGGATCTGGGGATCGCCGGTTTCCCGACGTTGCTCGCAGAGCGCAATGGCCAGTTGGCCTTGTTGACCAATGGTTACCAGCCGCTGTCCGAGCTGTCGCCGTTATTGGGTCGATGGCTGGAGCGAGCTGCCTGTGTATGAGCAATCTCAACGCACTGACCGCCTGACCTGGGCAGAGATTCGCCGTCTGGCGCTGCGTCACAAGAAAGCCCTGTGGATCGCCAATGGCGTGGCCGTGCTGGCGACGCTGTGCAGTGTGCCGATCCCGCTGCTGTTGCCATTGCTGGTGGACGAAGTGCTGCTGGGCCACGGCGATGCCGCGCTCAAGGTGATGAACCACGCGTTGCCCCTGGGTTGGCAGAAAGCCGCCGGCTACATCGGCCTGATGCTATTGGTAACGCTGGCCCTGCGCTGCGGCGCGCTGGTGTTCAACGTGGTGCAGGCGCGGCTGTTTGCGCGCTTGGCCAAGGACATCGTGTACCGCATCCGCGTGCGCCTGATCGAGCGTCTCAAGCGTATCTCCCTGGGTGAGTACGAAAGCCTGGGCAGCGGTACGGTCACCACCCACCTGGTGACCGACCTGGACACCCTGGACAAATTCGTCGGCGAAACCCTCAGCCGCTTCCTGGTGGCGATGCTGACCCTGGTCGGCACCTCGGCGATCCTGGTGTGGATGCATTGGCAACTGGCGTTGTTGATCCTGTTGTTCAACCCGTTGGTGATCTACGCCACGGTGCAGTTGGGCAAGCGCGTCAAGCACCTCAAGAAGCTGGAAAACGACAGCACCTCACGCTTTACCCAGGCGCTGACAGAAACCCTGGATGCCATCCAGGAAGTGCGCGCCGGCAACCGCCAGGGCTTTTTCCTCGGGCGCTTGGGCCTGCGTGCTCAGGAAGTGCGTGACTACGCCATTCATTCCCAGTGGAAAACCGACGCTTCGAGCCGCGCCAGTGGCTTGCTGTTCCAGTTCGGTATCGACATCTTCCGCGCTGCGGCCATGCTCACCGTGCTGTTTTCCGACCTGTCCATCGGCCAGATGCTCGCGGTGTTCAGTTACCTGTGGTTCATGATCGGCCCGGTGGAACAACTGCTGAACCTGCAATACGCCTATTACGCGGCGGGCGGCGCGCTGTCGCGCATCAACGAGCTGCTGGCGCGTGCCGATGAGCCGCAATACCCCGGCGGCGCAGACCCGTTCAGCGGGCGCGAGACCGTAGGCATCGAAGTGCGTGGCCTCGACTTTGGCTACGGCGAAGACCTGGTGCTCAACCAGTTGAACCTGGCCATCGCACCGGGTGAGAAGGTGGCGATTGTCGGCGCCAGCGGCGGCGGTAAAAGCACCCTCGTGCAACTGTTGCTGGGGCTCTATACGCCGCAGGCCGGCAGTATACGTTTTGGCGCTGCCACCCAGCAGGAGATCGGCCTGGAGACCATCCGCGAGAACGTCGCGGTGGTGCTGCAACACCCGGCGCTGTTCAACGACACTGTGCGCGCCAACCTGACCATGGGCCGTACCCGCACCGATCAAGCCTGCTGGCAGGCGCTGGAAATCGCCCAGCTGGATGCTACCGTCAAAGCACTGCCTTTGGGCCTGGACAGCGTGGTTGGGCGTTCGGGCGTGCGCTTTTCCGGTGGTCAGCGGCAACGCCTGGCCATTGCCCGCATGGTGCTTGCCGAGCCTAAAGTGGTGATTCTGGACGAGGCCACCTCCGCATTGGATGCGGCGACCGAGTACAACCTGCACCAGGCACTGGCGCGGTTTCTCAGCGGGCGTACTACACTGATCATCGCCCACCGGCTGTCTGCGGTGAAGCAGGCTGACCGAGTGTTGGTGTTCGATGGCGGGCACATTGCCGAGGATGGCGATCACCAGCAGTTGATTGCCGATGGTGGGTTGTACGCCAAACTGTACGGACACTTGCAACAAGTGCGTTGATTTAGCTTAGGCTGTGCTATCGGGAGCGGATTTTCGCGTGCGTATCAAGCTGTGCATGTGTAAGGGACTTCATGAAGCAAAAGCGGACTCTCGGAACGCCACGCCTGCTGGGTATTGTCTGGCCCTTTATCGCCGTCGTGTTGTTCCAGGCATTGTTAGGCTGCGTCAGTCTCTACGTGCTTTCGGCAGTGCGGGGCTATGTGGCGGGCGAAAGCCTGTGGTCCAAGGGCCAGAAAGACGCCATTTACTACCTGACCCTCTACGCCGATAACCGCAACGACGCCACCTACCTCAAATACCAGCAGGCCATTGCCGTGCCCCAGGGTGGGCATGAGTTGCGCATTGCCCTGGACCGTCCCACCCCCGATACGGACGCCGCACGCCTGGGCATTCTCAAGGGCGGCAATCATCCGGACGACGTTTCCAGCCTGATCTGGCTGTACCTCAACTTCCGTCATTTCAGCTACCTGGAAAAAGCCATTGAGCTGTGGACGGTGGGCGACGGCTACCTGGTGCAGTTGGATGAGCTGGCGCAGGAGATGCACGGCGCCATTACCTCCGGCCACGTCAGCAGTGACGATGTGCATAGTTGGAAGGCGCGCATCACTGCCATCAATGAGGGGGTGACGCCCGCCGCCAAGGCGTTCAGCGATGCCCTGGGCGAAGGTTCGCGGATGATCCTGCGCCTGTTGTTGATCACCAACCTGGCGACCGCCCTGGGCCTGATCGTGTTGGCGCTGCTGCGCACCCACAAGCTGCTGGCCCAGCGTCATGCCTTTGCCGATGCGCTGCAGGCGGAGAAGGAGCGGGCGCAGATCACATTGGAGTCGATTGGCGACGGGGTGATTACCACCGACGTCGACGGGGCCATTGCCTATATGAACCCTGCAGCCGAAGCTTTGACCCACTGGCGCTCGGAGCAAGCCCAGGGCCTGCCGCTGGCGGCGCTGTTCAAGCTTTTGGATGAAAACGCCGAGCCCGACGGCTTCACCCTGATTGAACACATCGTCAAGGGCCAGTTCAGCGGCGGCAGCGAGCATTCCAAGCTGATCCAGCGCCTGGACGGCAGTACCGTCTCGGTGACCCTGGTGGGCGCGCCGATCCGCAGCGCCGGCAAGATCAGCGGTGCGGTGCTGGTGTTGCACGACATGACCCAGGAACGCCAGTACATCGCCAACCTTTCCTGGCAGGCCACCCACGACGCGTTGACCGGCCTGGCTAACCGTCGCGAGTTCGAGTTCCGCCTTGAACAAGTGCTGCAACAGGTCGCGCGCCAGCAGAGTGGGCGACATGCCTTGATGTTCCTCGATCTCGACCAGTTCAAGCTGGTCAATGACACCTGTGGCCACGCGGCGGGCGATGAATTGCTGCGTCACATCTGCGCGCTGCTGCAGTCGGACCTGCGTGAAGGCGACACCTTGGCTCGGTTGGGCGGCGACGAGTTTGGCATCCTGCTGGAAAACTGCCCGGCGCCGGTGGCGGAAAAAATCGCCGAGAGCCTGCGCCATACCGTGCAGAGCTTGCACTTCGTGTGGAAGGGGCGGCCCTTCATGACCACTGTCAGCATCGGCCTGGTGCATATCTCGCAAACCCCGACCACCCTGGAAACCTCCCTGCGCGCCGCCGACATGGCGTGCTACATGGCCAAGGAAAAAGGGCGGAACCGGGTGCAGGTCTACCATGTCGACGACTCGGAGTTGTCTCTGCGGTTTGGCGAGATGGCCTGGGTACAGCGGCTGCATATCGCTCTTGAGGAAGACCGCTTTTGCCTCTACGCCCAGGAAATTGCGCCTTTGGGCCCTACCGACGCCGGCAATGGGCACATCGAAATTCTCTTGCGCCTGCATGACGAAGCGGGGCGGATCATTTTGCCCAACAGTTTTATTCCGGCGGCCGAACGTTACGGGTTGATGACGTCCCTGGATCGTTGGGTAGTGGAAAACGTATTCAAGATTATTGCCCGCTGCATGCATGAGCGTCCGGGCCGACCCATGGCCATGTGTGCGATTAATCTGTCAGGCATAACCATTGGCGACGATGACTTTTTAGGATTTTTACGTCAGAAATTCGATACTTACAACATTCCACCGGAAATGATTTGTTTTGAAATAACTGAAACCAGCGCTATAGCCAATTTGGGCAGTGCGATTCGATTTATTAATGAACTCAAAGCGTTAGGGTGCCATTTTTCACTCGATGACTTTTGCGCCGGAATGTCCTCATTCGCATATTTGAAACATTTACCTGTAGACTTCCTGAAGATCGATGGAAGTTTCGTAAAGGATATGCTGGACGACCCGATTAACCGCGCCATGGTCGAAGTGATCAACCACATCGGCCACGTCATGGGTAAGCGCACAATTGCCGAGTTTGTTGAAACACCCCAGATCGAACAGGCTTTACTTGAGATAGGTGTGGATTACGCTCAGGGCTACCTGATTGAACGCCCGCAATTGTTTACCTTTGATAGCTTGCAGTGCCGACCTGAGCGGCCGCAGCCACTGTTATTCAAGGCGCCCGGCACTTTCCGCTGAAACATTTGCTGGTCTGTACAATCACACTTGAAAAGGAGCCCCACAGTGATCGACACATTCAACAGAACCGGCCCGCTTATGGAAGCCTCGAGTTACCCCGCCTGGGCGCAGCAATTGATCCGGGACTGTAGCGAGAGCAAGCGTCGGGTTGTCGAGCACGAACTGTACCAGCGCATGCGCGACAACGCCCTCAGCGCCAAGACCATGCGCCACTACCTGATTGGTGGTTGGCCGGTGGTGGAACAGTTTGCCTTGTACATGGCGCAGAACCTGACCAAGACCAAGTTTGCCCGCCATCCTGGGGAGGATATGGCGCGCCGTTGGCTGATGCGCAACATTCGCGTGGAGCTCAACCATGCCGACTATTGGGTCAATTGGGCGCGGGCTCACGGCGTCAGCCTTGAAGAACTGCAAGCGCAGGAGGTGCCGCCCGAGTTGCACGCACTGAGCCATTGGTGCTGGCATACCAGCTCGGCGGATGCGTTGATCGTCGCGATTGCCGCCACCAACTACGCGATCGAGGGAGCGACGGGGGAGTGGTCCGCCGTGGTCTGCTCTACCGGTGTGTATGCCGCCGCCTTCCCGGAGGAAGATCGCAAGCGGGCGATGAAGTGGCTGAAGATGCATGCCCAGTACGACGACGCCCACCCTTGGGAAGCTCTGGAAATCATCTGCACTTTGGCCGGGACCAACCCGAGCAAGGCCCTGCAGGAAGAGTTGCGCCAGGCGGTATGCAAGAGCTACGACTACATGCACTTGTTCCTGGAAAGCTGCATGCGTCTAGAGAATACTGAGAAAGACAAGGCACCAGCCGTTCGCGAGCGCCCTGTGCGCATCGCCAGCGAGGCGTGATGTAACTGTTCTGATGGTACTTGTGGCGAGGGAGCAAGCTCCCTCGCCACAACTGACCTTACCCCGCCATCGCCAAGCGGTTACGACCTTCGCGCTTAGCCACATACAACGCATTGTCGGCCCGGCGCAGCAGGCTTTCAGCCGACTCGGCCGCCAGCAGCGTCGAGCAACCGAGGCTCACGGTCAGTTCGATTCGCGTGCCCTCCACCCAGTAATCCTGGGCTTGTGCCGCCTGGCGCAGGCGCTCTCCCACCATCCTCGCGGCATCGCGACCGGTGTTGGACAGCAGGATCAAAAACTCTTCCCCGCCAAACCGGAACACCATGTCTACGTTGCGCAGCTGGCGTTTGATCGCCCCGGCCACGGCGCGCAGCACGCTGTCGCCTGCGGCATGCCCATGGGTGTCGTTGATTTTCTTGAAGTGGTCGATGTCCAGCATTAACAACGACAGCGGATGCAGGTGCCGGCGTGCCATGTCGATTTCTCGCTGCAGCGTCTGGTCCATGGCCACACGGTTGCCGGTTTCGGTCAACGGATCACGCAGGGCGCTGCGGGTGGCGGCGCGGTAGAGCAGGGCGTTGCGCATCGGATAAAGCAAGGTCACCAGCAGCAGTTCAAGCTGGCTCAGTTCCTCTTCAAGCAACCGCTGGTTGCGACGAAAGACCAGTTCCCCCAGGTGCTCGCCTTCATGGCTCAGGGTGTAGCTGACGGAGTGATGACCTCGGTGGCCAAACTCCAGGCGCAGGTCGCTGGCGGCGTGGCGGTATTGCAGCGCGTCCAGCGGCACCAGGCGCTGAACCTCACGAAAGAACAGGCCCAGGATGCGCTCCGGCTCCAGGCTGGTCTGCAACTGCTGGTTCAGTTGCTGGCGAAGTTCGGCGAGGGTGGCGGGGCGGCGTGGGCGTAAGGATGGCTGGCCAAATCCCAGGCGTTGCAATTTGGCACTGTCAAAGTCAATTGCGTTGGTCTGGGTGGGGGTTTTCATAAGCGGGTGGCCTCTAAGCACTGGGCTGTCTTACAGGCGGGATGAGAGTGGCAAGTGCCAAGCGTCTTACTGATCCGTCAGTTCCGTAAAACATTGGAAACAGTTTAAACCGCTTTTCCGTGGGTTATAACCCCGGGGCACTGCCGCACGTCTTGTCATCGCCGAACCTGCTTGAACAGTACTAGAGCGAGATTCATGCCAAGTAGGTTTAGTTAGCAAAACTGCTTATGAATCAATTAACTGTTTTAGATGTAAGAAAAATCCGTTAACGCATGGCGCCAGTTATTTGGCTGATTTAGGCCAGCGTTGCCGCCGGCCCGGTTGACGTTACTGTTTCAGTGGTGCGAGTTGTTTGTCGCAAATAAACCACGCATCGGTTATTCGCAAACAAAGTACACCGTACCTATCAGCATTAGACTAGGGTGGTACGGTCGATCTGCGCGATGGAGGTGACCCCGGTCAGGGTCATGGCCACGCGCATTTCCTTGGCGAAGATGTCCAGCAGGTTCTCCACCCCATACTGGCCCTCGGCGGCCAGCGCATAGGCGGTGGCACGCCCCAGCAGGCACGCCTTGGCGCCCAGGGCGAGCATGCGCACCACGTCGAGCCCGGAGCGAATGCCGGAGTCCACCAGCACGGTCAGGTCATCGCCCACCGCTTCGGCAATCGGCGGCAACGCCTTGGCCGTGGAGAGCACCCCGTCGAGCTGGCGGCCGCCATGGTTCGAGACCACGATGCCGTCGGCACCGAAACTCACCGCGTCCTTGGCATCCTGCGGGTCAAGGATGCCCTTGATGATCATCGGGCCTTTCCAGAACTCGCGGATCCACTCCAGGTCTTTCCAACTGATCGACGGGTCGAAGTTGTTGGCCAGCCAACCAATGTAGTCCTCCAAGTGGGTAGGTTTGCCCAGGTATTTGGAGATATTGCCCAGGTCGTGAGGGCGACCCATCAAGCCCACATCGAAGGCCCACTGCGGCTTGGTCACCGCCTGCAACATGCGTCGCTGCGCCGCGTAGGGGCCGGACATGCCCGAGTGAGCGTCACGGTAGCGTGCGCCCGGTGTCGGCATGTCAACGGTGAACACCAAGGTGGTCACCCCGGCGGCCTGCGCCCGCTCCAGAGCATTGCGCATGAAGCCGCGATCCTTGAGCACATACAGCTGGAACCAGATCGACTGCGGGCTTTGCGAGGCCACTTCCTCAATCGAACACACCGACACCGTCGACAGGCAAAAGGGGATGTGTTTGTTGGCCGCCGCCTTGGCCGCTTGCACTTCACCGCGTCGCGCATACATACCGGTCAGGCCGACCGGGCTAAGGATGACCGGCATCGCCAGTTCCGTGCCGAACAAGTGGGTGCTCAGGCTCAGGTTGTCGACATTGCGCAGGATGCGTTGGCGCAGGCTGATCTCGGCTAGGTCCGAACTGTTGGCCCGCAGCGTGTGCTCGGCGTAGGCGCCGCCGTCGATGTAATCGAACAGAAAGCGCGGCAACTTGCGCTTGGCCGCAGCGCGGTAGTCGGAAGCGGACGAGATGATCATCGACGGTGTCTCCACAGGGCAAAGTGCTACACCATAAGCAAAGTTGTGACATGATAAAAACAACTTTTATCACTACTATCCAGTCGCCTAAGGAATACTGATGAACCTGCGAACCTTGCGTGCGTTTGTCGAAGTGGTGCGCCAGGGTGGGTTCTCCCAGGCGGCCGAAGTGGTTGCCCTGACCCAGTCCACCGTCAGCAAAGCGGTCAAGACCCTTGAGGACGAATTAGGCATGCCGCTGCTCAATCGCCTTGGCCACAAGAACGAACTCACCGCAGCCGGCGAAATTGCCTACCGCCGCGCCCTGGTAATGCTCGCCGAACGCACCGACCTGATGGCTGAAATCAACGACCTGCGCGGCCTCAAGCGCGGCGTGCTGCGCATCGGCCTGCCGCCGGTAGGGTGCGGCGTGTTGTTTGCGGCGATGTTCGCCACTTACCGCAGCCGTTACCCTGGCATCGACATCGAACTGACCGAGTACGGCAGCAAAAGGCTGCGCGAATGCCTGGAAGCGGGGGAGGTTGACCTCGCCGCCTTGCTGCTGCCAGTTGATGAAGGTTTTGACTACCAACCGGTGCGCAACGAGCCATTGATCGCCGTATTGCCCATGGGTCACCCACTGGCCCAGCGCGAGCGCATCGACTTCACCGACCTGGCGGACTCGCCGTTCATCCTGTTCGAAGCGGGTTTTGCCCTCAACGCGAAGATCCTCAGTGCGTGCGAGCGTAAAGGCGTAACCCCCAAAGTCACTGCTCGCAGCGGGCAGATCGACTTTATCGTCGATCTGGTCACCGCCGGTCTGGGCGTCGCCTTCCTGCCGCGGATGCTGGCGCACAAGCACCAACACCCCGGCATCGCCCTGATCCCCCTGGACGAACCCCACACCGACTGGCACATTGCCCTGGCCTGGCGCGCCAGCGCCCACCTGCCACCGGCGGCACGGGCCTGGTTGGAACTTGCCAAGGAACCGTCGTATTCAAGCGAGCAGGGGGGCGATTTACGGAAAGTGTCAGAGGATGCTTGACTTCTTCTTTTTAATCAGTAACATACGGCGCATTCCGCGATAGCTCAGTTGGTAGAGCAAATGACTGTTAATCATTGGGTCCCTGGTTCGAGTCCAGGTCGTGGAGCCA